>NZ_JBHUTX010000010.1:0-233788 GCF_042671245.1 Streptomyces sp. NPDC057099
CAGCCGTGGGACCAACCCCACGGGCCGCCGCCCGAGTCACAGCGCCGGCGTACCGGCGACCGTCAGTGGCGCACCGCCTCCGCCTCCTGCGGGACGTGGCTCGCCACGATCCGCTCGCGACCGCCGGTGACCGGGGCTCGGCGCCGGTCCACCGTGTACGCGAGCGCCGCCACGGCCAGGCCGAGGACGGCCAGGGCCGCGCCGGCCAGGGCCGGGGAGGTGACGCCGAAGCCCGCGGCCAGGGCGAGGCCGCCGATCCAGGCGCCGCCGGCATTGGCCAGGTTGAAGGCGGCCTGGTTGGCGGAGGAGGCCAGGGACGGGGCCGAGGAGGCCTTCTCCATGACCATCAGCTGGAGCGGGGAGCCGGTGGCGAAGGCCGCCATGCCGAGCAGGATCACGGCCACGGCCGCGGTCAGCTCCGTACGCATCAGCAGCGGGAAGAACGCCAGCACCACCACGAGGGACCCCAGGCCGCCGAAGAGCGTGCCCCGCAGGGAGTGGTCGGCCAGCCGACCGCCGAGCAGGTTGCCTGCGGTCGCGCCGACGCCGAACAGCGCCAGCAGCAGGGTCACGCTGGCACCGGCGTAGCCGGCGGCGTCCGTGAGCATCGGCGTGATGTAGCTGTACGCCGAGAAGAGGGCGCCGAAGCCGGCGACCGTGGTGCCGAGCGACAGCCAGACCGGGAGGGAGCGCAGGGCGGCGAGTTCGCCGCGCAGGCCCTGTGCGGTGGTGTGCTCGTGGTCGTGCGGGATCAGGAACGCGAGCGCGGCGATCGCCGCCAGGCCGATGGCACTGACGCCGAGGAAGGTCGCCCTCCAGCCGAGGTTCTGGCCCATGAGGGTCGCCACGGGCACGCCCGCGACGTTCGCGACCGTCAGGCCGAGGAACATCAGGGAGACCGAGCGCGCCTTGCGCTCGGGGGCGACCATGTTCGTCGCGACGACGGCGCCCACACCGAAGAAGGCGCCGTGCGGCAGACCGCTCAGGAAGCGGGCCGCCAGCAGCCAGCCGTTGTCGGGCGCGAGGGCCGACAGCGCGTTGCCCGCGACGAACAGTCCCATCAGGCTGATCAGGACCGTGCGGCGGGACATCCGGGCCGTGACCGCGGCCAGCAGGGGGGCGCCGATGACGACGCCCAGCGCGTACGCCGACACCAGATGGCCGGCGCTGGGTATCGAGATGTGCAGGTCGTCCGCGACATCGGGCAGCAGCCCCATCATCACGAACTCGGTGGTACCGATGCCGAAGGCGCCCACGGCGAGGGCGAGCAGGGCCAGGGGCATGAGGAAGCCTTTCGAGTCTTGCTGGGGGATCCGTACTTTGTATGTTCAAGTACGGAACAAAGTCTCTCAGGCCTGCTATTCCGCCTACGGCCGCACTCAGCCGTCTGTGGCGACCTTCACACGGGCGGCGATCGGCAGATGGTCACTGCCCGTCTCCGGGAGGGTCCAGGAGCTCTCCGGCTTCAGGCCCCTGACCATGATCTGGTCGATGCGGGCCATGGGGAACGACGCCGGCCAGCTGAACCCGAAGCCGTTGCCGGCCGCGCCCTGCGTGGAGCGCATCTGGGAGGTGACGGCGTTGAGCGCGCGGTCGTTCATGGTGCCGTTCAGGTCGCCGAGCAGCACGACGTTCTTCAGCGGCTCGTCGGAGATGGCCTCGCCCAGGAACTCCGCGCTCCGGTCGCGCTGCCGGGCCGTGAAGCCTGCCTCCATCTTGACGCGTACCGACGGCAGGTGGGCGACGTAGACGGCGACCTGTCCGGACGGGGCGGTCACGGTGGCGCGCATGGCCCGGGTCCAGCCCATGTCGAGGTCGACGGCCTTCACGCCGGTCAGGGGGTACTTGCTCCAGACCCCGACCGTGCCCTCCACCGAGTGGTAGCGGTAGGTCGACGCCAGCGCCTTCTCGTACGTCGGGACGGCGGATGCCGTCAGTTCCTCCAGGGCCACGATGTCCGCGCCGGAGGCGGCCACGTCACGGGCGGTGCCGGACGGGTCCGGGTTCTCGGCGTTGACGTTGTGCGTGGCGACGGTGAGGTCGCCGCCGGTGGCGGTCTTGTCGCTGAGCTGGCCGCCGAAGAGGTTCAGCCAGACCAGCGACGGCAGCAGCAGCGCGATCAGCGCGGTCGCGGACCTGCGGACCAGGGCGAGCACGAGCAGCACCGGGACGAGCAGCCCCAGCCAGGGCAGGAACGTCTCGATGAGGCTGCCCAGATTGCCGATGGCGTTGGGGATGTGCGAGTGCACCAGCATGACCACGGCCAGCAGCACCGCGCAGAGGGCCGTGAACAGACCGCGCCGCCACATCCTCGGGTCGCCCCGTCGGCCGCCCGCCATACGGTCGAACAGGCGGCGAAGCCGGTTTCCCCGGCGCTCGGGTCCCGAGCCGCCGTTGTCCGTCTCCGTCATGTACGCCTGCTGCGCCATACCGTCGCCTCACTGCCTGCCGTGCACACCATCGCCCCCGTGTCCATACGACCCTAGGGGATGATCCGTTCCGTTCCCGCCGTCCGTCGACGGCCGTACGGGGGCGAGGACGAGCGAGTCGGCGCGGCGAGTTCCGGTTACCCCCTGTGAAAGCGCCCTCTGTGACGAAACGCGCACACTAGGACGACAGCGGGACCGAACTGACGGACGGTGAGCCGTCGGGACGCCCGCCGGGGCGCAGCCCTTCGAGCAGTGTGTCGACGACCTGTTCGGCGAGGCCCTCGGGCAGGTCGGCGTCCGGGTGCAGGACGGCGCGCAGCAGCAGGGGGCCGACGAACAGGTCGTTGAGCAGGTCGAGGTCGACGTCCGTGCGCAGTTCGCCGTTCTCCTGGCCGCGGCGCAGGACCTCCAGACCGAGCCGGCGGCGCGGTGCGACGACGGTGGACTGGTACGCCGCCCAGATCTTCGGGCTGCTCTTCATCTGGGCGTGCGCGTTGTGCAGGATCGCCGAGGAGCGGCTGGCCACGCCGCGCCGCCGCACCTGCTCCAGCAGGACCACGAGGTCGTCCCGCATGGAGGTGCCGGGCAGCGGCGGGTCGGGGGGTTCGGCGGCGCGCAGGACGTCGACGAAGAGTTCCTCCTTGCCGCTCCAGCGGCGGTAGATGGTGGCCTTGCCGACCCCGGCGGTGCGGGCGACGCGCTCGATGGACAGCTCCGCGAGGGGCACGCCCTCCTCCAGGAGCCTCATCACGCCCTCGATGATGGCGCGTTCGACGGCCTCGCTTCTGGGGCGACCCCTCGGAGGGCCGTCGTTCGGGGGCTGCCGTTCGGCGAGGCTCACGTCGCTCCGTCCTTTGCTGACTGGTGGGGTGCATTGTCGCGCAGGGTCACGACCGCGTGTCCGACAACTCCTTCTCCTCCTCGCCCCGCTGGGGCGCCGGGGGCTTCCCGGGCAGGAACAGCGCCACGACGACCGCGCCGACGAGGGCGACGCCCGCGCCCCACAGGGCCGTGATGTGCATCGCGTGCAGGAACGCGTCGTAGGCGGGCGTGACGAGGGACTTGCCCTCGGGGCCGAGCTTCGCCGCGACGCCGAGCGTGGCCTCGATGGACTCGCCGGCGGTGTGGCGTACGGCGGGTGGCAGCGCGCCGAGCCTGTCCTCGATGCCGTTGCGGTACGCCGTGGACAGCACCGAGCCGAGGACGGCGATGCCGAGGGCGCCGCCGACCTGCCGGAAGGTGTTGCTGAGCGCGGAGGCCGAGCCGGCCTTCTCACGGGGCAGGGCCTGCATGATGACGACGCTGACCGGGGTCATGATGTGCGCCATGCCGGTGCCCATGAGGAAGAAGACGACCTCCAGGATCCAGATGGGCGTGTCCGCGTCCAGGGTGGCGAAGGCGGCCAGCATCGCGGCGATGAGCAGCATTCCGGCGGTCGTGGTGGCTTTGTTGCCGAAGCGGTCGACCAGCAGCCGGGCGCGTGGCGCGAAGATCATCTGGGCGGCGGCCAGCGGCAGCATCAACAGGCCGGTCTGCAGCGGCGAGTAGCCGCGCACGCTCTGTGTGTAGAAGACGGAGAAGAAGGTCACGCCCATCAGCGCGAAGAACACCAGCGCGATGGCGGTGATGGCGGACGAGAACACTTTGTTCTTGAAGTACGTGACGTCGATGGACGGGTGGTCGCTGCGCTTCTCGAACACCACGAAGGCGACGAGGACGGCGAGACCGGCGCCGATCGTGGACAGCACGGTGGCGTCGGTGAAGTCGGCGAGCTGGCCGCCCTTGATGATGCCGTAGACGAGCAGGACCAGGCCGACGACGGAGAGCACGACGCCGACGGGGTCGACACGGCCCGGCTTCGGGTCGCGGGAGTCGGGCACCAGCCACAGCATCAGCGCGAGGGCGAGCAGCACGATCGGCACGTTGATGAGGAAGACCGAGCCCCACCAGAAGTGGTCGAGGAGCACACCGCCGGTGATGGGTCCGATGGCGATGGCGAGGCCGACGCCGCCGGCCCAGATGCCGATGGCCTTCGGCTGCTCCTCGCGCTCGAAGACGTTCATCAGGACGGCGAGGGTGGCGGGCATGACGAACGCGGCACCCAGGCCCATCACGGCCCGGAAGGCGATCAGCTCCCCCGGCGAGCCGGAGAACGCGGCGAGCGCGGAGCCGATGCCGAACACGGCGAGGCCGCCGAGCAGCACCTTCTTGCGGCCCAGCCGGTCGCCGAGCAGCCCGGCGGTGAACAGCAGGCCCGCGAAGACGAGGGTGTAGGCGTTGATCGCCCACTCCAGCTCGCTCTGCGTGGCCCCCAGGCCGGTCGGGGCCGGGGTGGAGATCGTCTTGATGGCGACGTTCAGGATCGAGTTGTCGAGGACGACGATCAGCAGGCTCAGCATCAGCGCACCGAGGATCGCCCAGCGGCGCCGGTGCACCGCTTCCGGTATCCGGGGGCCGGTGGGGGCGGCGCGGTCGGCAGGAGTAGTCATGCCGTCGAGCGTAGAACCATTTCGATACGAGACCGTCTCGTATTGGAATACCCTTACCGAGCTCTTACTCGCACGGCCCCATGAGCCCGCCGGGCGGAACTCACAGGGCCTCCCCTAGCCCTGCTTGGCACGAGGTGCCACCATGGACGTGGTCCGGGGACGCCGTCAGGGCGCCTCGAGATGACGTGTGAGGAGCCGTGCAATGACGCAGCTTTCGGCTGCCCAGAGCGCCAAGACGCTGTACGGGGGCAAGGGAACCCGCCGTATCACCGTGCGCGACATCGCCGCCGCCAAGGAGCGCGGCGAGAAGTGGCCCATGCTCACCGCCTACGACGCGATGACCGCGTCCGTCTTCGACGAGGCCGGGATCCCGGTCATGCTCGTCGGCGACTCGGCGGGCAACTGCCACCTGGGGTACGAATCGACCGTGCCCGTCACCCTCGACGAGATGACCATGCTGTCCGCGGCGGTCGTACGGGGCACCTCGCGCGCCCTGATCGTCGGCGACCTGCCCTTCGGCTCCTACCAGGAGGGTCCGGTGCAGGCGCTGCGCTCGGCGACCCGGCTGGTGAAGGAGGCGGGCGTGCAGGCCGTGAAGCTGGAAGGGGGCGAGCGGTCGCACGAGCAGATCCGGCTGCTCGTCGACTCCGGCATCCCGGTCATGGCGCACATCGGCCTGACCCCGCAGTCCGTCAACGCGATGGGCTACCGCGTGCAGGGGCGGGGCGAGGAGGCGGCCCAGCAGTTGCTGCGGGACGCGAAGGCCGTGCAGGACGCGGGCGCGTTCGCGGTGGTGCTGGAGCTGGTCCCGGCGGAGCTGGCGGCCGAGGTGACGCGGACGCTGCAGATTGCGACGGTGGGGATCGGGGCCGGCCCCGAGTGCGACGCGCAGGTGCTGGTGTGGACCGACATGCTGGGTCTGACCGGCGGGCGCGTCCCCAAGTTCGTGAAGCAGTACGCCGACCTGCGTGAGGTCATGAGCGGTGCGGCGAAGGCGTTCGCCGAGGACGTCGTCGGCGGAACGTTCCCGCAGGAGGAGCACTCCGTCCACTAGAGCCACAGCGGTACCACGGACGGCCCGCCGACCTTCCCCCAGTCGGCGGGCCGTCCCCTTGTCGGGTTCCGTCGGCCGGCTGTAGGCGGCTTGTCGGTGGTTTGTCGGTGGGTCCTGAGACTGTCTGTCTCATGACGCGAATCGACACACAAGCCGACGGCGCCGCGGTCACCGTGCGGGGGCTGGTGAAGCACTACGGCGAGACCAAGGCACTGGACGGGGTGGACCTGGACGTGCGGGAGGGCACCGTCATGGGGGTGCTCGGTCCGAACGGGGCCGGCAAGACGACCCTGGTGCGGATCCTGTCCACGCTGCTCGCTCCCGACACGGGCCGGGCCACCGTCGTCGGCTACGACGTCGTACGGCAGCCCCGGCAGCTGCGCCGGGTGATCGGACTCACCGGGCAGTACGCCTCCGTGGACGAGAAGCTCTCGGGCTGGGAGAACCTCTACATGATCGGGCGGCTGCTCGATCTGCCCCGCAAGAGCTCACGGGCCCGGGCCGACGAACTGCTGGAGCGCTTCTCGCTCACCGAGGCCACCAAGCGGCCCGCGGCGACGTACTCCGGAGGCATGCGGCGGCGGCTGGACCTGGCCGCGTCGATGATCGGCCGGCCGGCCGTGCTCTTCCTGGACGAGCCGACCACCGGGCTCGACCCGCGCACCCGCAACGAGGTGTGGGACGAGGTCAAGCGCATGGTCGGCGACGGCGTCACCGTGCTGCTCACCACCCAGTACATGGAGGAGGCCGAGCAGCTCGCCACCGAGCTGACGGTCGTCGACCGCGGACAGGTCATCGCGGGCGGTGCCATCGAGGAGCTGAAGGCGAAGGTCGGCGGCCGCGCGCTGCGGATACGCCCGGCCGATCCGGTGCACCTGCGGCCCCTCGCCGCCGCGCTGGACGAGCTGGGGATCACCGGGCTCGCCACCACGACCGTGGACACCGACCGGGGTGACGTCCTCGTGCCGATCCTCAGCGACGAGCAGCTGACCGCCGTGGTCGGCGCGGTCACCTCGCGCGGCATCACGCTCTCCTCCATCACCACCGAACTGCCCAGCCTGGACGAGGTGTTCCTGTCCCTCACCGGCCACCGCGCCAGTGCGCCGCAGGACACCACGCCCGCCGACGACCGTCAGGAGGTCGCCGTATGAGCGCCGCCACCGCAGCCATCCACGAGGGCGAGGCGGACGCCCGTATCTCGCCGCGCGCCCATCTGCGCCACACCGGGGCCCTGGTGCGCCGCAATCTGCTGTGGATCCGCAAGGACCCGGAGTCGATGGCCGACGCGCTGCTGATGCCGGTCATCTTCACCCTGCTGTTCGTGTTCGTGTTCGGCGGCTCGATCGGGCAGGCGCTGGGCGGCGGGCAGGACCAGTACGTGCAGTACGTGATCCCCGGCATGATCGCGATGATGAGCATGACGCTCTCCCAGGGCGTCGGCACCGGCTTCAGCCAGGACTTCAACTCCGGTGTCATGGACCGCTTCCGGTCCCTGCCGATCGGCCGCGGCTCGGTGCTCTTCGCGAAGATCTCGGTGGAACTGCTGCGGATGCTGTTCGCGACCGCCGTGCTGATGATCGTCGCCGTCGCGGTCGGGTTCGAGATCACCAACTGGCCCGGACTGTTCGCGACCGTGGCCCTGTCCACGGCGTTCGCCTCGTCGATCATGTGGGTGTTCCTCACCCTGGGCGTGATCATGAAGAACGCGCAGTCCGTGCAGGCGATGGGCTTCCTGGTGCTGTTCCCGCTCCAGTTCGGCTCGTCGATCTTCGCCCCGACGACCTCGATGCCGGGCTGGCTGCAGGCCTTCACCGACTACAACCCGCTGTCCACGCTGGCGGACGCAGCGCGCGGGCTGATGGTCGGCGGGCCGGTCGCGCACGATCTGTGGGTGACGCTCGGCTGGTCGGTGGCGATCACGGCGGTGATGGCTCCGATCGCGATCCACAAGTTCCGCACGAAGAGCTGAGCGGACGGCCCGCGTTCGCGTCCGTCGCGTCGTTCGCGTCCTTCGCGTCAGACCAGGGCGGTGGCCTCCTCGGCGGAGAGGCCGCCGCCTTCCGCGTACGCGCTCTCGTACGCCCGGTCGCCGAGCACCGCCCGGGCCCGCCGCTCCGTCTGCTCGCGGATCTCGCGCTCCTGCCGCGCGGCGACATGGCCCGGCGGCAGGAGGCCGTCGGCGGCGCCCAGGCAGCGGGCCGCGTCGTGGGCGCGGTGCCCGCCGTCGAGGCCTGCCAGGGCTCCGGCCCCGATGGTCAGGTACACCGCCCGCATATGGGGGGCGATGAGCTGCGAGCGCGGGTCGGCGGCACGCTCCAGCGCCTTGCGGATGAGGTCCAGACACTCCGCGTGCCGCCCCTCCACGGCGTCCAGCCAGGCCTCGGCGCCGAGGATGAACGCGTCGAAGACGATGAAATGAGCGATGCGGAAGTCCTGGCGCAGCCGCCGCAGTTGCTCACGTGCCTCGGGCACCCGGTCCGTCAGGCCCAGCCGGACGGCCAGGAAGAGACGGGCGGCGGGCATGGCCTCGCTGATCGAGTCCTCGCGCTCGGCGATGACCTCGCGCAGCAGCCGCTCGCCGCGCTCCTCCTCGCCGGCCTCCAGCAGCGCGTTGCCGAGCCGGGCGGTGAGCACGGCCGTCTGGCCGTGCGCGCCGAGGTGTTCGGCGTGTGCGATGGCCGCCTCGTAGTCGGCGGCGGCCAGGGCGTAGGCGCCCCTGCGTTCATGGGTCTCTGCGCGTGCGGAGAGGGCCTCCGCGGTGCCCCAGGCGTCGCCGAGCCTCCGGTAGATCTCCAGCGACTCGTCGGCGTCCCGGGCGGCGTCGCCCGCCCAGTCGGTGCGGTTGGCGAGGAAGTTGGCCCGCATCTGGAGACCGGAGGCCAGCTCCCATTCGAAGCCGGGGGTCTCGCGGCAGGTGCGGATGGACGCTTCCATGACGACGCGCAGCCGGTCCATGTCGCCGGTCAGCATCACGGCGAAGAACCAGAGCAGGCCGGGGAGCCGGCAGGTCTGCGGGAGGCCGGGCTCGTAGGTCTCGGCGATCGTCTGCAGCTTCTGCTGGGCCCGCGGGGTCTGCCAGGCGTCCAGTTCGGTGTCCATGCAGGCGAGATGGGCCAGGTGGATCCCGCGCCGGGCCTCCTGGAGGACCTCGCCGGTCATCGGGGGCGGGGCGTCGGTGCAGCGCTGCCAGACCGGGGCGGCGCGGCGGACGGGCTCGGTGAAGGGGTCGGGGCCGAGGGCCATGACCTCGCGGCACCAGGTGCGGGCCTCGATGCGCAGGTCGCGCATCTGCCAGTACCAGACGAGGGACAGCGCCAGGCAGAGCGCTTCCTGCTCGTCGCGCAGGGCGACGGCGTGGCGCAGGGCGGTGCGCAGGTTCTCGTACTCCCGCTCCAGCCGGTGGATGGCGGCGAGCTGGCCCGGGCCGTGCAGCAACGGGTCGGTGAGGCGGGCGAGTTCGCGGAAGTACGTCAGATGGGCACGCTCGGCCTCGGCGCGCTGTCCGGGCTCGTCCAGCCGCTCGGCGGAGTACTCGGCGACGGTCTCCAGCAGCCGGTAGCGCATCTCGCCGTCGGCCGACTCGCGGGGCGGGGCGGCCACGACCAGGGAGCGGTCGACGAGCGAGCCGAGCGCCTCCAGGGCGACCGGCCCGCACACCGCCTCGGCGGCGGGGAGGTCGCAGCCGCCCGCGAACACCGACAGCCGCCGCAGGACGTCCCGTTCGTCCTCGTCGAGGAGGTCCCAGGACCAGTCGACGACGGCTCTGAGGGTCTGCTGGCGGGGCAGGACGGTGCGGCTGCCGGAGGTGAGCAGGCGGAAGCGGTCGTCGAGCCGGTCGGCGATCTGGCGGGGCGTGAGCATCCGCAGCCGGGCGGCGGCGAGTTCGATGGCCAGGGGCAGGCCGTCGAGACGTCGGCAGATCTCGGCGCACGCCTCGGGGTCGTCCTGGACGCGGAAGCCGGGCCGGGCCGCCGCGCCCCGGTCGGCGAACAGCCGCAGCGCGACCGGCTCGGGCAGCGGCTCCACGGGCCGCAGCAACTCCCCCGGTACGCCCAGGGGTTCACGGCTGGTGGCGAGGACGGTGAGGCCCGGGCAGCGCTCCAGCAGTTCCTCGGTGAGCCGGGCGGCGGCGTCGGAGACGTGCTCGCAGTTGTCGAGGATCAGCAGCATGCCGGGGCGGGAGCAGTGCTCGGCGAGCCGCTCGACGGGATCGTCGAGCCGGTCGGCCACGGCGGCGCGGATGCCCTCGGAGCCGGCGCCGTACAGCACGGTCTCGCGGGCGCCGACGGCGGTGAGTACGGCTTCCGGGACGGCTTCGGGGGCGTCGACCGGGGCGAGTTCGGCCAGCCAGACGCCGCCGGACATGGCGGGCCGTACGGTCTCGGCGGCCTCCTGCGACAGCCGTGTCTTGCCGGCCCCGCCGGGCCCGAGCAGCGTGACCAGCCGGGCGGTGGTGAGATCGCCGCGGATGGTCTCGATGTCGCTCTCGCGGCCGATGAAGGAGGTGAGCCGGGCCCGCAGGTTGCCGACGGGCCGGGGCTCGACGGCGGGCGCGGGGCTGTCCCCGAGGCTCAGCAACTCCGCGTGCAGGGACCGCAGTTCCGGCCCCGGGTCGGCACCCAGCCGGTCGGCGAGCAGCCTCCGGACCTCCTCGTAGGCGTCCAGGGCCTCCGCCGTGCGGCCGGCGTCGCGCAGGGCGCGCAGGCGCAGGGTCTGGAGGGGTTCGTCCAGGGGGTGGCCGTCGCACAGGGCGGTCAGCTCCGGCAGGGACTGCTCGGCCTGGCCGAGGGCGAGGGCGGCGGTGTGGCGGGCGCGCAGGACGTCCAGGCGGCGGGTGTCCCGGCGGGCCGCCTCGGCGGTGCGGTCGGGGAGGTCGGCGAGGGCCGGGCCGCGCCACAGGGCGAGGGCGTCGTCGAGGATCACGGCGGCCTTGGCGGGGTCCTCGTCGGCCAGGGCCCGCAGTCCCTCGCCGGCCAGCCGCTCGAACCGGTGCAGGTCGATGTCGTCAGGGGCGGCCGTGAGCCGGTACCCGCCCTCGGCGGAGGCGACCGCGTCCGCCCCGAGCGCCCGCCGCAACCGCCCGACCAGCGCCTGCAGCGCCGCCGGCCCGTCTGCGGGCGGGGCACCGTCCCACACCTCGTCGACGAGCAGCCCCACGGGCACGGTACGGCCGGCCCGCAGGGCGAGCACGGTCAGCAGCGCACGCAAACGCGCCCCGCCCACCGAAACGACCGTGCCGTCGGTGCGGAGCGCTTGCGTGGTGCCGAGGATGCGGTAGCGCACGGGGTCCATTGTCTCCGGTGGTACGAGAACGGGTCACGAGGTTTCTACGGCGCGGCGGGCGGCCTTGGCTGCGGAGCCACCCGGCCTCAGCCCCGACGCCGCCCAGCGCCCTTCGTCCTCGGTGGGGCCACGCCCATGCTCAGGGACTCCAGGGCCACCATCACCCCCGACTCCCTCCACCGACGCCCCTGCTCCGCGTCACCGTCGGCGAACCACTTCGGGCACTGCTCGACCGCCCTCAGACTCCGCTCCTCCGGGACCGGCTGCCAGGAGCGCGAGCCGGGTGGGTTCTCGACGTAACCCTGGGTGAGCACCCTCACGCCCCGTACCCGCCCGGCCATCTCAGGCCAGGACGCCCCGTGCCGCTCGACGGAGAGCAGCCCGACCGAGCGGGTAGCCCTCCGGGGCTGCCCGCCCAGTGCCACCGTCAGGCCCGACTCCTCCCGCACCACCCGGACGCCGCCCACGTGCTCCACCGGCCCGGCGACCTCGGTGAGCTCGTCCTGCCAGCCACCGCCGTACACGTCGGCCGGGTCCAGGAGCAGCGGCCAGCTCACCTCGTCCCCCACCGAGAACGGTGTGCCGCAGCACTCCATCTGCCAGTCCGCGTAGAACACGTGCCAGAGCCCCATGCCCCCACCCTCTCCGGAACCGACCGCCCCGCGCGAGACGTTTTCCCCGTGCGCCCGGTACGGTCGGGCAGTCCCATCGCGTGTCCGAAGAGTGCGAAGAGTGCAGGGAGCCCCATGACCACCGCCACCAGCCGCCACAGCGAGCGGCGGATCAGTCCCGTCTTCGTCGGGATCCTGGCCGTGACGGCGGTCACCGGGTGGGCGACCTGGACCGGTTTCGCGGAGCAGCCCGGCGTCGCCGTGTTCCTCTTCGTGACGGCGGCCTGGATCGTCTCCCTGTGTCTGCACGAGTACGCGCACGCGCGCACCGCCCTGCACAGCGGCGACATCTCGATCGGCGCCAAGGGCTATCTGACCCTGAACCCCTTGAAGTACACGCACGCCCTGCTCAGCATCGTGCTGCCGGTGATCTTCGTGATCATGGGCGGGATCGGCCTGCCCGGTGGCGCGGTGTTCATCGAGCGGGGGCGGATCCAGGGGCGCTGGAAGCACAGCCTCATCTCGGCCGCGGGTCCGCTGACGAACGTGCTGTTCGCGATCGTGTGCACGGCCCCGTTCTGGCTGGGCGCCCTGGACGGCGTGCCGACCGACTTCCGGTTCGCCCTGGCTTTCCTCGCCCTGCTCCAGGTGACGGCCGCGCTGCTGAACTTCCTGCCGGTGCCGGGCCTGGACGGCTACGGCGTCATCGAGCCGTGGCTGTCGTACAAGATCCGGCGCCAGGTGGAGCCGTTCGCGCCGTTCGGCCTGCTGTTCGTGTTCGCGCTGCTGTGGCTGCCCGCGGTGAACGGCGTGTTCTTCGACGTGATCGACACGATCCTGAAGTCTCTGAAGATCAGCGACTTCGAGACGTACTGCGGTCAGGAGCTGTACCGGTTCTGGCAGGGCGGCAACGAGTTCTGCTCGGTCAGCCCGTGACCGACTTCTGGGCCCTGGCGCGCTTCACGTAGTACCAGGTCATGTTCGACGACAGCCCGGCGAGCAGCACCCAGACGATCCCCAGCCAGCTGCCCTGCACGAAGGAGACCACGGCCGCGGCCACGGAGAGGACGCAGAAGATCGAGGCGTAGAGGGCGAGTCGCCGGGCCGGGTCGGGTGGGAGCAAGGGGGGCATGGCGGTCGGCTCCTGTCGGGGGACACTGCGGGTCATACGGTCACTGCTGGTGCCGTCCAGTGTCCCCCATCCACCTCAGCCGCTCACACGTCGGTGACGCGCAGCCCGGCGTGTGCCTTGTAGCGGCGGTTCACGGAGATCAGGTTCGCCACCAGCGACTCCACCTGGTGGGCGTTGCGCAGCCGCCCGGCGAAGATGCCGCGCATCCCGGGGATACGGCCGGCCAGCGCCTGGACGATCTCGACGTCGGCCCTGACCTCGCCGAGGACCATCACGTCGGTGTCGATCTGCTCGATCTCCGGGTCCTCGAGCAGCACGGCCGAGAGGTGGTGGAAGGCGGCCGTGACGCGGGAGTCCGGCAGCAGGGCGGCGGCCTGCTCGGCGGCGCTGCCCTCCTCTGGCTTGAGGGCGTAGGCGCCCTTCTTGTCGAAGCCGAGCGGGTTGACGCAGTCGACGACGAGCTTGCCGGACAGTTCCTCACGCAGGGATTCGAGGGTCTTGCCGTGGCCGTCCCACGGCACGGCGACGATCACGATGTCGCTGCGGCGCGCGGTCTCGGCGTTGTCGGCGCCCTCGATGCCGTGCCCGAGTTCCCCGGCCGCGGCCTGGGCGCGCTCGGCGGCCCGCGAGCCGATGATCACCTTCTGGCCGGCCCGGGCGAGCCGGTAGGCGAGGCCCTTGCCCTGGGGCCCGGTTCCGCCGAGCACACCGACGACGAGTCCGGAGACGTCGGGCAGGTCCCAGGGGTCCTTGGCGGGGGCCTTCTGGGCGTTGTCGGTGGCAGCACTGTCGGTAGAGGTCATGGCCCCGACTCTACGTCCGCGCCCGTGCGGCTGATGTCTCCCCCAGCCGTTCCCTCATGGCACGGGTGAGCGACCCAACTGCCCGGGCCGGGCGAATCCGTGGCGACTTCCTCCTCACCCGCGACCGGCTCGGGCAGGATGCGGTCGCATGGATGCGGTACGGGTCGCCTTGCTGCGGGAAGTGCTCGCCGGAACCGAGTGGCTGGGCTCCACGCGCCGGTTCGCCGGGGCGCTGCGGGGGTCGGTGGTGTCGCACGGGGGCGGGCTGCTGCTCGTCGGCACGCCGGAGTACGAGCCGTGGCATCTGGCGGCGCATCTGGTGGACGAGGCCGCGTGGTCGGGCACGCCGGAGCTGGCCCCGACGCTGGTACGGCACGACGCGCGCGCCTGCGACCCGGCGCATCTCGCGGTCGGCCTGGGACGGCTGGAGGCGGCCCGGCGGGGCGAGACGCTGCTGGTGGTGTCCCCCGAGGGACCCGGCCCCGCCGCGCCCCTCCTTGAACGGGTGTCCGACGCCCGCCGCGCCGGTGCGACGGTCCTGGCCCTCGGCCCCGCCGCGGGCGAACTGCCGGCGATGGCCCACGAGACCCTGGCCGTCCCCACCGGCTCGGAGCTGGACCTGGACACGGTCCAGCACCTGGTCAGCGCGGCAGCCGGCGAGAACGCCCTGCCGACCCCACGGGGCCGCCGCCGCTTCCGGGACAGGGTGTCGAGACTGGCGGAACACTTGACGGCGCCGCCTCCGGCCCGCTGGTGACGCCGCCGCAGCCGAGCAGCCGATCCTGATCAGCAGCCACAGCCAAGGCCCCACCCCCGGCCGCGGCCCTCTCCGGTACTCCGGTCCCGAAAAGCAGTTGTCCGTCGTCACCCCGACCCAGAGCATGGCCCTTCGTGACTGACGACTCCCCCGAACGCTCCCCCGGCCCGCGCGGCCTGCTCCCCGACCTGTCCCCCTGGAGGGCCTCCGCCGACTTCCGCCGGCTGTGGATCTCGGGGCTGATCTCCAACTTCGGGACGTTCCTGACGTTCGTCGCGCTGCCGGTGCAGTTGAAGGAGCTGACCGGGTCGGCCGCGGCGGTCGGGGCCATCGGGGCCGTGGAACTGGTGCCGCTGGTCGTGTTCGGGCTCTACGGCGGGGCTCTCGCCGACGCGTGGGACAAGCGGAAGCTGATCGTGTGGACGGAGGCGGGGCAGGGTCTGCTCAGCGTGGCGCTGCTGGCCAACGCGCTGCTTCCGCGGCCCGCCGTGTGGCCGCTGTACGTCGTCGCCGCCCTCTCCTCGGCGCTGGTGTCCGTGCAGCGTCCCGCGCTCGACTCGCTGTGGCCGCGGATCGTGGCCTACGACCACCTGCCGGCGGCGGCCTCCCTGAACTCGCTGCGCTGGACGGTCGGCGGCGTCGCGGGCCCGGCGCTGGCAGGAGTGGTGGTCGCCTACGCCGGTGTCGGCTGGGCGTACGGCGCCGACCTGGTCACCTTCGTCGTCTCCGTGCTGCTGGTCGTGCGCATCGCCGCCTCCCCGGCCTCCCACGAGGCGGTGAAGCCGTCGCTGCGGGCCATCGCCGAGGGCGCCCGGTACGCGTGGAGCCGCAAGGAACTCCTCGGGACCTACGCCGTCGACCTGGCCGCGATGTTCCTGGCGATGCCGCTCGCCGTGCTGCCGTTCCTCGCGGACGAGCTGGACGCGGAGTGGTCACTGGGGCTGATGTACGCGGCGCTCCCGGCGGGGGCCCTGGTGGTGAGCCTGACCAGCGGATGGACCTCGCGGGTTCACCGGCACGGCCGGATGGTGGTGCTGGCGGCCGCACTGTGGGGCCTGGCCATCGCGGGCGCCGGGGTCGTCGGCAACGTGTGGCTGGTGCTGCTGTTCCTGACCCTCGCCGGCGGCGCCGACATGGTCAGCGGCGTCTTCCGCGCGGCCATGTGGAACCAGACCATCCCGGACGAGCTGCGCGGCCGTCTCGCCGGGATCGAGCTGCTGTCGTACTCGGTCGGACCGACGGTCGGTCAGATGCGCAGCGGCGGTTTCGCGGCCTGGCTGGGGGTGCGGACGTCGGTCTGGTCCGGCGGGCTGCTGTGCGTGGGCGCGGTGGCACTGCTGACGGTGTGCCTGCCGAGGCTCACGACGTACGACGTGCGGAGCAACGAGCACGCGGTGCGGCTGCGCGAGAAGCGCGCAGCCGCCGCTCTGGCCGCCGAGGCGTGATCAGTTTTCGTCCCGGCCGCCCGCCGGTGCGTCGTGCCACTTGGGGTCGTTCTCCCACTGGAGGTTGCGCTCGCGGGCGGTCGCCATCGCGTGTTCGGCCTCCGGGCGGGAGGCGTACGGCCCGAAACGGTCCTTGTTGGGGCACTCCGGCCCCTCCTCGACCTTCTTGTGCTCCAGGCAGTAGTACCACTCACCCGGCTTGCCGACCGTGCGCTTCTTGAACAGGGCCATGACCAGCTCCTCTCGCCATCGACATGTTCCCCCATGGGCGCTGGTTAGACTCGCTGGCATGTCTGGCCAGTCGCTGCTCGCACCGGGGGAACTGTCCCCCACCCGTTCCGTGCCCGGAAACATCCGTCGCCCCGAGTACGTCGGCAAGCCCGCGCCGACGCCGTACACCGGACCGGAGGTGCAGACCCCCGAGACGATCGAGGCGATGCGCGTCGCCGGCCGGATCGCCGCCCGGGCGATGGCGGAGGCCGCGAAGCTGATCGCCCCCGGGGTGACCACGGACGAGCTGGACAAGGTGGCGCACGCGTACATGTGCGACCACGGCGCCTACCCCTCGACGCTGGGCTACCGCGGCTTCCCGAAGTCGCTGTGCAGCTCGGTCAACGAGGTCATCTGCCACGGCATCCCGGACTCCACCGTCCTGCGCGACGGCGACATCATCAACCTCGACGTGACGGCGTACATCGGCGGCGTGCACGGTGACAACAACGCGACGTACCTGGTGGGTGACGTCGACGAGGAGTCGCGGCTGCTGGTGGAGCGGACGCGGGAGTCGCTGAACCGCGCGATCAAGGCGGTCCGGCCGGGCCGGCAGATCAACATCATCGGCCGGGTCATCGAGTCGTACGCCAAGCGTTTCGGCTACGGGGTGGTCCGGGACTTCACCGGCCACGGCATCAACAGCTCGTTCCACTCGGGCCTGATCATCCCGCACTACGACAGCCCGCACGCGACGACCGTGATCCAGCCCGGGATGACGTTCACGATCGAGCCGATGCTGACGCTCGGGACGCACGAGTACGACATGTGGGACGACGGCTGGACGGTCGTCACGAAGGACCGCAAGCGGACGGCCCAGTTCGAGCACACGCTGGTGGTGACGGACACCGGCGCGGAGATCCTCACGCTGCCGTAGCACCCCACGCACCCCGTAGAAACGGCCCGCTCTCCTCGGAGGGCGGGCCTTTCGGTTGCCTCGGCAGGTTTTTACCGACACCGCGTCGGGAAGTTTACCGACAACAGGTCGGCAAGGCTATTGACTTAGGTTAGCCTAACCATAGAAAGTTTCGCCCATGGATTCCTTCTCGACCCTCATTCGGACCGCTTCCCGAGAGCAGCACGAGGAGGTCAGGGGCTCGACCTTCATGAGCGACCTGCTGGGGCGCAAACTGGGCGTCGACGCGTTCGCGCGCTACACGGAGCAGCTGTGGTTCGTGTACGGGGCGCTGGAGTCGGCGGCCGCGCGGCTGGCGGCGGACCCGGTGGCCGGCCCGTTCGTCCGCCCGGAGCTGTTCCGTATGGCCTCGCTGGAGCAGGACCTGGAGTATCTGCGCGGTCCCGGCTGGCGGTCGGGGATCAGCGCGCTGCCGGCCACGCTGGGGTACGCGGAGCGGGTCACCGAGTGTGCCCGCGACTGGCCGGCCGGCTATGTCGCCCACCACTACACCCGCTACCTCGGCGACCTCTCCGGCGGGCAGATCATCCGCGACACGGCCGAGAAGGCATGGGGTTTCCCGAAGAAGGGCGACGGCGTCCGCTTCTACGTCTTCGAGCAGATCTCCAACCCGGCCGCCTTCAAGCGGAGTTACAGCGCGCTGCTCGACGCGGTGCCCGGTGACGAGCTGGAGCGGCAGCGGGTCGTGGCCGAGTGCAAGCGGGCGTACGCGCTGAACAACGCGGTGTTCGAGGAGCTGGGCGCGGAGTTCCCGCTGACGGCGTAGGGCCGCGAGACCTCCGTCGGTTCAGCGTTCGAGGTGGACCCGGCCGCCGACCTCGGTCCAGCCGCCCGGCTGGGGCGCGGTCAGCAGCTGGGAGCCGGCGCCCTGGGTGATGTTGAGGGCCCGGCCCAGTCGGTCGGTGAGCAGTAGGGCGGCCGCTCCGGTCGCCTCGTCCTCGTCGATGCCGTCGTCGCGGCCGGGGAAGGCCCGGGCGCGGATCCGGCCGGCGGGCTCGTCCTCCCAGGCCCAGGCGTAGACCCACTCCCCCGGCGGCGGTACGGCCAGATCGTCGACCTCGGCGGCGCTGCCGTACTGCCGCAGGGTGCGCGGCGGCACCCACTCCGCCCGCGCCTCGATCCAGCAGAACTCGCCGTCCTGCCGGGCCCCGACCACCCCGGCGGGGACGACCAGTTCGGGCACGTCGAGCAGCCACGCCGTCCCGACGCAGGGGTGCCCGGCGAAGGGCAGCCGCAGGGTCGGCGTGTAGATGTCGATCACGCCGCGCTCGGGATCGTCGACGAACACGGTCTCGCTGAAGCCGAGTTTCGCGGCGAACTCCTGCCGCTCGCTCTCCCCGGGCAGCACCGAACCCTCGCGAACGACCCCGAGTTCATTGCCGTATCCACCGCGCGGCCCGCAGAAGACACGGAGTACGTCGTAGTCAGTCACGAGGGCAATTCTGCCTTGAACTTCCCACCGCCACGACGACCGACAGAGAGCGCAGGCAAGGCTGGATGACCGTCCTGCACCGGCGCCCATCCCGTCCCGGTCGGTGACGTCCTCGCCTCCATGCAGCACCGGCTGGGGCTGGGCGGCGGGGAGCTGGACCGGGTGGCCGAGTCGGTGCTGCGGAACGTGCGGTTCCCGCGGATCGTGCTGGCCCTGCTGGTCGGCGCCTCGCTGGGCTGCGCGGGCGCGCTGATGCAGGGCGTGTTCGGCAACCCGCTCGCCGAGCCGGGCGTCATCGGCGTCTCCTCCGGGGCCGCGGTCGGCGCGGTCGGGGCGATCGCCCTCGGCGTGAACGTCCTCGGCACCTGGACGGTGTCCGTCTTCGCCTTCGTCTCCGGGCTGGCGACGGTCCTGCTCGTGTACGCGGTGTCACGTTCGGGCGGCCGTACGGAGGTGGTGACGCTGATCCTCACCGGTATCGCGGTGAACGCCTTCGCGGGGGCGCTGATCGGCCTGTTCCTGTTCTTCGCGGACACGGCCGCGGTCAACCAGATCGCCTTCTGGCAGCTCGGCTCGCTCTCCCGGGCGACCTGGCCGAAGGTGCTGGCGGTCCTGCCGTGCGCGGTGCTCGGCCTCGCGGTCGCGCCCTTGTACTCCCGCCGCCTGGACCTCCTGTCCCTCGGCGAGCGGCCCGCCCGGCATCTGGGCGTCGAGGTGGAGCGGCTGCGGATCGTGCTGGTCCTCGTCATCGCGCTGCTGACCGCGGCGGCGGTGAGCGTCTCCGGGATCATCGGGTTCGTGGGTCTGGTGGTCCCGCACCTGCTGCGCATGCTGGCGGGCCCGGGGCACCGGTTCCTCGTCCCGGGCAGCGCGCTGCTCGGCGCGCTCGTGCTGCTGGCGGCGGATCTGACGGCCCGTACCGTCGCCGCGCCCGCCGAACTCCCCCTCGGGGTGCTGACGGCCCTGCTCGGCAGCCCGTTCTTCTTCTGGCTGCTGCGCCGCACCCGGCGCCGACAAGGAGGCTGGGCGTGATCCGCCTGCGTACCCTGCGTACCCGACGTCCCACTCCCCCCGCCCGGCCCGCGCCCGGCGATGTCCTGGCCGAGACCCGAGGGCTGTATGTCCGGCTCGGGGCCCGCGAGGTGCTGAAGGGTGCCGACCTCGCCGTCCGCGCCGGTGAGGTGCTCGCCCTGGTCGGTCCCAACGGGGCGGGAAAGTCGACGCTGTTGAGCGCCCTGGCCGCCGATGTCCCGGCCGCCGAGGGGGTCGTACGCGTCCACGGCCGTCCGGCGGCGGAGTGGCCCGCGCCCGATCTCGCCCCTGCGCCGGGCGGTCCTGCCGCAGTCCGCGGCGCTCTCCTTCCCCTTCACGGTCGAGGAGGTCGTCCGCATGGGCCGCGCCCCGCACGCCGCGTCCCCCGCCTCGACCCCGGCCGACGACGACCGGGCCGTCGCCGAGGCCATGGCCGCCACCGAGGTGACCGGCTTCGCCACACGCCCGTTCTCCGCGCTCAGCGGCGACGAGCGGGCCCGGGTGGCAATCGCCCGGGTGCTCGCCCAGCAGGCCCCGCTCCTGCTGCTCGACGAGCCGACCCGCGGCGCTCGATCTGCGGCACCAGGAGCTGGTGCTGCGGCTGTGCCGGTCAAGGGCGCACGCCGGTGACGCGGTGGTCGTGGTGGTGCACGACCTGGGTCTCGCCGCGGCCTACGCGCACCGGGTCGCGCTTCTGTGCGCCGGTCGCGTCGCGGCGGACGGCCCGCCCGCCGAGGTCTTCTCCGAGCGACTGCTGACCGAGGTCTACGACCAGCCCGTGGAGGTGTTCCCGCACCCGCGGACCGAGGAGCTCCTCATCACCCCGAGACGCGACCTTTGACCTTTCTTTGACTGATTCATGGGGGCGATTTTAGGCCACTTAGGTAATCCTTATGTGCCCCAGGTGAGCACCTTAGGTGAGGCTCACCTTCTTTGCCTGCCCTGCCTTCACTGGAGCCCGAATGCGACCCGCCAGACCAGCTTCCGTCGCGATCGCCGTCGCAGCGGCCCTGACCGCCGTCACCGGCTGCACCGAGAAGGGCGGCGGGAAGGACGGCGACCGCGTCGTCCACGTCACGGCGACGGACGACAAGTGCGAGGTGTCGAAGAAGGAGTTCCCGGCCGGGCACGTCGAGCTGGCCGTGGAGAACAAGGGGTCCAAGGTCACCGAGGTCTACGTCCTCTTCCCCGACGACCGCGTGGTCACCGAGCGGGAGAACATAGGCCCCGGCACCGAGCAGCGCGTCACCGCCGAGGTGAAGGCCGGCGACTACCAGATCGCCTGCAAGCCCGGCATGAAGGGCAAGGGCATCCGCCAGGCCGTCAGGGTCACCGGCGGCAAGGCCGTCCAGCGCGACCCGCGCCTGGACAAGGCTGTCGCGGCCTACCGCGCCTACGCCCAGACCCAGGCCGACGAGACGCTGCCCAAGGCCGAGGCGTTCGCGCAGGCCGTCAAGGACGGCGACCTCGACGCCGCGAAGAAGGCGTACGCCCCCTCCCGCATCGGCTGGGAGCGCACCGAGCCGGTCGCCGAGTCTTTCGGCGACATCGACCCGAAGGTGGACGTCCGCGAGGACGGCCTGGAGGACGGCCAGGACCCGGCCACCGACTGGACCGGCTGGCACCGCCTGGAGAAGGCCCTCTGGCAGGACAAGAAGATCGGCGACCGCGAGAAGGAACTCGCCGACACGCTCATCACCGACCTGAAGGACTGGCAGAAGCGGGTCGGCAAGGCCGAGATCACCCCCACCTCCATGGCCAACGGCGCCAAGGAACTCCTCGACGAGGTCGCCACCGGCAAGGTCACCGGCGAGGAGGAGCGCTACTCGCACACCGACCTGGTCGACTTCAAGGCCAACGTCGAGGGCGCGCAGCAGTCGTACGAGCTGCTGAAGCCGGTCGCCAAGGAGAACGACGCGGCCCTCGTCACCGAACTGGACCAGCAGTTCGCGGCGCTGAACACCCTGCTCGACAAGTACCGCCCGAACACCACCTCCTACGACTTCACCTCGTACGACAAGGTCGGCAAGGCGGACCGCAAGGAACTCTCGGACGCGGTGAACGCCCTCGCCGAGCCGCTGTCCAAGCTCGCCGCAGCGGTCGCCGAGTAGCGGGACACCACCATGACGGACAACAACTCAGCCTCCCCCTCCCGCCGTTCGCTGCTCGGCTGGGGCGGGGCGGGCCTCGCGCTCGGCGCCGCCGCGGCAGGCGGAGCGGTCGCCCTGGCCCACGGCAACGACGAAGCCCCGGCGGACCCCGGAGCCGCGGTCCCCTTCCACGGCGCGCACCAGGCGGGCATCGCCACCCCCGTACAGGACCGCCTGCACTTCGCCGCGTTCGACGTGACGACAACCGACCGCGCGCAGTTCGTCCAACTGCTCAAGGACTGGACGGAGGCCGCCCGGCGGATGACGGCCGGGCACCCGGTGGGCGAGGGCGCCTACGGCGGCCTGCCCGAGGCGCCTCCGGACGACACGGGCGAGGCCCTGGGCCTCCGGCCCTCCCGCCTGACGCTCACGATCGGCTTCGGCCCGACCCTGTTCGAGAGGTTCGGCCTAGCGGACCACCGGCCCGAAGCACTGATCAACCTGCCGAAGTTCGCGGGCGACAACCTCGACGCGGCCCGCAGCGGCGGCGACCTGTGTGTCCAGGCCTGCGCGGACGACCCACAGGTCGCCGTGCACGCGATCCGCAACCTGGCCCGGATCGGCTTCGGCAAGGTGGTCATCCGCTGGTCGCAGCTCGGCTTCGGCAAGACGTCGTCGACGACGCCCGAGGCGCAGACCCCGCGCAATCTGATGGGCTTCAAGGACGGCACGCGCAACATCGCGGGCACGGAGACGGACCGCTTGCGCAAGCACGTCTGGGTGTCCGAGAAGGACGGCGGCCCCTCCTGGATGGCCGGCGGCTCCTACCTCGTCGCCCGGCGCATCCGTATGCACATCGAGCCGTGGGACCGCACCTCGCTCCAGGAGCAGGAGGACATCTTCGGCCGCGACAAGGGCGAGGGCGCCCCGGTCGGCAAGGCGAAGGAGCGCGACGAGCCGTTCCTGAAGGCGATGAAGCCCGACGCGCACGTCCGGCTCGCGCACCCCGACTCCAACCGGGGGGCGACGATCCTGCGCCGCGGCTACTCCTTCACCGACGGCACGGACGGACTGGGCCGCCTGGACGCGGGCCTGTTCTTCCTCGCCTACCAGCGGGACGTCCGCGAGGGCTTCATCCCGATCCAGCGCAGCCTGGCGACGGACGCGCTCAACGAGTACATCCAGCATGTGGGTTCGGCGCTCTTCGCGATCCCGCCGGGCGTCCGCGACAAGGACGACTGGTGGGGCCGGACGCTGTTCTCCGGGGAGGCCTAGACCCGATGTTCTCCAACTATCTGATCGGCCTGCGCGAGGGTCTTGAGGCGAGCCTGGTCGTCTGCATCCTCATCGCCTACCTGGTCAAGACGGACCGCAGGGACGCCCTGAAGCCGATCTGGACCGGCATCGGGGTCGCGGTCGCCCTGTCCCTCGGCTTCGGCTGCGTGCTCGAATTCGGCTCCCAGGAGCTGACGTTCCAGGCCCAGGAGGCGCTCGGCGGCTCTCTCTCCATCGTCGCGGTCGGGCTGGTGACGTGGATGGTGTTCTGGATGCGCCGCACCGCCCGGCATCTCAAGGCGGAGCTGCACGGCAGGCTGGACGCGGCGCTGGCGATGGGTACGGGGGCGCTGGTCGCGACGGCGTTCCTGGCCGTGGGCCGGGAGGGCCTGGAAACGGCCCTGTTCGTCTGGGCCTCGGTCCACGCGGCGAGTGACGGTACGCCGCGACCGCTGGTGGGCGTGGGGCTGGGCCTTGCGACGGCGGTCGCTCTCGGCTGGCTCTTCTACCGGGGCGCGCTGCGGATCAACCTGGCGAAGTTCTTCACGTGGACCGGCGGCATGCTCGTGGTCGTGGCCGCGGGCGTACTGGCGTACGGCTTCCACGACCTCCAGGAGGCCGACTTCCTGCCCGGCCTCAACGACAAGGCCTTCGACATCTCCGGCACGATCCCTCCGGACAGCTGGTACGGCACGCTCCTCAAGGGCGTCTTCAACTTCCAGCCCGACCCGACGATCCTCCAGGTGACGGTGTGGCTCCTGTACCTGATCCCGACGTTGGCGCTGTTCCTTGCCCCCACGGGCCTCGCACAACGCCGACCCCGCGTCAGCTGAGGCCGGCTGGGTGCGCAACTCGGCGCGACGAGGTGCCTCCCCCACCGCCCACCCGTGCCGCCCCTGGCGGCACGCATGCCCGCAGCGGTTGGCGCGTCAACGGACAGCCAGTCGGCGTCCAACCCCATCGCGCCGTTCCGAGGACGGACACCCCCCGACGCGGCCCCGACCCACACCCGGCGACTAGGCGCGGACGCACCGCCCGGCGTCAGGCGCGGACGCACAGCCAGACGCACCCACCCCGCCCCAACCGCCGGAGGCACCCGGTAGGGTTCGCCTCCGGAAAGGGGAAGGTGAAGGCACCCGATGATCAGGGATCGCGACCCTCGAACACTCCGCACGCTTGGCCGGAGGACCCTCATATCGGCCTCGGTGACCGCTTTGTCGTTGACGGCGAGCGGATGCGTCGTCGTGCACGGCGAACGGGAGATCCTCCCGGCGACCACCCGCGCCGAAGCCACCAAGGCCCTCCAGGAGTTCACGACCGCGTACAACGAGGCCGACAAGGCCTACGACGCCTCCCTGGACGCCGAGCACACCACCGGCGCCCTCGCCGACATCGACTCGGCTCGTCTGGAGGCCGGCCAGAAGAACAACCCGGGCGGCAACCCGAACCACTCGCCGCTGAAGCTGACGGACGCGAAGTTCACGATCCCGAAGAAGGCCGGCTGGCCCCGCTGGTTCGTCGTCGACGCCGCCGGCAACAAGGGCGGCACCGCCCGCTGGCTGCTCGTGTTCACCCGCAGCAGCCTCGACGACCCGTTCCAGGTCGCGTACCTGACCCTCGTCGCCCCCGGCAAGGTCCCGGAGTTCAAGAAGGACGCGGACGGCTGGGCCGAGCCGGTCCCGGTGAACTCGACGAGCGTGGCGGCGAAGCCCGGCGATCTGAGCCAGACGTACACGACGTATCTGAAGAACGGCGGGGCCGCCTTCGCGGACGGCGCGCACACCAGCCAGTGGCGTGCGCTGCGCGAGAAGAACACCAAGCGGCCGGGCCTGGTCACCCAGTACATCGACGAGCCGCTGACGAACGGCGACTACGGCCCGCTGGCGTTGCGCACGACGGACGGCGGCGCACTGGTGTTCTTCAGCACGCGGCACTTCGAGAAGCAGACGGCCTACGCGGGCACGGAGTTCCCGCCCCCCAACAAGGACGTGCTCGCGCTGACGAAGGGCGAGATCAAGCAGTCCCTCACGCTGGAGTTCGTCTCCAACGAGGTGGCGCTGGATCCGAAGGGCCAGGGCAAGGTGACGATCCTGGGCCGGATCCAGGGCATGACGTCCGCGGAGGGCTCGTAACAAGGCCTCGGCCCGGCTCAGGGCCTCAGCGTCGCGAAGGCCACGCCGACCCCGCCGAGTCGGCGTCGACGTACCGGCCGCAGACCTCGGTGAGCACCTCGAGCAAGCTCAGCGGGTCCGGCAGCTCGTGCTCGGGCCCGCGCACCCACCGCACCGCCTGGCCGTCGCCCGGCAGCCGGGCCGGCGGCACGAGGACGTAGGAGCCGCGGCAGTGCCAGCGCAGCCCGGGGTGCTCGTCCGCCGTCTCGGGGTGGCAGTCCAGCTCGCACGGCCACCACTCGTCCTCATCCTCGGGCGTCCCGCGGGTGAGGGTGAAGAAGAGCATGCGGCCGTCGTCGCTCTCGGCGACCGGCCCGACCTCGACACCTTCCGCGAGCAGCCGCTCCAACGCGTCGCGACCGGCATCCAGGGGCACGTCGAGGACGTCGTGCACCATGCCGGTCGCGGTGATGAAGTTGGCTTCGGGCTGGTGGCGGGCCCAGCGCTCGATCTGGGCGCGGTCGGTGGTGGACTGCGTCTGCCAGGCGAAGGACACGGGGTGCCGGGCCGGGGTGGGACAGCCGACACGGTCGCAGGAGCAGCGGTAGCCGGCCGGGTGGGCCGCGGGCGCGAGGGGCAGTCCCGCTCCGGCGGCGGCGAGCAGCAGGGCCTCACGGCCGCCGTCACCGGCGGTCTCCTTCGGCCGGCGCCCGGCGCGCAGCCACTGGGTGAGTTTGCCCTGCAGGCCGGTCCGACCGCCGAACTCCGCGCTCATCTATCCCCTCGCCTCGCCGTCGTGCGGAACAGCATGCCCTATGGTCCCATCTTCCCGCGCACCGGGGGGCCAGTGCCCACATCCGGGGCAGGAGCTATGAGACGGGTACCGGTGGGGCGAGCGAGGCATATGCCGCACCGAGATCGGTGTCATTGCCCGCTTTGACCTGATATGGCGACCTACCGTATCGCCATGGTCACAACGATCGCGCTGACGGGCCTGGCCACCGCGGCTTCCGTGGTCGCGCTGACCCTCACGGCACACGGCACCGCCCCGTTGCCGCTGGAGTGGGGCAGCGGCCCGCTGACGGTGGCGGCACTCCCCCGGATCACGTACGTCGCACACCGCGGCGGCGCCCACGAGGTTCCCGAGAACAGCATGTCGGGGCTGATGTCCGCCTACCGGCGCGGTACGGCGCAGGTGCTGGACTTCGACACGCGGCTGCTGCGCGACGGCACGCCGGTGGTGTTCCACGACGAGACCCTGAACCGCACCACCTACCTGGGCGGCGCGGTGCGCGGCCTGGACGTCCGGGAGTGGCAGGGTGTACGGCTGCGCCCGAGGGACGTGCTGCCCGGGAGCTGGCGGTCGGAGCGGCCGCCGACGGTCGCGGAGGTCCTGGACCGTTTCGGCGGGCGGACCGTGCTGATGCTGGAGGCGAAGGATCCGCGGAGCCTGGACCCGCTGGCCGGCCTGATCCGGGCCCGCGGCCTGACCCGCTCGGTCTTCGTGAACTCCAACGACCCCCGGGTGGCCCGGCGCGCCCATCGCCTCGGCCTGCTCACCCAGGTGTGGCGCTCGGCACGGCAGCTGCGCACGGACCGCCCGGAGCGCTGGCGGTCGTACGTCGATCTGCTGGACGTGGACCACCGGGCGCGCGACGCGGACCTGACGCGGGCGGTGAACTCGGGGATCGCGCGGGTGTGGGCGCACACGGTGGTGACGGACGCGCAGCGGGACCGGGTACTGGCGCTGGGGTGCACCGGGGTGATCACGGACGCGCCGGGGCGGCTGGCGCGGATCGCCGAGCTGCAGGCCCGGCAGGCCCGGGAGGCCCGGGAGGGCACCCAGCGGGACGCCCGGCGGGCCTTTCAGCGGGGCGTGAGGCCGTAGAGGGCGTAGTCGACGAGGGTGTCGGTGTACTCGTAGGAGATCGGGCCGGTGTACTGGAGCCAGCGCTGGGCGAGGGGGGAGACCCAGAGTTCGAGGGCGATGCGCGGGTCGACGTCCGGGCGGACCTGGCCGGCCTCCTGCGCGGAGCGCACCCGGTCGGCGTACATCTGGAGCGACGGTTCGAGGAGTTTGGCCACGGCGACGCGGCCCAGCTGCTCGTCGACCACCCCCTCGGCGGCCAGGGCGCGGGACGGGCCCTCGAAGCGGGGGTCCTGGAGCTGGTCGACGGTGAGGCGCAGGACGGCCTTGAGGTCGGCGGCGAGGTCGCCGGTGTCCGGGATGGCGAACTCGTACTCCGGACCCGCGTCCCGGGCGGCCTGTTCGCTCAGGTCGAGGAAGGCCTCCAGCAGGACGTCGGCCTTGGAGGACCACCAGCGGTAGATCGTCTGCTTGCCGACACCGGCCCGGGCCGCGATGCCCTCGATGGTGGTCTTGGGGTAGCCGACCTCCGCGACGAGCGCGAGGGCGGCGTCGTAGATGGCGCGACGGGACCTCTCGCTGCGCCGGGTGGAGTCGGGGGCGGGCTGCGCGGGCTTCTTCAGGCTCATGGCTCGAATTTATCAGGTTGACAAGACGGTGCGTCTCGCCTGACAGTGGTGAGGGTAACGCGCGAGACGAAACGTCTCGTCGCATCGTCATCGCATTACAGGAGAGGAGCCCCGACATGACCCGAGGCGGAGCCGGAAACATGCTGGGCGTCGGCGGATCTCGCAAGAACCTCGGCCGCGGCGCGCTGCGCGGCGGGGGCCGGGGCGGCCGGATCGGCGGCGGTCTCGATCCGCAGGCCCAGAAGCGCGAGCTGCTGCGCAAGCTCCAGGAGAAGCGACAGCAACAGCGGGAAGGACAGGAGGGCGGTACGACCGACCGGTCGTCGTGAGCCTCCCCCGCCCGGGGGAGAGACTCCCCTCGCGCGCGGGATCCTCCCGGGACGTCCGGCGGATGTACTGAAGCGGTCGCGACACCGCGACCGAACACCGCGACCGACGGACACCCGGGAGGAAACACGATGAGCGTGTGGACGAGACGACGGCTGCTCACCTCGGCGGCTTCGGCGGTCTCGGCGGTCTCCGCGGTCTCCGCTGCGGGCCTCGCCGTCACGGCGGCCGGACCGGCGCGGGCGGCGGACGGACGGCCCCGGCCGGGGGACGCCGACATCGCGGACAGCCTGCGGGCGCTGCCCGGACTGCGGCTGATCGAGGAGCGGAACGACGCCGGACCGGGGTACCGCCACTTCGTCCTGGGCCTGCGCCAGCCGGTCGACCACACCGACCCCGCCGCCGGCACCTTCGAGCAGCGCCTCACCCTGCTCCACACCGCCGCCGACCGGCCCACGGTGCTGTTCAGCACCGGCTACCACGCGGTCCTCACCCCCCGGCTCTCCGAACCGGCGACGCTGCTGGGCGCCAACCAACTCCAGGTGGAACACCGCTACTTCGGCACCTCACGCCCGGCGGGACCCGGCTACACCCATCTCACCATCCGCCAGGCCGCCGACGACCACCACCGCGTCGTGTGCCTGTTCCGCCGGCTCTACCCCGGCGCGTGGCTCTCCACCGGCAGCAGCAAGGGCGGCATGACGAGCCTCTACCACCGGCGCTTCCACCCCGGCGACGTGGACGGCACGGTGGTCTACTCGGCCCCGAACAACGTCGACGACCGCGAGGACTCCGCCTGCCTGCGCTTCCTGGAGACGGTCGGCACCGCCCCCGGCCGCGAGGCCGTCAAGGCCGCCCAGCGCCGGATGCTGTCGCACCGGGCCGAGCTGGTCGCCCGCTACGAGGCCTGGGCGTCCGCCGCCGGCGACACCTTCCGTATCGTCGGCAGCGCCGACAAGGCGTTCGAAATCGCCGTGCTGCGTGTGCTGTTCATGTTCTGGCAGCGTGCGACGCCGGCCGACATCGCCGCGATCCCCGGCCCGCGGGCGACGGTCGACGAGCTCTACACGTGGCTGGACCGCTGGGCGGGGCTGTCCCTGTACGCCGACAACTCCGCGCGGAACTACATCCCGTACTGGTATCAGATCGGCACGCAGTTGGGGTACGGCGATGTCCCCACCGCCCACCTGGCGGATCTGCTGCGCCACCCGGGCGGCATCGAGCCGCGCAACTTCGTTCCCCGGGACATCCCGCTGCGTTTCGACTCCGCCGCGATGCCGGACATCGACCGCTGGGTCCGCCGCCGCGGCAGCCGGCTGCTGTTCGTCAACGGCGCCCAGGACCCGGCCGTGGCCGAGCACTTCCGGCCCGGAGGTCCCGACGCGCGGATGCTGTGGGTGCCGGGCGGCAATCACGGCGTCGACATCGCGGACCTGTCCCCCGCCGACCGGTCGTCGGCGGAGGACGCGTTGCACCGCTGGGTCGGTCAGGAGTACTTCACGCAGACGTTGGGCACGTAGCCCACGGTGCCGCGGTAGTTGACCTTGCGCCAGTAGTGGTAGCTCTTGATCCCGCAGGCGTCCTTGTACGAGCCGCCGTCGACACCCTTGATGTCACAGCCCTTGGTGCCCTTGTACCAGAGGCGCAGGATGGTCGACTTGGTGGTGGCCGACTTGCGGACGTTGACGTTCGACAGCGCCGTGAGGCTCTTGCACTTCGCGGTGGCCGCGACGGTCGTCATGTCGTCGCTCTGCACGGTCGTCGCGCCGGAGGCACTCGGGACCAGGCCGGCCAGGGCCAGGGTCGCGACCGCCACCGGAGCGATCAGAAGCTTCTTCAAAGGGTTCTCCCGTTTTTTGGTACGTCATGCTCACGCCCAAGGGCGCGAGTTGATCTTAGGCGTACCTGACAAGAGGCCGATGATCAGGGTGCGGGCGGCCAGGCGTCACCCCAGTGCGCGTCGCGTGCGGCCTTGTACAGGTCGCCGTGGCGCTTGGTGACGGTGGTGCGGTTCAGGGACGGTTCGGTCTCGCAGAGGTCGAGGAGCACCTGGCCCTTGCGGATCTGGGGCTTGCGTACGACGCGGGCGGGGGCCGGTTCGACGGGGAAGCGGGCGGCGGCGACGTAGCTGAACTTCTCGTCCTCGTAGGGCAGGGAGCCGCCCTTGACCTGGCGGTGCAGGGAGGAACGGCTGACCCGGGCCGAGAAGTGGCACCAGTCCGTGCCCGGGGCGATGGGGCAGGCGGCGCTGTGCGGGCAGGGGGCGGCGATGTGAAAGCCGGCGGCGATCAGCCGTTCCCGGGCCTCGATGACACGGGCGTAGCCGTCGGGGGTGCCGGGTTCGACGATCACGACGGCCTGTGCGGCGGCCGCGGCGGCGTCGACGAGGGCGGTGCGGTCGGGGGCGGTCAGCTCGTTGAGGACGTAGGAGACAGTGACGAGATCCGTGCTCTCCAGGGTGAGCGCCGCCCCGATCCGCGAACGCTGCCACTGCGCGTCCCGCAGGTCCGGGTTGGCCGCGGCGATCTCCCGGCCGAGGGCCAGCGCGGGCTCGGCCCAGTCGAGCACGGTGACGGGCCGCTCCCCGTCCCAGGTCGCTGTCACGGCCCAGGCCGCGGCGCCCGTGCCCCCGCCCACGTCCAGATGCCCGCCGGGCACCCACTCGGGCACGGCATCCGCGAACCCCTCGAGCGCCGACCGCACCGCCTCGAAGGTCGCCGGCATCCGGTAGGCCGCGTAGGCGGCGACATCGGCCCGGTCCCGGAGGATCGGCGCATCGGTCGGGGTGTCCCCCCGATAGCTGGCGATCAGCCGCTCCACCGCCCGCGAGGCCTGCCGCGGCGGCAGCCCGTCGAGCAGACCGGCAAGAGCGGCACGGAGGGTTTCGGCGGCCGGGGGTACGGGGGCGTTCACCCGGCGATTCTACGAGGGGTGAGCGGGAGGGAGAGAGCGGTGCTCACGGGGCTCGGGCGGCAGGGCCGGTCGAGGCGGGGCAGACGACGCCTGTCAGCCGAGCGCCCCGGGCCGAACAACCGACCTCGCGCACCGGCCCACCGCCCACTTCCAGCCCCCTGGGAGAGCCGTGCTCTCAGATCCCCCGTACTGCCCGGGCCACCCGTGCCGCCGCTGCTGCCCTGGGGGCGTTGTCCGGGCGGCGGCGGCGTGGGTGGACTGTGTTGGTCAGGAGGATCAGGAAGGTGTCCGTCGCCGGGTCGAGGACGAGGGACGTGCCGGTGAAGCCCGTGTGGCCGGCCGCGCCACGGCCGGCGAGGTCGCCCATGAACCAGGGCTGGTCGAGGGAGAAGCCGAGGCCGGGTGGGGTGAAGAGGAGGTCGACGAAGTCGGGGCCGAGGATGCGGGCGGGGCCGTGGGAGCCGCCGGCGAGGAGGGTGCGGCAGAACACCGCGAGGTCCCGGCCCGTGGAGAACAGGCCCGCGTGGCCCGCCACCCCGCCCAGCGCCCAGGCGTTCTCGTCGTGGACCTCGCCCCGCAGCATCCCCCGGTCCGCCTTGGCCCACGGCCGCCGCTGGTCCTCCGTGGCCGCCGCCCCGGGGCAGGGCCCGAACTCCGTCGCCGTCATGCCCAGCGGCCGGGTGATGCCGTCGCGGACGAGGACGTCGAGCGTACGGCCGGTGACACGCTCCAGGACGTACTGGAGGAGGAGCATGTTCAGGTCGGAGTAGCAGTACGTGCCGGGCACCCCGACCGGCGGCTCCGCCTGGAGCATCGCCAGCCGGTGCGCGGCGTCGGCGCAGTCGTACAGCGGGAGTTCGGGCCGCAGCCCGGAGGTGTGGGTGAGCAGCTGCCGCACGGTGACGCCGTGCCGGGCCGCCCCCGTGAAGTCGGGCAGATACGCCCCCACCTTCGCGTCGATGCCCAGCGTGCCGCGCTCGATCTGCTGCACGGCGGCCACGGACGTGAACAGTTTCGTGAGGGACGCCAGGTCGAAGGGCGTGCCGACGGTCATCGGGACCCGGTCCTCGGCGGGCAGCTCCACTCCGGCGTCGGCGTCCTCGTCGTAGGCCGAGTAGCGCACGGCCCAGCCCGCCGCCTCCTCCACCGCGATCACGGGCCCGCGCCCGACGACCAGGACCGCGCCCGGTGCCCAGGGGCGCTGCCCGGTGGTGAGGACGTGGACCTCCCGGACGAGATGACGCAGTTCCGCGGGGTCGAGTCCGGCCCGTTCCGGCGTGCCGTCGCGCAGTCTCGGTGCGCTCAGCTGTCTTCTCCCTCCACGCTCACGCGCGTGCTCTGAGTCGTCGCGTCCTTCGAGGCCTTCCAAGGTCGGCACATTCCCACGAAGCAGGCCACTGCCACCAGTGCGGCGGCCAGTTGGACGACGGCCATCGGGACGGCGGTGTCCTCGCCGGCGACGCCGACGAGCGGGGAGGCGATCGCGCCGATGAGGAACGACGACGTGCCGAGCAGGGCGGACGCGGAGCCCGCGTTGTGCTTGGTGCGCATCAGGGCGAGGGCCTGGGTGTTGGGCAGGGTGATGCCCATCGCGGACATCAGCACGAAGAGCGCGACGGCGACGGGCGCGAGGCCGACCTCGCCGAACACTCCCGTGGACATCAGCAGCAGCGCGGTCGCGGCGATGATGACGATCGTCAGGCCGATCCCCAGCACCCGGTCCAGGCTGACCCGGCCGACCAGGATCTTGCCGTTGATCTGGCCGACGAGGACCAGCCCGACCGAGTTGACGCCGAACAGCAGGCTGAACGTCTGCGGGGAGGCGCCGTAGATCTCCTGGATGACGAAGGGGGACGCCGAGATGTAGGCGAAGAGCGAGGCGAAGGCGAAGCCGCCGGTGAGGGTGTAGCCGGCGAAGGACCGGTCGGCGAGCAGGCCGCGCATCGCCCGCAGGGCCTCGCCGACGCCGCCGCTGTGGCGCTCGGCGGGCGGCAGGGTCTCGGGCAGCTTCGTCCAGACCAGCACGCCGATCGCGATGCCGATGACGGTGAGGACGACGAACACGCCCCGCCAGTCCGTCACGCGCAGCACCTGTCCGCCGATCAGCGGCGCCACGATCGGGGCGACCCCGGAGATCAGCATGAGGGTGGAGAAGAAGCGGGCCATGGCCATGCCGTCGTAGAGGTCGCGGACGACGGCCCGGGCGATGACGATCGCGGCGGCACCCGCGAGGCCCTGGGCCAGCCGGAAGGCGACCAGGAGCTCGACGGTGGGGGCGAGGGCGCACAGGACGGTGGCGACGACGAAGACGGCGAGCCCGGCGAGCAGCGGGCGGCGGCGCCCCCAGCGGTCGCTCATCGGCCCGACGACGAGCTGGCCGAGCGCCATGCCGGCGAGGCAGGCGGTGAGCGTGAGCTGGACGGTCGCGGCGGGCGCGTGCAGGGAGCGGGTGACCTCCGGCAGGGACGGGAGGTACATGTCCATCGCCAGCGGCGGTACGGCCGTCAGGCTGCCGAGGAGGAACGTGACGAGGAGCCCGGTGCGGCGGTGCGATGTGAGGTCGGGGCGCTCCGTCCCTGCTGGTGCCCCCTGTGCGGTGTTCGATATGGACGCCCCACCCTCGGGCATGAGTCCCTCCCTGTTCGATTCGATCGCCCCCTATGCTCTCAGCTCGTACGGACTGCTCGGGGTCACAAGGTGAAGGCGGCGCGGTATGACGGCGGACACGGTGCGGTGGGGCGTCCTGGCGACCGGTGGGATCGCCGCCGCGTTCACGGCGGATCTGATCGACCTGCCGGACGCGGAGGTCGTGGCGGTGGCGTCGCGGTCCGAGGAGTCGGCGAAGGCGTTCGCGGAGCGGTTCGGGATACCCCGGGCGTACGGCGACTGGAACCAGCTCGCGCGGGACGAGGACATCGATGTCGTCTACGTCGCCACACCGCACACGGCGCACCGGACCGCCGCCGGTCTGTGTCTGGCGGCCGGGCGCAACGTGCTGTGCGAGAAGCCGTTCACCCTGAACGTGCGCGAGGCGGCGGAACTCGTCGCGCTGGCGCGGGAGCACGGGCGCTTCCTGATGGAGGCGATGTGGATGTACTGCAATCCGCTGGTGCGGCGGCTGAAGTCCCTGGTGGACGACGGTGCGATCGGTGAAGTGCGCAGTGTGCAGGCCGATTTCGGGCTGGCCGGCCCGTTCCCGCCCTCGCACCGGCTGCGGAACCCGGAACTGGGCGGCGGCGCGCTGCTCGATCTCGGCGTGTATCCGGTGTCGTTCGCGCAGCTGCTGCTCGGGGAGCCGTCGGACATCACGGCGCGAGCGACGCTCTCGGACGAGGGCGTGGACCTCCAGACCGCGGCCCTGTTCTCCTGGGAGAGCGGCGCTCTCGGCTCGGTGCACTGCTCGATCGTCGGCGGTACGGCGACCTCCGCCTCGGTCACCGGTGCGCGGGGCCGGATCGACGTCCCGGGCGGGTTCTTCTTCCCGGACCGTTTCGTGCTGCACCGGGACGGCCGTGACGCCGAGGAGTTCACGGCCGATCCGGCGGACGGGCCGCGCAACAGCCTGCGCCACGAGGCCGCCGAGGTGATGCGCGCCGTGCGCGCCGGGGAGACCGAGTCGCCGCTCGTCCCGCTCGACGGCACGCTCGCCGTGATGCGGACGCTCGACGCGATCCGGGACCGGGTCGGCGTCCGCTACCCCGGCGAGAGCGGCGAGCCGCGCCTCACGCCGGCTTGAGCCCCTGCTCCCCCACCTCCGTCACGAAGGACGCGGCCGTCGTGACGGGCGCCCCCTGCGTGGTCACGTACGGCACGGTCTTGAAATCGGCCCGCGCCGACTCCCGCCCCAGCGCGACCGTCACATAGCCGCGCCGTCCGTTGAAGAACTTCAGATGCGGGTTGGCGCCCGTGTAGGTGTCCCAGGTCGGGGGTTTGTCGGCGCCGTCCCGGCCGCTGGAGACCGAGGTGGCCACGATCTCCGTGCCGAGCGTGGCCGAGGCCTGGTCGGCGAAGTCGTCCTTGATGTCGAAGGCGTACGCCGAGTGGACGTCGCCGCTGAGCACCATCAGGTTCTCGACGCCGGCGGCCTTCGCCCCGTCGAGGACGCGCCGGCGTGAGGCGCTGTAGCCGTCCCAGGCGTCCATCGACACCCGTGACGGGGTGGTCGCGTCCATGTGCCGCCGGGCGAACATGACCTGCTGCGGCACGACGTTCCACAGCGCCCGCGAGGAGCGCCAGCCGTCGAGCAGCCAGCGTTCCTGGGTCGCGCCGGTCATGGTGCGCGCCGGGTCGTCGGACTCGGGTCCCGGGACGTGGGCCTGGTCGCCGTAGGCCTGGTCGGAGCGGTACTGGCGGGTGTCCAGGACGTCGAACTGGGCGAGCCGGCCCCAGCGCAGGCGGCGGTAGAGCCGCATGTCCGGTCCGAAGGGGCGCTGGGGGCTGCGCAGCGGCTGGTTCTCCCAGTAGGCGCGGTAGGCGGCGGCGCGGCGCAGCAGGAACTCCTCCGGCGGGACGTCGTTCTCGGGGATCTCGTCGGCGTAGTTGTTCTCGGTCTCGTGGTCGTCCCAGGTGACGACGAAGGGGTGCGCGGCGTGTGCGGCGCTCAGGTCGGGGTCGGACTTGTAGAGGGCGTACCGCAGGCGGTAGTCGTCCAGGGTCAGCGTCTCGCGGTTGAACAGGTCGGGCAGGGTGCGGTCGGTGTACTTGCGCTGCCCGCCGGCGGAGTCGACGGCGTACTCGTAGAGGTAGTCGCCGAGGTGGAGGACGAGGTCGACGTCGTCGGCGGCGAGATGGGCGTACGGCGTGTAGTAGCCGTCGTGGTAGGCCTGGCAGGAGACGGCGGCGAGGGTGAGTTCCTGGACGCGGCTGCCGGGGTCCGGGGCGGTGCGGGTGCGGCCGGCCGGGCTGACCCAACGGCCGACGCGGAAGCGGTAGTGGTAGACCCGGCCGGCTTCCAGGTCGTCCACCTCCAGGTGGACGGTGTGGTGGAACTCGGGGTGCGCGGTGACGGTGCCACGCCGGGCGATACGGCGGAACCGCTCGTCGTGGGCCAGCTCCCACTGGACGGTGACGCGCTCGGCGGGCAGTCCGCTGTCGGCCTGGAACGGGGCGGGTGCGAGGCGGGTCCACAGGATCACGGAGCCGGGCTGGGGGTCGCCGGAGCCGACGCCCAGCGTGAACGGGTTCTCGGTGATCCGCGCGGCGTCGAGTTCGGCGGCGGCCGCGGCTCCGGCCGAGGGCAGATTGGTCGCGAAGGCCAGCGCTGCGGCGGCCCCGGTGGTGGTGAGGAAGCCGCGCCGGCCGATGTGCCGGGCGGCCGCGCGGAGTTCGGGGGCGTGCTGGGACGGGCGTGCTGCGGGTGTCATCCGGTCCTCCCCTGGCGAATGGCTGCACGGGGCATTCGAGTGGCCGGGGTCGACACCTGGTCGACGTGTACACCGCACGCACATGACGGACGGATGAGTTCCGGATGGCGGGGCCTCCCGTACGCTGCGGGCCCATGAATGCCAAGGAAAATGCAGTCGCGGTGGTGACCGGGGCGGGTTCCGGTATCGGCCGGGCGGTGGCCGTGGAACTGCTCCGGGCGGGCTGGTCGGTGGCGCTGGCGGGCCGGCGCGTGGAGACCCTGGAGGAGACGGCGGCCCTGGCGCCCGAGGGCGCGGCTCTCGCCGTACGGACGGACGTCTCACGGCCGGAGGACGTGGCCGCCCTCTTCGAGGCCGCCGTCGGGCGCTTCGGGCGGGTCGACCTGCTGTTCAACAACGCGGGCACGTTCGGGCCCGGCGGTGTGCCGGTCGAGGAGCTGCCCTACGACGCGTGGCGGCATGTGGTGGACACCAACCTCAACGGGGCATTCCTGTGCGCGCAGGCGGCGTACCGGCAGATGAAGGAGCAGGACCCGCGGGGCGGGCGGATCATCAACAACGGCTCGATCTCGGCGCACACGCCCCGGCCGCACTCGGTGGCCTACACGGCGACCAAGCACGCGCTGACCGGCCTGACCAAGGCCCTGTCGCTGGACGGGCGGCCGTACGGGATCGCGGTGGGGCAGATCGACATCGGCAACGCGGCGACCGACATGACGTCCCGTATGCAGACGGGAGCGCTCCAGGCGAACGGGGAGGTGGCTCCGGAACCGGTGATGGACGTCGCCGATGTGGCCCGCACGGTGCGACACATGGCGGAGCTGCCGCTGGAGGCGAACGTGCAGTTCGCGACCGTACTGGCCACGGCGATGCCGTACATCGGGCGCGGCTGAGCGCCGGACCCGCGGTCGTCAACTCGTCAACCTGCACAAGCGGAATTGCAACGTCCGCACTATTGCGGCCGGTAGGGCGCTTATGCTCAACTCTCCTACACCAAAGCTTCACAGTTGGAGCAGGGAGCTTCCGTCAGCCACATCCAGGGGGGAGGCGGCAGTCGTTCCACGGCACCGGGTGGGGGTGGACCCCGCGTGGGACCGCGGGGTACGCACCGGTACGTGGAACGACTGCCGCACAGCTCGACGACGGCTACCGCCCGAGCAGCCGGTCGATCTCGGCCAGTTGCCCGCCGGTCAGTGCTCCCTTCGCCATCGCACCCGCGTTCTCCTCCGCCTGCGCGACCGAGCGGAAGCCCGGGATGGGGACGGTGGCGGGGCTGCGGGCCCACAGCCAGGCCAGGGCGCCCTGGGCCAGGGTCCGGCCCTCGCTGGTGAGGAGGGAGCGGAGGGCCTCGACGCGGGCGAGCCACTCGGGGTCGGCGCCTGATCCGTCACCGAACCCCTGGAGCCAGGCCGGCGGCCTGCTGCGGATGTCCCCGCTCTCCAGCGGCTGACGGGCCCGGCGCTTCCCGGTGAGCAGCCCCATGGCGAGCGGACCGCGGTTGATGCTGGCCAGGCCCGCCTCCTCGCACAGCCGCAGCATCTCGGGCGCGTCCTGGAGGACGTTGAGCGCGTGCTGCACGGCGGCGCAGTGGGGGCCCTCGGCGAACACGGCGGCGCGGGCCGGGTCGTCGGTGCTCCAGGCATAGGCGCGGATCAGCCCTTCGCGCACCAGGTCCTCGCAGGTGTCGCGGAGCCGCGCGGCCTGCTCGGGTTCGGCGTCCCCGATGTGGAACTGGTACAGGTCCACATGGTCCGTGTCGAGGCGGCGCAGGGACGCGGTCAGCGCGCGGCGCAGGTGTTCCGGGGAGGCGTCGCTGCCGTCGGCGGTCCGCGTCCGCTCGTCGAAGAGGTAGCCCCACTTGGTGGCGACGACGACGTCGGCCCTGCGCTTGCCGAGGGCCCGGCCCAGCACGCGTTCGCTGTGCCCGGTGCCGTAGTTGTCGGACGTGTCGAAGAAGGTGACGCCCAGGTCGAGGGCGCGCCGCACCGCCCGTACGGACTCCTCGTCGTCGACCTTGCCCCAGCCGAACGGCTGCCCGTCGGGCCCCTGCCACTCCCCGCCGATCGCCCAGCAGCCGAAGCCCAGGGCGCTCACCTCGATGCCGCTGCGTCCCAGTGTGCGTGTGGTCTCCATGCCCCGGGACGCTATGAGTTGGAGCGCACGCGAAGACAAGACCCCGGGGGACGGGCTTTACGGGTCTTTCAGGCCTGCCCGGTCTCGAAGCGGGAGATCCTGCCGTCGTCGTCGACCGTGAAGCTCCACCGGGTGCGCATCTCGCCCCAGGTGTCGTTGTTGTAGTGGGCGACGAGGGAACGGCCGTCGTTGGACTCGCTGTCGACCTGCATATGGCCGTGCGACAAGAAGATCTCCCGGTCCACCCAGTCGGCGAGGTCGCGGTCGGAGCCGTCGTCCGCCATGGTCGCGCCCGGCGCGAGGAGCTCCATGAAGCTCTCGCGGTCGTGGTTGTTCACGGCGGTCACGAAGGCGCGGACGGCCGGGTCGCTGAGGCGCGTGGTCTGAATCGTCATGCCAGTCAGCCTCGTACCGGTCGGCGGCCCCCGCCACCCGTGCCACCCGAACGGCGTCCCGGGCGGCTCCGCCGGGTGTCGCGGGAGGTCAGGGGTGCGACGGTGGAAGCACGACGAGGAACACCCCTTCGCCGTGCCGTCCGCTCCGGGAGACGACGTGAGCCGTTACGACCGACGTGATCTGGGCCTGCTGCTGCTCCGGCTGGGGACGGGCGGTGTGCTGGCCGCCCACGGCACGCAGAAGCTGTTCGGCTGGTTCGGCGGGGGCGGCATCGAGGGCACCGGGCAGTTCATGGAGGCCGTCGGCTACGTCCCGGGCAAGGTGAGCGCGACGGCCGCGGGCCTCGCGGAGACCGGCGGCGGCACGCTGCTGGCCCTGGGCCTGGCCACTCCGGCGGCCGGTGCCGCGGCGGCCGGGGCGATGGCCGGGGCGGCCGCGGTGCACACCCCGAACGGGTTCTTCAACCAGGGCGGCGGCTACGAGTACGCGGCGACGCTGGGCCTGACGGCCGCCGGTCTGGCCGTCACCGGCCCGGGGCGGCTCTCCCTGGACCATCTGCTCGGGCACGCGGTGAACCGGGGCTGGATGATCCCGGCGGCGTTCGCGGCGACGGCGGCCGGGACGGTGCTGGTCGTGGGGGCGCGCACGAGGAGGCTGCGGAAGGCGAAGGAGGGTGAGCAGGACCCGCTGTTCGACGAGGAGTACCTGGAGTAGGGCGAGGGCTCGTTGTCAGACCCTCGTGGCAGGCTGCCGCCCCATGAACGATCAGACATCGCCCGCCCCGGCCTCGCCCGAGCTGTGGGGCACCATCGACACCCTGTGGGAGTGGCTCGAGACCAACCGCCCCGTCGAGGGCCGCGAGGGCGTGCTCCTGCGCATCCTGAAGCTGTCCGAGGAGGTCGGGGAGGTCGCCGAGGCGGTGATCGGCGCGACCGGCCAGAACCCGCGCAAGGGCGTGACCCACGACTGGGACGACGTCCAGTCGGAGCTGTGCGACGTGGCGATCACGGCCCTGATGGCCCTGCGGACCCTGACGCCGGACGCGCGCGAGGTGTTCGCCCGGCATCTGGAGCGGGTGAGGCAGCGGTCGCTCGCCTCGCCGGGCTGAACACCCGAACTCGCCGACGCTGATCACCCGATACTCCACAACACCCCGCCCCCGCCGCTTCGTCGGGCTACGCTGCGAACGAATATGCCGAGCGGCCGAATCCTGGCCCTTGTGGGTTGAGGAGTCTGGTGACGGGGGTGGACTTACGGTTCCGGTCCCTGGTGGTCGCGCACGCCGTGTCGGCCTACGGGACCTACCTGAATCTGATCGCGCTCAGCCTGTTCTCGTACGAGGTCACCGGTAGCGCCCTGGGCGTGGGCGCGGTGATGGCGGTGCGGCTGCTGTCCGGTGTCACGGCAGGTCTCACCGCCGGTGCCGTGACCGCCAGGCTCACGCGCCGGACCGTCATGGTGGCGACGGACCTCGCCCAGACCCTCGCCATGGTGGTGCTCGCGCTCTGGGCGTCGCGCACGCCGCTGTGGGTGCTGCTCGGGGCGGTGGTCGTACTGGGCGCGGGGAACACGTACTTCAACGTCGCCCTGCGCAGCGCGGTTCCGGTCATGGTCGGGCAGGACGACCGCGCCCGGGCGAACGGCGTGCTGGTCACGGCCCGGTCCGTCGCCACGGTGCTGGGCTTCGCGTCGGCCGCGCCGGTCATCTCGCTCGGCGGTTTCGGTGTCGCGTTCGGGGTCAACGCGGCGAGCTTCGCGGTGTCCGCCGCGGCGGTACTGCTGCTCCGGCCCCGTACGGACACCGGCGACGACGGGGCCTCGGGTAGCGACCCGGGCGGTACGGAGGACGACGGGGACGGGTCCGCGCCGAAGCGTGGCGGGCGGCTGCGGCGCCGCATCGCGGGCCTCGCGGGCCCGTTGCTCGCCCTGATCGCGCTGCGCGGGCTCGACGCGCTGGCCTCCGCGTCGCACAACGTCGCCCTGCCGCTGGCGGCGCACGCGGCCGAGCCGTCCGACCCGGCGGTGTTCATGGCCCGGTTCTGGGCGGCGTGGGCGGTGGGCACCCTGCTCGCCCACCAGGTCCTCAAACGCCGCTCGCAGGGGACGTCCTGGGGCGAGCGCGCGTTCGCCGTCGGCACCTGCGCGATGTCGCTGTGCTTCGTGGCCGCGTTCACCGGACCGCCCGCCCCGGCGCTGATCGCGGCGGCCGTGGCGGCCGGGTTCGCGGACGGCTGGACCGAGATCGTCTACACCTCACGCCTCCAGGCGGCCCCCGACCGGCAGCGCGCCCGGCTGTTCGGACTGTCCGCCACCGCCGAGCAGTCCGGGTTCGCCCTGGGCACGATCGCCGCCGCGGCCGCGCTCGAGGCCGTGCCCGCGCTCGCCGTCGTGGGTGTCTTCCACGGGGCGGCGGCGTGCGGGGCGCTGCTTCTGCTGCTGCTCACCTTCCGGCGGCGCGACGCGCGTAGAGACCGGGACCACTCAGACCGATCGTCCACCAGCGGGGAACCGGACCGTTCGTCCACCAGCGGGGAAAAGGGAGAGAACACGCATGGAACGTCTACGGGGGCACGCCCTCTGCCAGGGCCCTGAGCCCGAGCGCACCGAGGCCGATCCGGTCGACGCCGTGCGGGCGCTGCTGAGCGCCGCCCGGTCCGCCTCCGGCGGGGCCGTCGTCACCGTCGCCGCCGACGGCACGACCGCCTCGCGGTCGTATCCCGAACTGCTGGACGCGGCCCGCCGTATGCTCGCCGGCCTGCGGGCCCACGGGCTGCGGCGCGGCGACACGGTGGTGCTGTGCGGGCTGCCGCTCGCCGAGTTCTTCCCCGCCTTCTGGGCCTGTGTGCTGGGCGGCGCCCTGCCGGTGGCCATCGCCGAGCATCCCGCGCCGGGATCCCCGGCCTTCGAACGGCTGCGGGAGGCCTGCGCGTTACTCGACCGGCCCCTGGTCCTGACCGACGCGCCCGGCGCCGCCGCACTCGCCCACGCCACGCCCGCACCGCGTGTCGCCCTCTCCGGGGACTGCCTGAACACGCCGGCCGGGGACGCCGACGACCACCACGTCACGCCGGACCCGTCCGACACCGCCCTGCTGATGCTGTCCTCGGGCAGCACCGGCGTACCGAAGGCGGCGCGGCTGACGCACGCCGGGCTGGCCGACTTCGCGGCGAGCAGCCGGCGGATCCTCGACGTCCGCCCGGACGACACCATGGTGAACTGGCTGCCGGTCGACCACAGCGGCGCCTTCCTGCTGTACCACCTGCTCGCGGTCTTCACCGGCTGCACCAACGTCCACGCGCCCACCGAGCATGTGCTCACCGACCCGCTGCGCTGGCTGGACCTCCTCCACGAACACCGGGCGCGACACAGTTGGGCGCCCACCTTCGCCTACCGGCTGGTCGCGGACGCGCTCGCCGAGCGGCCCGACGGCCACTGGGACCTGGGCGGCCTCAAGTCCCTGGTGTGCGGGGGCGAGCGGGTCGTGCTGCCGGTGCTGCGCCGCTTCCTCGACGCGACGGCCCCGTACGGGGTGCGCGAGGAGCAGATCGCCCCGGCGTGGGGCATGGCCGAGACGGTCACGGCCGTCACCTACGGCCGGCTCGACCGGCCCGGGACCGTGCACCGCCTGCTCAAGAGCAGCGTGGGCGGAGACCTGGTCCCGGCCGGTGCGGACGCCCCGGACGCCGACTGCGTCACCTTCGTCGCCTCCGGCTCGCCCGCGCACGGCGTCACCCTGCGCGTCGTCGACGACCAGGGCGACCTCGCCCCGCCGGGCCGGATCGGGCGGCTCCAGGTCCACTCCCCCGCGCGGCTCACCCCCGGCTACGTCGACAACCCCGAGGCGGACGCCGCGGCCTACCCCGCCGGGCGGGACTGGCTGGACACGGGCGATCTGGCCTTCCTCGACTCCGGCCAGGTCGTCATCACGGGCCGGCGCAAGGACCTGATCATCCTCAACGGCCACAACGTGTACTGCCACGAGGTGGAGGAGACCGCCACCGCCGTCGAGGGCGTCCGGCAGGGCGAGATCGCCGCGTGCGGCATCCCGCATCCGGAGCGGGGCACGGAGGAACTCGCGGTGTTCTTCGTCAGCCGCGGCGCCCCCGAGGACACCCGGATCGTCACGGAGCTGAAGGCGGCGCTGTTCACCCGCCTCAGACTCACCGCCGCGTACGTCCTGCCCGTGCCGGCCCACGAGTTCCCGCGCACGCCTGCGGGCAAGGTGCGCCGCGCGGAACTCCAGCGCAGGCTGATCGACGGCGACTTCGACGGCACGGCTGCCCCGGAGGCCCGGCCGGACGCGGACACCGTGACCCGGGCCGTCCGGGAGGAACTGTCCGCCGTACTGGGCCGCCGCCCGGTCGACGTGGACGTGCCGTTCTACGAACTCGGACTGACCTCCGTACTCCTGGTGCGCCTGCGGAACCGGCTGACGGAACGTCTCGGCATACCGATCGCGCAGACCGCGTTCTTCGAGCATCCGACGGTCACGGCGCTCGCCACGCATCTCGCGAGCGGGCCGGTGGCGACGGCCGGGCCCGAGGCGGTCTTCGACGAGGTCACCTCCCCCGAGCGACGGGTCGCCGTCATCGGACTGGCGCTGCGCTTCCCCGGCGCGCACTCGGCGGAGGGGTTCTGGGCGAACCTGCGGGACGGCGTGGACAGTGTCCGGGTCTTCGGCGAGCCGCAGCTCACGGCCTCCGGCCACGTACCCGTCGCCGGAGTCCTCGACGGCGTCGAGGAGTTCGACACGGACTTCTTCGGGCTGAGCCCCAAGGAGGCCGGGCTCACTCATCCCGCGCACCGGCTGTTCCTGGAGTGCTGCCACCAGGCACTGGAGGACGGCGGCCACGCGGCGACCGCGCCGGGCGTCAGGGTCGGGGTGTTCGCCGGATCGGGCATGAACCTCTACGACCACCAGCAGCCGTCCGCGACGGGCTCGCCGTACGACCCGGCCGACCCGGCCGCCGGAATGCAGACCGCCATCGGCCAGGAGCCCGACTTCCTCGCCACCCGGGTCGCCTACCGGCTCGGTCTCACCGGCCCGGCGATCGGTGTGCAGACGGCCTGTTCCACGTCGCTGGTCGCGGTGCACCTGGCGGTCCAGGCGCTGCTGACCGGGGACACGGACCTGGCACTGGCGGGCGCCGCGGCCGTGCATCTGCCCCAGGAGTCCGGCTATCAGAGCCACCCCGGGTCGATCCTCTCCCCCACCGGACGGTGCCGTGCCTTCGACGCGGAGGCCGACGGCACGGTCGGCGGCAACGGCGTGGCCGCCGTCCTGCTCAAGCGCCTCGACCGGGCGCTGGCCGACGGCGACACCGTGCACGCGGTGATCCTGGGCTCCGCGGTCAACAACGACGGCTCCGCCAAGGTCGGCTTCAGCGCACCCGGAGTCGAGGGGCAGGCCGAGGTCGTACGGCAGGCCCTGCGCAGGGCCGACGTCCCCGCGGGGACGATCTCGTACGTGGAGGCGCACGGCACGGGGACGCGGCTCGGCGACCCGGTGGAACTCACCGCGCTGGCCCGGGTGCTGGGCGAGGACGCGGGGGGCTCGGGCCGTTCCGGCGGTTGCGTCGTCGGCTCGGTGAAGCCGAACATCGGGCACCTCGACAGCTGTGCCGGGATGGCCGGGCTCATCAAGACGGTCCTGATGCTGCGCCACCGCACCCTGGTGCCGACACCGCACCTGAACCGGCCCAACCCGGAACTCCCGCTGGCCGACGGCACGTTGACGCTGGCCACGGAGCTAAGGCCCTGGGCGGTGCCGGACGGTGTGCCCCGCCGGGCCGGGGTCAGCGCACTCGGTGTCGGCGGCACCAACGCCCATGTGGTGCTGGAGGAGGCCCCGCCCGCTCGCCCCCGACCCGCTCTCGAACGTCCCGTCCTGGTCCCCGTGTCGGCCCGCGACACCGAGGCCCTCGCCGAGTTCACGGCCGGGCTCCGCGACCGGCTGCTGGCCCGGCCCGACCTCCCGGCCACCGACGTGGCCGCCACCCTGGCCCTGGGCAGACCGCACCGCCCGGCACGCACCGCCGTGGTCGGCCGCACGGCCGGGGAACTCGCCCGCGCGCTGGAGGAAGACGTCCGCTTCGAGGCCGCACCTCCCGGTCCGGTCGCCTTCGCCTTCCCGGGCCAGGGCAGCGCCCGCCACGGCATGGCGAGCGGCCTCTACGCCACGCACCCGGCCGCACGGGCCACGCTCGACCGGTGCGAGAAGCTCTACGTCGGGGAGTTCGGCGGCAGCCTGCTGGAACCGCTCCTGGCCGCCCCCGGTCACGCCGGACCCTCCGCGGAAGACGACATCTGGCCCACCGAGACCGCGCAGTCCGCCCTCTTCGCCCATCAGGCGGCGCTGGCGGACGCCTGGCGGGCCGCCGGTATACGCCCCGGGCTCCTGCTCGGCCACAGCGTCGGCGAGTACGCCGCCCTGTACGCGGCCGGCGCCCTGAGCCTGGAGGACGGGCTGCGGCTCACCGCCTGGCGCGGGCGCCTCATGCAGGCCCTTTGCCCGGCCGGGGGCATGCTCGCCGTCCGGGCCGACCAGGCCACCGCCCGACGCGTCGCGGACGCCGCCGGTGCGGAACTCGCCGCGGTCAACGGCCCGCACGCCCAGGTGCTCTCGGGGCCGCCGGGGGCCCTGAAGGAGGCGGCACGGCTGTTCGACCTGGACGGCCTGCGGTGGCGTGCGCTGCCGGTCGACCGGGCGTTCCACTCCGCGGACATCGACAGCGCGCTGGACGAGTTCCGGACCCGGGCGCGCGAGGTGACGTACCGGCCGCTGCACACCCCCTTGGTGACCACGGCCGACGGCGAGCCGCGCCCGGCGGGCTGGACGGTCGACGTGGAGTACCTCTGCCGGCAGGCACGGCAGCCGGTCCGCTTCGACCTCGCCATGGACACGGCCGTCGAGCAGGGCTTCCGGGACTTCGTGGAGACCGGCGCCGGGCGGACCCTCACCGGGCTCGGCCGGCACTGCGTCCCCGACAGCCGCTGGCTGAGCGGTCAGGGCGAAGGGGACGGGGCCGCCGAACAGGCCGAGGGGTTCCTGACGGCGCTCGGCTCGCTGTACCGCAGGGGTGCCGACCTGGACTGGCGGACGCTCACCGGCGACGACGGGGGCCGGGTGCCGCTCCCCGGGCATCCCCTGCGCCGGAGCAGGGTGCCGTACCGAACCGGGACACCGGTGTCGGCACCGGAGCGGCCGGAACCGCGCACTGATGAAGTCCTGGACGCGATACGGCAGTTGACGGCGGACAAGCTGGGCCGCCCGACCGCCGACGTCACCCCCGACAGCTCCTTCTTCGAACTCGGCGCCGACTCGCTCTCCCTGATGAGCATGACGACGGAGCTGGAACAGCGCTACGGCGTCCGGGTCCCGGTCCGTGAGGTGTTCGACTCGGCCGACACACCGCGCCGACTGGCCGAACGCGTCGCGCGACTGCGCGGCGACGACGCGCCGGTGGTCGCACCAGTTGTCGCACCGGTGGCCGCGCCGGTGGTGCGGGAGCCCGTGGCCGAGGACCCACCGGCGGCGCCCGCCGCTCCCCAGGAGGCGCCCTCGGACCTCCACGCCCTGTTCGGCCAGCAACTACGGCTGGCGGAGCAACTGGTGGACCAGGTGGGTGGGATGATCTCCCGCCAGTTGGACGTACTCGCGGCAGCGCCCGGCACCATCACGGCACCGACCACTCCGGAACCGGTACCGGCGCCCCTCGCCCCCGAGCCCGCCACCTTCTCAGGGGCCGTCGACTTCAGCCTCTACTTCTTCGGCGACTACCCCCAGCACTCCGACCACGACAAATACGGCCTGATCATGGCCGCCGCCGACTTCGCCGACCAGCACGGCTTCCACGCCCTGTGGTTCCCCGAACGGCACTTCAACTCCTTCGGCGCGCTCTTCCCCAACCCCTCCGTCCTGGCCGCGGCCCTCGCCGCGAGGACCAGCCGGGTCCGGCTGCACGCCGGTTCCGTGGTGCTGCCGCTGCACCATCCCGCCCGGGTCGCCGAGGAGTGGTCGGTCGTCGACAACATCTCCGGCGGCCGGGCGGGCCTGTGCTTCGCGAGCGGCTGGCACGCCACCGACTTCGCTCTCGCCCCGCAGCACTTCGGCCGGCACCGCGAGGTGATGTACGAGCAGCTGGCGGCCGTACGGGACCTGTGGTCGGGGCAGGCGCTGGAGACCACGGCGGGCGACGGCTCCCCGGTGGAGATCCGCCTGCACCCGCGCCCCGTACAGGAACGGCCGCCGATGTACGTGGCCGTCGTCGGGAACCCGGACAGCTACCGCCGGGCGGCCGCCGAGGACCTCGGCGTGGTCACCAATCTGATGACGCAGACGGTGGAGCAGCTGGCCGAGAACATCGCGCTGTACCGGCGCTGTCGTGCCGAGCACGGTCTGGACCCGGCGGCGGGGCGGGTCGTGGTGCTCGTGCACACGTACCTGGAGGACGACGCGGAGCGGGCGCGGGCCGAGGCGTACCGGCCGTTCCTGTCGTATCTGCGGTCTTCCCTCTCCCTCTTCGACCAGGTCACCAACAGTCTCGGCTTCGAGGTGGACCTGGAGAACACCCCGGAGGAGGACGTGGAGTTCCTTCTCGGACGCGCCTACGAGCGCTACTGCGAGTCCCGCGCGCTCATCGGCGACGAGCGCACGGCGGCGGAGACCGTAGCGCGGCTGCTGGCCGCCGGAGCGGACGAGATCGCCTGCTTCGTGGACTTCGGCGTACCGAAGGAGAAGGTGCTGGCTGCGCTGCCGGTGCTGGACCGCCTGCGCCGGGCGACCCCCGCAGTTGAGGCGCGGTCCCTGCCCGAGCCCCGCCGTACGCCGCCCCGCACCCCCCTCACCCCGGCCCAGCGCCGTATCTGGTTCCTGGAGCAACTGCACCCGGGCACCGCCATGTACCACGAGCCCAAGGCGATCCGGCTGGACGGCCCCCTGGACGTAGCGGCGCTGCGCTGGGCGCTGGACCGGGTCGCCGACCGGCACCCGGCGCTGCGCACGGTCTTCGGTGACACGGCCGGTGTCCCGTACCAGGAGATAAGCGACCGTATGCCGCTGGACTGCCCGGTGGAGGACCACACGGGTGCGACGGAGGAGGAGGCCCTGCGGGCGCTGCTCGCGGCAGACCACGGACTCGACCTCGCCTCGGGCCCGCTGGTGGCGGCCCGCCTGCTCCGCCTCGCTCCGGAGCACCACCTGCTCTTCCTCATGGCGCACCACATCGTCTTCGACTCCTCCTCCACGGCCGTCCTGGCCCGCGACCTGGCCGCGTACTACCGCGCCCGGCGGGGCGGGGATTCCGTACCACCGCCTCTGTCCGACCTGCCGACGACCGCCGAGCCGGACCCCGCGTCCCTCGACTTCTGGCGGCAACGACTCGGCGACGCGCCGGAGCTGGCCCTGCCCACCGATCGCCCCCGCCCGCCGGTCAGATCAGGCGCGGGCGCGAGCCTCACCCACGCCCTCGACGCCGAACTGACCGGCGACCTGCGGGCGTTCGCGGCCCGCCACCGCGCCACGCTCTTCATGACGCTGACCGGCGCGATCGGCGCGGTCCTGGGCCGGTTCAGCGGGCAGCGGGACGTGGTGATCGGTACGGCGGTCGCCGCGCGTCCCGCCGGCGCCGAGGACCAGGTGGGCCTGTTCCTCGACACCGTGCCGCTGCGCCTGGACCTCACCGGCGACCCGGACTTCCCGGCCCTGCTGCGCCGGGTCCGCGAGAGCAGCACCTCGGCGTACGAACACAGCGGCGTCCCCTTCGACGAGCTGGTGGGCGCGCTCAACCCGCGTCGCGACCCGGGGCGCAATCCGCTGTTCCAGGTGATGGTGGAGTACGAGAACGAGGGCGAGGCCCCGTTCGACCCGCCGAGTCTGACGGCCACCCTGCTCGATGTGCCGAGCGCCCGTGCCCCGTTCGACCTCAGCGTCTATCTCACCCATCACACGGGCGGCGTCCGGTTCATGGTCGAGTACGACACGGCCCTCTTCGACGAGACCACGGTGCGCCGTTTCGTGGACTACGTCGAGCAGGTGCTGCGCCGCGCCCTGGCCGCCCCCGACGCGCCCCTCCCCGAACTGACCGCCCTCACCGCCGCCGACCACGAGACCCTGGCCCGCTGGGAGCACCCGGCGGGCGTGGACGACGAGTCCTCCCCCGGCACCCTGCACGGCCTGTTCGAGCGACAGGTCCGCCGCACTCCGGAAGCCGTGGCGCTGATCAGCGGGGACCAGCGGCTCTCCTACGCGGATCTGGACGCGGCGGCCGACCGTCTCGCCCGGCAGCTCCGGGCCCGGGGAGCGGCACGCGGGGAACGGGTGGCGGTGCTCCTGCCGCGCGGCCCGCACCTGATCACGGCCCTGCTCGCGGTGCTCAAGAGCGGGGCGGCCTACCTCCCCCTCGACCCGTCCCTGCCCACCCCCCGTCTCGCACTGCTGCTCGCCGACGCCACACCCGCCCTCCTCCTCACCTCCGACACCGCCCTCACCACGCACCCGGAGCTGGCGACCGGACTGCCCGTCCAGCGGATGGACGAGGTGGACGACACACTCCCCACCGGCCCCGTACCGGACAGCGCCCGCCCGGAGGACCCGGCGTACTGCATCCACACCTCGGGCTCGACCGGCCGTCCGAAGGGCGTCGTCGTACCCCACCGGGGCCCGGCGAATCTGATCCGGGGCCAGCTGAGCCGCCACCCGGCCCTGCGCACCCTGCAATGGACGTCACCGGCGTTCGACGTCAGCGTGCAGGAGATCTTCACGACGCTGGCTTCGGGAGCCGCGCTGGTCCTCGTCGACGACGCGGTACGGCACGACCCGGCGGCGGTGGCCGAGGCGGTGCGCCGCCATGAGGTGCAGCGGATGTTCATGCCCTGCACCCCGCTGAAGTACCTGATGGAGACCGCCCCCGAACTGCCTTCCCTGCGCGAGCTGTTCTCGGCCGGCGAGGCGCTCCAGCTCACCCCCGCGTTCCGCCGCTTCCTCGCCACGCACCCGCACTGCGCGCTGTACAACCAGTACGGCCCCACGGAGACCTCGGTCATCGTCACCTCGCACCGCGTCGACCCGGACGGCGAGGAGTGGCCGCCGATCGGCACCCCGGTGCCGGGAGCACGCGTCCTGCTGCTGGACGGCACGGGCCGGCAGGTCCCGGTCGGGGCGGTCGGCGAGATCCATGTGGGCGGGACGCCGGTGGCGTACGGCTACCACGACCGCCCCGCCGAGACCGCCGCGGCGTTCCTCGACGACGGCACGGGCGGGGTGCTGTACCGCACGGGCGACCTGGGCCGTCTGCGGACGGACGGCAGCCTGGACTACCTGGGCCGGGCGGACGACCAGGTCAAGATCCGCGGCTACCGGGTCGAACCCGGCGAGATCCAGGCGGCGTTGACGGCACTCCCGTCCGTCCGGGACGCGGCGGTCCTCACGCGCCGCGACCGCCACGGCGACACGGAACTGGTCGCGTACGTGGTCCCCGCCGACCCGACGGCCGGCCTCGACCCCCTGCGCGCCACACTCGCCGCCGACCTCCCCGACCATCTGGTGCCCCGCCGCTGGGTGTCCCTGGACCGCCTCCCGGTGAACGCCTCGGGCAAGCTGGACCGCGCCGCCCTGCCCGAGCCGGGCGACGGCTCCGGCGAGGCTCCGGCCGCCGTACCGGCCACGGTCCTGGAGAAGACGCTGCACGACCTGTGGTGCGAGGAGCTGGAGGCGGACCCGGTCCCGGTCACCACGTCGTTCTTCGAACTCGGCGGCCACTCCCTGAGCGCGATCAGGCTGCTGAACCGCATGCGGGACGAGGCCGGCGTCGACCTCACGATGGCCGACTTCTTCCTGGATCCGACCATCCGGGGCATCGCGACCCGTCCCCGTGTCGTGGACACCGCACCGATGCCGTCCACCCTGCGCCGACTGTGGCGCCGCCACCACGCGCTCACCGACCCGAGCGTCTACAACATCGCCCACCGCATGGACCTGCGCGGCGATGTGGACCCCGGCGCCCTGCACCAGGCCCTCACGGACCTGGTGGCCCGCCATCACGCCCTGCGCAGCCGCTCCGTCCGGCGGCAGGACGGGCAGTACGAGGTCGAAGTCCTGGCGGAGATCCCCGTCCCGCTGCCGGTCACCGACCTCACGGGGGCGTCTGCGGACGCGGTGGACCACTGGTGCGACGAGCAGATGTCCACCCCCTTCGCGATGGACCGGGCCCCGCTGCACCGCTTCCGTCTGGCGAGGCTCACCCCGGACCACTGGATCCTGGTGACGGTCTTCCACCACGCGGTCTGCGACGGCTGGTCCCTGGGCATCGTCCGACGCGACCTGGCGGAGCTGTACAACGCGCGACGGGCGGGAAGAACTCATCAACTGCAAGATGAGATAAGGCAGTTCACCGACTACGCCCGATCGGAACACGCCCTGCCGGACGACCGCAGGACAGCCCTGGAACGCTTCTGGCGCACGGAACTCGAAGGCGTCCCCCTGCGCCCGTCCCTCCCCTACGACCATCCGCACCCCGGCACGCTGTCCGGCCGGGGCGCCCTGCACACCTGGGTCATCGACGACGACACCCCCGCCCTCCTGGCCGACACGGCGACCCGCCTGGGCACCACCACCTACACGGTCCTGGCGGCCCTGTTCGCCAGGTGGCTGGGCGACCTGTGCGGCGAGGGGAACGACATCGTCCTGGCGGCGTCCAGTGCGAACCGCGTCCGGCGCGACCGCTCGGAGATCGTGGGCCTCCTGGGTGACGCCGTACTGCTGCGCGCCCGGCTGGGCGAGGCCGAGACCTTCGACGACCTGGTCGCGCGACTCGGCGCCTCCCTCTTCACGGCCCTCGACCATCAGGAACTCCCCCTGACGGATGTGGTGTCCCTGGTGTCACCGGACCTGAAGGGCGCCCTGTTCCCGACGGTCCTGTTCACGGTGATCACCACGGAGCCACCGGCCCTGGACCTCCAGGGCGTCTCGACCGCCGTACACGCCCTCCCCGTCCGGGGCGTGGCCCGCAACGAGCTGTACGTGGTGATCGCGCCCGAAGGCGACCGCATCACGGTCACCTTCGAGTACTCGACGGACCTGTTCACCAGGGAGACCGTCGAGGGGTGGGCCAGGTCCTTCACCGGGTTCCTGCGGGGGTAGGCCGGGCGGCGTTACCGCTGGGCCGACTCCGCGTACTCCTCGTCCCGGTCCGCTTCTGCCGCCGGGTCGTCGTCGCCGGGCTCGACCGTGGCCTTGCGGCCGGGCAGCACGGCGATGACGATCATGGTTCCGGCGGCCATGATGACGGCGCCGACGAGGCTGGTCTGGGCGATGGCGTGGGCGAAGGACTCGTGGACCGCGTCGACGAGGGCCTGGGCCTGCCGGGCGCCGCCGTCGGGGGTCTTCGCGACCTGCTCGGCGACCGCGAGGCCGCCGCCCACCGAGTCCTGGGCGGTGTCCATCGCGGTGGCCGGGAGGTGCCCGCCGACCAGGTCGGTCAGCTTGTCCTTGTAGGAGGTGGCGAGGAGCGAGCCGAGGACGGCGATGCCGAGGGCGCCGCCGAGTTCCAGGGCGGTGTCGTTGGCGCCGCCGCCGACGCCCAGTTCCGACTCGGGGAAGGAGCCCATGATGGTGTCGGTGGCCGGGGACAGGCTCAGGCCGATCGCGAAGCCGAGCAGCAGCAGCGGCGCCAGGAAGTCGGTGTAGGTGGAGCCCGACTCGATCTGCGTGAGCAGCAGGACGCCCACCGTGCCTAGCGCCATACCGGTCCCGACCACCAGCTTCACGCCCAGCTTCGGGGCCAGCCGGCCGGTCACCGCGGCACCGGCGAAGACGGCTCCGGCCAGCGGCAGCAGCCGTACGCCGGTCTCCAGCGCGCTGTAGCCGAGGACGAACTGCAGGAACTGGGTCGCGTAGTAGATCGAGCCGAAGGTGCCGAAGAAGAAGAACAGCACCGCGAGCATCGACCCGCTGAAGGGGCGCTCCCTGAACTTGCGCACGTCCAGCATGGGGTTGGGGTGGCGCAGCTCCCAGGCGACGAAGGCGAGCAGGCCGACACCGGCGGCCACGGCCGCGGTGATCGGGCCGGTGCCCCAGCCGAAGTGCGGGCCCTCGATGGCCGCGTAGACCAGCGAGCCGATGGAGACGATGGAGAGCAGCCCGCCGACGTAGTCGATGGCACCCATCCGCTCGGCCTTGGACGCCGGCACCAGAAGGAACGCGCCGACGACGCCGAGGACCGCGATGGGGACGTTGATCAGGAAGGTGGAGCCCCAGGCGTGGCTCTCCAGCAGCCAGCCCGCGGCGAGCGGACCGGCGGCGATGGCGAGGCCCGAGGTGGCGCTCCAGGCCGTGATGGCCTTGGCCCGCTCACCCCTCGGGAAGATCGCGACCAGCAGGGACAGGGTGGCCGGCATGACGACGGCGGCGCCTATGCCCATGATCGCGCGGGCCGTGATGACCAGGGTGGTCTCGTCGACCATGCCGCCCATCACCGAGCCGCCCGCGAAGATCAGCAGACCGAGGACCAGCGCCCCGCGACGGCTGTACTTGTCGCCGATCGCGCCCAGGACGAGCATCAGCGCGGCGTACGGGACGGTGTAGCCGTCGACGACCCACTGCAGGTCGCTGCTGGTCAGCCCCAGGTCCTTCGTCATGTCCGGCGCCGCCACGATCAGCGACGTGTTCGCCATGACGACGATCAGCAGGCTCAGGCAGAGCACCAGCAGGGCCCACCAGCGCCGTGGATAGGGGGCTGTCGTCTTCTCGGCGGGCGTGTCGGCAAGCAGCGGCATCGAAGGCTCCTCGGGGGCGAAGCGGCGGGCAATGCGACGGGGCAGTTATTTGCCCAACGATGTGCAGACTAGTTTATTGCCCACCGGTGTGCAAATATCGAGTCGCCCGTCGAGCCGCCCTCCCTCGTCGCCCGGAGGTCAGATCCGCCATGACCCGCCCACGCCGCCCGGCACGCCCCACCAGGGCCCGCATCCTGGAAGCGGCGAGACGGGAACTGGGCCGCGACCCCGACAGCAGCCTCACGGACATCGCCGAGGCCGCCGGGGTGGTGCGCCGCACGGTCTACGGCCACTTCGCGGGCCGGTCCGCACTGGTGGAGGGCCTCGCCACTGAGGCCGCGGAGGCACTGCGCGGCGCCCTGGCGGCGACCCCCGGCCCCCCTGACGACGCCGCCACCGCCCTACGGCACTTCGTCCTGGCCCTCTGGCCGGTCGGCGACCGCTATCGCATCCTGCTGAGACTCGCGCCGCAGGACCTGGGCGCGGCACGGGTCGACGAAATCCTCGCCCCCGCACGTGACATGGCGACGGCGATCATCGAACGCGGACAGCGACAGGGCGTCTTCCGCACGGCCATCCCACCGGCCCCGCTCGCCAGAGCACTGGAGAAACTCCTCCTCGCCCTCCTGGACTGCGTGAACGCCGGCGCCTGGAGCGACGACGGGACGCGCAGCGCGAGGGCGGCGCTGATCGCGGTGGGAGCGGACACCACCATGCGGCCCCCGGGATGAACTCACACGCAGGTCAGCGGCTCACCAGTGCCGCCGCGATCAGCTGTCGGACGCGTCGCCGTCCCGCATCTCCGATGCCACATCCCGGACGATCGCCGTGGCCGCCTCGTCCGACACTCCCGCGGCGACCAGCGAGGCCACCGCCGTCCGGGTCCCGTCGTCCTCCCACGCACCCGTATTGACGCTCTCCAGGAGGGAGAGGGTGACGGCCTCCAGCGCCGCGCTCAGCACCGCCGCCGGCAGATGGTCGTGGAACACGCCCGCGCGCTGCCCGCGCTCCAGGATCGCGGTGGCCTCGTCACGGGCCGGGGCGAGGGTCTCGGACACCCGTTGCGTGCCCAGATCCTGGCGGGCGAGCGCGAGGAGCAGCCGGTAGCGGTCGCCGACGGGCCAGATCGACAGGACGAACCGGGCCAGGGCCCGCTCCGGCGCCTCCTCGGCGTCGGGGACTCCGGCCGCGATGCCGCGCAGGGTCTCGGACGCCTCCTCGGCGAGCGCCTCCAGCAGGGCCGCGCGCCCCGGGAAGTGCCCGAAGAGCGTACGGCGGACCACCCCGGCGGCCCGGGCGATCTCCTCCAGGGTCACATCGGGGTTCCGGCCGAGTTCCTGCCGGGCGGTGGCGAGGATACGGGCCCGGTTGGAACGGGAGTTGCGGCGCAGCGGTTCGCGGACGACGGGTTTGGTCATGGCGCTCAAGCCCCTGTCAGTCGAGGTCGGGCAGGGGGCGGCGGGCGACGTCACGGGCGTCCTCGGGCGGCACTCCCAGCATGCGCAGCAGCATCTCGGCGAGGTTGGACGCGGCCTCGTCGCCGTCGAGCTCCGGCCGGGCGAACCGCAGCTCGACCAGCGCCAGCAGCGAGCCGCCCAGGGCGGTCACGGCGACGGTGGGATCGGCGATGGTGAACCGGCCGGAGGCGATACCGGCCTCCAGATCACGCACCGCGCGCGGTGCCAGGCCCGCTTCCGAGTGGATGTACCCGAGGCCGCGATGGCGCAGCACCTGCATCAGCTCGGGCCGGGAGTCGGCCAGACGCGCACTGAGGCGGAAACCGGTCGCGACGAGTTCCGCCGGGTCGCCGACATCCCGCAGATGCTCGTCGAAGGCCTGGCCCAGCTCTTCGAGGGCGTCCCGCACCGCCGCGTCGAACAGCTCCGTCTTCGACTCGAAGTGGTTGTAGAAGGAGCCGAAGCCGACGTCCGCGCGCTCCGCGATCAGCTGGATGCTCGCGCTGGTGTCCCCGGTCTCGGCGAGGATCTGCCGCGCCGCGCGGACGAGTGCCTGACGGGTCTCGGCACGGCGCCGTTCGAAGCGGTTGCGGGGCGGGGCTGACGACGGCATGCGCGCGAGTCTAACAACCCGACTCAGGGCGTCACAGTTCTGACGAAATCCTCAGCCTGCACTGGGAGCAGGTATTGACGATCGAAGAGTCAATGCTGATGATTTCATCACTACGGAAAGGTTGGTGGGAGGACGTCATGTCCAAGACGGCTCATCAGGACCTCCACAGCGACCAGGGCGCCCTGCGCGGCGAACCCCCCGGTCGCTCCCGGAACCCGGTGATCAAGGTGGCCGACCTGGCCTGGCTGGAGTTCGAGAAGCCGGACCTGGACCGCGCCGAGGTCTTCGCCCGGGACTTCGGCTTCGCCATCGCCGCCCGCACCGAGCGGGAACTGTGGCTGCGCGGCACCTTCGCGGGCTCACCGTGCATGGTGATCCGGCGCGGCCGTACGTCCCGCTTCATCGGCCCGGCCTTCCGCGCGGCGGAGCGGCCCGACCTGGACCGGCTGGCCCGGGCGACGGGCACGGCCGTACGGGACACCGATGTGCCGGGCGGCGGAAAGGCAGTCGACCTGCTCGACCCCTCGGGCTTCCCCGTACGCGTGGCGTACTGCGGCGAGGACCTGCCGCCGCTGCCCGAACAACGGCCGCTCCTCCTCAACACCGGCACCGAGCACTGCCGTACGAACGCCACTCAACGGCCCCCACGCGAACCGTCCCGCATCCAGCGGCTGGGCCATGTCGTCCTGGAGACCCGCGTGTTCACCCGGTCCCTGAACTGGTACCTGGACACGCTCGGCATGATCGTGTCCGACTTCCTCTTCCTGGACGGGCAGCGCGACCGCGGCCCGACCATGGCGTTCATCCGCTGCGACCAGGGCGGCCTGGCCGTGGACCACCACACGCTGGCCATGCATCTGGGGCCGGGCACGGGTTACGTCCACTCCGCCTACCAGGTGACCGACCTGGACTCGATCGCCGCCGGCGGCGAGTACCTGGCCGAGCGCGGCTACCGGCGCAGCTGGGGCATCGGCCGGCACATCCAGGGCAGCCAGCTCTTCGACTACTGGCGCGACCCCGACCGCCTCATGCTGGAGCACTACGCCGACGGCGACCTGTTCTCCTGCGACGTCGAGCCCGGCTGGGCGCCCATGTCGACGAGCGGCCTGGCCCAGTGGGGCCCGCCGGCCACCCGCGACTTCCTCGGCGCGAGCCCCTCCCCGCAACGGGTCCGCGATGTCGTCCAGGCCCTGCGGGGCGACAACGAACTGGACCCGGCACGACTGCTGGGCCTGCTGAAGGCCGCGAACTCCTGACCATCTCTCCCGTGAAAAGGCAACCGACATGAGCACCAACGTCCTGCGCACCGCCGACGGCTGGTGGGTCGCCCTCGGCGACCGCGCCGTCCCCGTCGACACCAAGGCCGTCACCACGGCCGAACTGCTGACCGACCGAACCGCCGTACGCGAGGCGTCTCTGTCCGGCGAGGCGGGCACACCGGTCGCCGACCTGGTACCCCTCTCCCCCCTCACCACCCCCTGCCGGGTGGTCGCCCAGATGGTCAACTACCGCAGCCACGCCCGCGATTCGGGCTTCACCGGCGACATCCCGCCCGCCTTCTTCCGCAAGGCGTCCGGCTCGCTCAGCGGCCCGCAGGACACCATCGTCCGGCCGCCGCACGTGCGGCTCCTCGACTACGAGATCGAACTGGGCCTGGTCATGGGCGCGCCGCTGAGCGTCGGCACCGTCGTAGAGGAAGGCGATCTGCCGTCGTACGTCGCCGGGCTGGTGATCACCAACGACGTCAGCGCTCGGGACGTACAGCTGACCAGGACGCAGTTCTACGAGAGCAAGTCGTACCCCACCTTCACACCGACCGGCCCCGTCCTCTGCCTGCTGGAGCCGGACGACTTCGCCCATCTCCCCGACCTGCGGCTGAGGTTGTCGGTCAACGGCGAGCCACGCCAGGACCGCACCCTCGCTGACATGATCGTCCGTCCGGCCCGGGCGCTCACCCTGCTGGCCCGGTTCCAGACCCTCGACCCCGGCGACCTGCTGCTGACCGGCACACCCGGCGGCACCGCCCTCAAGGCCCCACCGAAGCCGGTCGAGAAGATCGCCGCGCTACTGCCGCCCGCGATGAAGTGGAGGGCGTTCTTCAAGGGCCAGGCGAAGAACCCCCGCTACCTGCGCCACGGCGATGTGGTGACGGCGACCATCGCCACCCCGGACGGGCGCATGGACCTCGGGGAGCAGCGCACGCCCGTGTCCCACGCGGAATGACCGCGCGACCTGAGACCTGGTGAGCCGCACATGACCACCGAGCACCTCGAGCAGATCGAGCACACCTCGGCCGACGTACCCGTGGTGATCGTCGGCGCCGGACCCGTGGGCGTGACCGCCGCCCTCCTCCTGGCCCGGCGCGGCGTACGAACCGTCGTCCTCGAACGCCACCACGACGTCTACCCCCTGCCGCGCGCCGTCGCCGCCGACGACGAGGTCCGCCGCATCCTCCAGGCCGCTGGTGTGGAGGCAGAGTTCGCCGCGATCGCCCGCCCCGCACGCGGGCTACGGCTGCTGGACGCCCGGCACCGGGTGCTGGCCGAGTTCCCGCGCGCCGCGCAGGGAGCCAACGGCTTCCCGCAGACCAGCATGTTCGACCAGCCGGAGCTGGAGCGGGTGCTGCGCGAGGCCCTGGCGCGCACGCCGGAGTGCGAGCTGCGCGGCGGGGTGGAGGTCTTCGGTGTGGAGCAGGACGAGGACGGTCCGGTGCGCGTGACGTACCGAGACGACACGGGCGAACACGTACTGCGGACGAACGCCGTCCTGGGCTGCGACGGCGCCAACAGCCTCACGCGCGAGGCCATCGGCGCCGGCTGGGAGGACCTGCGCTTCGAGGAGCGCTGGACCGTCGTAGACGTCCGCACGAGCCTCCCGGTCCGCTGCTGGGAGGGCGTGGAACAGATCTGTGATCCACGGCGCCCGGCGACGTTCATGCGCATCGGCGAGGATCGCTACCGCTGGGAGTTCCGCCTTCGGGACGACACGGAACCAACTCGGGAGCGGCTGCGAGAACTGGTCGCCCCATGGGTGGACTTGGCGCACGCCGCCGACTTCGAGGTGCTGCGCCAGGCGAGGTACACCTTCCGGGCACGGATCGCCGACCGCTGGCGCCGAGGCCGGGTCTTCCTCCTGGGCGACGCGGCCCACCTCACCCCGCCGTTCATCGGGCAGGGTTTGTGCGCGGGCCTGCGGGACGCGCACAACCTGGCCTGGAAGCTCGCCGCCGTCCTCCGGCGGGGCGCGGACGAGCGCTTGCTGCACACGTACGAGAGCGAACGCAAGCCGCACGCCCGCCACATGATCCGCCTCGCGGTCGCCATGGGCTGGGCGATGACCGGCGGCCAGGACGGCGCCGCCGCTCTCCGGCGCGGTGCCCTGAACGCGGCCGTTCGCATCCCCGGGCTGGGTACGGCCGCCGCCCGCGACCTCGGTCCGGCCCTGACCGCGGGCCCGTTGGTCTGCCGCCGGGCCCACGGGGCGGGCCGCCGTCTGGTGGGCCGCTTCTGCCCGCAACCGTGGGTGACGGCCGGTCCCCAGGGACACCGCACCCGCATGGACGACCTGCTGGGCGACTCCTTGGCGGTCCTGACGGCCGGGCCACCCTCCCCCTCCCTCCGCGCGATCGCCGACGCCCTCGGCGCCCGGACCGTCCTCGTGACCGGCCTCGGCGACGACGGCCGGCTCGCGGCCTGGCTGCGCGCCGGGCGGGCGGACGCCGTACTCCTGCGGCCGGACCGGGTCGTGATGGACGTGGTCCCGCGCGGCGCCCACGCGTTCACGGCCATGGCGTCCTGGGCGCCCCTGCTGCACACCGCACGCACACCACCACTGCCCGAAGCCTGTTGAGGAGCACCAAGATGAAGTACCCGGAGCCGTTCTTCACCCCCCCCGATCCGGAGGCCGCGGCGGCCAGCCGCATCGTGGACTTCACCCGCTGGGCGGCCGGCACCGGGGCGTGGCGGCCGACGCCGACTACGCCGCCCTGCACCGCTGGTCGGTCACCGACCTGGAAGGCTTCTGGCGCGCGGGAGACCATGCCGGGCGCCCGCTGGTTCCCAGGGGCCACCCTCAACTACACCCACCACGCCCTGCGCAACCTCACCGACGACGACGTGGCGATCATCGCCCTCGACGAGACCGGCCCGGGATACGAGGTGACCGTGCAGCGGCTCCGCGCCCACGTCGCTCCAGGGGGCGCCCGCCGAGCAGGTGGTCAACCGGGCGACGGTGGATGCTCCCGAGCTCGTGGACTATTACGCCCGGCTGGGAGCGGAACGCCGCGGGCGGAGGATCAGTGGGGCATGAGAACGGCACAGTCCATCAGCGCCGTCGTTCAGTCCGTTCCGGTAGCGGACTCCAACCTGGCGACGGCGTCCAGCATCGACTGCTCGGCGGTACGTGTCCCCCACACCGCGGAGACCTGCGCACCCAGTGCCTCCAGAATGCTCGTGGCGTCCCGGTTGCCCAGCTCTCGCAGGCTGTGCAGCCGGGACGGGGAGAAGTCGACGAGGGCGGTCGTCCCACCGAGCGGGCCGGGCATCTGCAAGGGCCGGCTCGGCCGGATCTCGATGACGCCGATGCCGGGGAAATCGTGGGCGTCCCACAGCACGCCGTCGGTCAGGTGGACCACGATCACGATGTCGCACTGTTCACGATGGGCGAGCGCTCCTACCGGAGTGTTGTCCGCGATGCCGCCGTCCCTGAAGAGCCGCCCGTCCACCCGTCGTGCGGGCAGGATCACAGGGAGCGCGGCACTTGCCAGCACGGCCGGCTGACGTTCCTCCGGCGGCAGCGCGTTGACGTGCAGCCATTCCGCGCGTGTGCCGAGTCTGGAGCGGAGGACGTCGAGGACCCAGCCCCAGTCGTGAAGTACGTCGAGCTCCTCCAGGGCAGGGAAGGCGGATACCCACAACGGCGTTCCGCCGTCCAGGCGGCCGGGGTCGACATGGGTGGCGACGAGCCCTTCCAGGTACGTGGGGCGGACGACCTGCCCGGTCAACCGCGGGAGCAGCAGCCTGAGCTGTTCCGAGGTCGTTTCCTCGACAGGCACGCCGAGACTGTCGGCGACCCCGCCGCGCCGTTCCGGTACCGCGCTGTATGCCGCCACCTCGTCCCAGATCGCGCGCAGGGCCACCGCTCCCTGTTCCAGGTCCCCGGCGCAGGCGAGCACCGCCCCGTTCAGCGCGCCGATGCTGGCGCCCGCGACGGCGTCGATGTGCACACCGGCCGACGCCAGGCACTCCACGACGCCGACGTGATAGGCGCCCTTGGCGCCGCCACCGGACAGAACCAGACCGACTCTGGGCTTGATGGCACCGGACACGGGAGGCGCCGGAGGGAGCTGCTCGACCCTCCTGGGCTCAGGACCGGCGCCCGTCCGGCCCGCCGCCGTACTCCGTGCTGCGGCCGCGAGATCGTCGAGACCGGTCATGGCAGAAGCCCTCCGGCCGGGGCTGCGTCCGGTCCTTCGAGGTGCCCTCCCCCGGGCTCGCCGCGCTGTTCTCCGGTCGGGGTGAACCGCCGACGCAGCGTGCGGGACGCGGCGGTCTGCTCGGCCACGACGTGCTCGACGAAGCGTCGTGCACTGCTGGTACGGGGGGTCCACATCCCGTGGCGCCGCTGCACGAGCGCCAACGCCGTCTTCGCGGGGGCGGCCGGCCTCGCCCCCTGAGGCAGGGCCCACAGCTCCACGGCACTGCCGATGACGGAAACCAGCGCCCCGGTGGGTGCGACCAGGGAGGTCTCCAGACCGCTGCCCAGCAGCTCCGCCACCAACTGGCGCTCACTCCCCACCAGCGAGCCGCATGCCTGGTCGAGGAGGTCGGTGACGACGAACCTCCCCTGCGGGGAATCCCGGCGCGGCGTGGTCATGATCTTGTTGACCAGTCGCTCGTCGAAGGTCTTGTCGCCGGTCCGATGGCCGTAGAGTCCAGCCGGACCGTTGGCGACCTCCGCGGCCAGGAGCACCACCTGGAGAGGCCACGGGAACGTGGCGTACGTCTGCCCGGAGGCCCAGCGTCCAGTGGACAGGGCGAAGCCGTCGTCGGCTCTGAGGCGCAACTCCGTCAAGGCCTGCCGGTGCTCCAGCGCCGACACCCGGTCCTCGATCCGCGTGAACCGCTCCTCGCACACCTCGGCCACCCGTGCCACGACCTCGGCGAGTTCGGTGAGCCGTGCCGACAACCGCGCGGTGTCCGACTCCGAGCGGCGCCGCGTCTCCCCGAGGCAGTTCGCGACCCGGCGCAGGGCCAGGTCCGAGACCTGCACATGCCCCGACAGCTCCGTCACCCAGCCGATCAGGGCTTGCTGGCCGTCGATGAGGGCACGCGTGGTGAGCAGCTCGCGGCGACGTTCCTTCCCCACGATCCCGGCGAGCAGGCCGCGGATCACCCCCTGCTCCTGCCGGAAACGGGTGAAGTCATCGGCGACCACCACGCTGTTGGCGAGTTCCAGCATCACCCGGTCGGGCACGAGGGGGACGTCCCGGGCGAGTTGGTACAGGTCCTCGGACACGGCGGATCACCTCCAAGTGATCGGAGTACGGACGTACAGGCTCCGAGCCCTCTCGACAAGCTGCTGCCGGCGGCTCGCCAGGATCGTGATCCCGTCACGTGGCGCGAGAGGGCGACCTGACACAGCGGCGGCCGGATCGCCGACCGGGGCGATGCGGGAGAGCAGGTCGGCCAGTGCCCACGCACCGGGGTTGCGGGCTCGGACGGTGATCAGCTGGTCGAGCAGCGCCGGCACCCCGGACTGCTCCCATTGCCGTCGGGCCAGATTCCGGATCTCAGCTCCGGACAGCACGTCGGCGTGATGCTCCCAGTCGAGAGGGAACGCCGTCCGCAGAAAGGCGCGCTCCGCGGCGGAGGCCTCTTGCCGTCGTTCGCCGTCCGGTGGGTACCACAGGACACATGCCGCTGCCAGGCCTTGACGGGCGGCTGTGCGTACGCCGGAACCCTGCGGCGGGGTTGAGGACGCGTTCCGTGGTTCGTCCGCCAGATCCACCCGGTTCACGACGGTGAACACCGGCTTCTGAACGGACGTGGCCATGCGGGTGACGGTGTGCTCGGCCTCGTTGTCGCGCCGTGTGGCGTCGGTGACCAGCAGCAGTTCGTGTGCTCGGTGGATCTCCCGCCTGACGAAGCGGTCCAGCATGCCCGGCGGCAGCTCCTCGTCCGGACCAGGGGTGTCCACCAGTACCAGCCATCCTCCTGCCGGATCCGTGGCCATCCAGGGCACGGGGACCACCACTTCGGGCGGCTGCAGGCTGGGGAGCCGCACCAGGACGTCCTCGTGGGCCAGCGCTGTCAGTGCCAGCCGGAGCAGATCGTTCACCTCCGCCAGGGCCGCGCGGATCGCCCGGGTTCCGACGGTGCGGTGCGGCGGCCCCGCTACGCCGATTGCGGACAACCGGGCTTCGGCGGCGGCCAGTTGCGGGTGCCGCCGGACAGCGGTGGCCACAGCGGACCGGTGCCCGGGCCGGGCCAACCGGTGGGCGAGTGCCGTGACGCCCTCGATGGTGGACCCGGGCACCGTGAGGACCGGCTCCGGGACGCTCTCCGCGGCGACCGGCACCACGCAGGTGGGCAGCACCGTCATGGCAGGGCCGCGCGACGGGAGCAGCTCCCGGCTCAGGACCGCGTTGAGGAGCGTGGACTTGCCCGCCTTCATCGGGGCGACCACCGCGATCCGGTAGTCAAGGCGTCCGGAAGGCGCCTCCGACAGTTCGGGCAGCAGGGACCGGAGGCGGTCCGGTGTACCGGCAGGGCTCGTGGCGCCGGCCGCGTCGGCCGACGCCAGCACCTTGGCGGCGGCCGTGTGGAGACTGCTGAGCATCCAGCACAGGTCGTGAGGCAGCGGCATCACCCGGGGACGTACGGCCCGCGGGTTCGCCGTCTCAGACATCACGTAGATGGCGCACTTCACTGTGCAGTGCCCGCGTGGCGTCCAGGAAGGCGGTCAAGGACTCCCGCAGTTCGACCTGGCGCATTTCCTGGAGCTGGTTGTCCTCGGCGGACTGCTGCAGGATGTGCCGGTACCGCTGGAGGAACGCCTCGACCTGGTCGTAGTACTGGGACACCTGCTGTGTGATCATCTCCCGGACATGACCGCCCAGGGCGGCATGGATCTCTTTCAGCCGCTCCTCGAACGAAACCTGCAGGCCGGTCGCCATGGCATCGGGCCGCACCAGGTAGGTCCGCTCCTCGGTGATCTCCGTCTCGGTCTTGGCGTACGTGCTCTTCCACAGCCACAGGCGTCGCCAGGAGCGCTGGTGATACTCGCGTTCGACCTTGCGGCTCGTGGCCTTGGTCTCCGTCTGGAGTTCGGTGGGGAGTTCCGCGACGTTCGCCCTGCCCAGTTCCCATGCGGGGATGCTGAAGGTGACGTTGAACTCGTCCTTCATCCGGTCCGCGGCCCGTACGACCACCGGCCGGACCCGCTCGCTCTGGCGACGGACCTGCTCCTCGGCCGACGCGCCCACGCGTGACTCGATGTGCGTCCGAGCCTGTTCGAGGACGGCGTCGAGCCTTTGCCGGGCCCAGAAGGTCTGGGTGTGGACGAAGTCCTCCGCGGCCTCCTGGGTGGCGAACTCGAAAGCTCCGTCACCTCGTCTGAAGATGCCGGTGAGCATCGCCATGGGGTTGCGGCTCCAGGACTGGGAGTTGTCCGCTTTTATGGCGTCGCGGAAGTCCTCCACGATCTCTTCGCCCTCGGCCTCGGCCCGCTTGAGCTCGCGCTTGCTCAGCTGGCCCGCGAGCTCGCCGGCCAGCTTCGACGGAGAGCTCACCTGGCTGCGGAAGCCCGCGATGGCATCGAGATCGGCGGAGATCTGGCGAGCCGCTGCCGCCAGGTCCTCCGATTCGCGCCCGATGAGATCGCGTCGTGCCAGCGTCGCGGTCTGCAGATCGGAAAGTTCGGCCGCGGCCTTGTCCAGCGCGGCGTCAACGGCCAACCGCAGCACGCGCATGCGCAGCCAGGCCACCACGGAGACGAGGAACTGGTTGATACGGCTGAACTCCAGCGCGCGCTTGGTGCTCTTGCGCAGTCGGCCGGGGCTCATGTCCTCCAACTGGTCCTGCCAGTCCACGGGGTAGAGAAGCCGGGCCAGCCGTGCGGCGCTGCCGTCCGCCACGGGCGCGTCATCGGATCGCGCCAACGCCGCCAGCACCTGCACCGACGCCAGGGCCCACTCGGCCGACACCGTGAAGACCCGGCTGGAGGCCCGGGCATCGGTCAGCCCGAGGTTGGCACAGGCCGAACGCACGATGCCCTCGTCGTCCAGATCCGTCTCACGACGCTTCTGGTCGATCTTGTTGACCACTGCGAAGAGCTTCTCCGTCCCGACCACACTGAGCAGGGGCTCCATCAGCTCCCGGATCTGTGCGTCCGACTTCCCGCCCATCTTGGTGTAGTCGAGCACGACCAGCACGATGTGACTCTCGCTGAGCTGCCTGCGGACCACCGCCGTCAGCATGTCCGCGAGGTCGTGCTCGTCCGGGCCAGGGGTGTCCACGATGACCAGGCGCCCCGGACCTTCGGCCTCCTGGGACGTGACGGACCAGTACGGCGTACGCACCACGGGGACGTCCGCGAGGTCCGCCTTCCAGCCGTCCGGCATCACCCGCCCCGCGAGGCGCACGAGGTCGTTGAGCAGCGTCAGGCACTTCTGTACGGCTGCTCTGCCCTCATAGCGCACTCCGATGTCCTCGACCCTGTCGGACAGGATGTCGTTGACCAGGGTCGCGAGGTGCGGGTACTGCTTGAGGAGGCCTCCGGCCACCGGCTTGGAGACATGTGCACGAAGCGCCTTGACCAGCAGGTTGAACTGCGCCGCGTCCTCCTCGCGAAGTTCCAGGACGGGGGCGAAGTGGTCGTTGTCGTGGTCCGTCAGCTGGGCCTCGTGCACGCGCTGGTCCAACACGATGCGGGTCGGCAGCGTGGTCATGGCCGCCGCCCGGGCGGGCAGCAGTTCATAGCCGACGACGGAGTTGATCAACGTGGACTTCCCGGCCTTCATCGGCGCGACCACCGACATCCGGAGCTCCCCGCCGCGGACGGCTTCCAGCTCCCGCCTGACGACGTCGATCGCGCCCGCCTCACCCTCAGGGTGATCGCTCCACGCGAGCTCCAGTTCCCTCGCCCGCGACAGCAGGTCCAGAACCTGCTCGATCAGTTCGATCGCGTCAGCGGCGCGTGCGTTTCCCACCTGCCCGTCGGTCCCACCCGATGTGTTCGACTCGAAAGCGTTCTGGTCCGACATGGCCCCCCACGGCAGAGACGTACTGACGAGCTGCGCTGCATACACCGACACGTCCGAATATGACGGTCATGCATACTCAAAGTAGCCTGCCTGGCCGGAAGTTGACAGTGAATCCGGGGATCTCGCCGTGACTTCGGTGTCACAACGCGTCCACCGCGCTCACCTTCCACCCGTCGCCCGTGCGGTCCATCGTCATCCGCACCCGGTTCTGGTCCACGCGGGACCCCGAGACCTGGGTGCTCTCGGTGACCTGGTTGACGAAGAGCAGGACCACGACCTTGTCGGGGGAGGCCGAGACGACGGAGGCGGCCGGGGCGCCGCCGGAGCCGGGGGCCGCGACCCTTGCCTTCACCACGCCGTGGTACTTCTCGGCCGTCGGGGCGACCACGGTCTTCGTGGTCTTGCCGTACTCGTCGCGGAAGTCGCCGGTCAGGTGGGCGCGGGCCCTCGAGAAGTCCTTGTCCAGGTGGCGGTAGTCGTACGACAGGACGATCGGCGCCGCCTTTCGCGCGGCCGCGAGCGCCTCGGTCCGGGCGGTCTCCATCATGCGGCCGTCGCGGTACTGCCATCCGAGGGCGGCGAGCGCGACCAGGCCGGCGACGAGCAGGACGGCCAGGACCGAGGTGAGCAGCCTCCGGCGGCCGCCGGTGCCGGGCCCACCGCGCTCTTCCGGCCCGTCCTCGTCGAACGACTCCGGCGACGGCTCCGGCGGGTCGTCCCAGCCGTCCTTCGGGGCCTCGACGAGGACGGTGCGTCCGGCGAGTGGCCGCTCGGCCCGGCGCGGGGACTCCCCGTCGCCGGCCGTGGCCGTCGCCGCGCCCGCTTCGCGGTGGCCGCGCTCCGCGCGCTTCGCCGCCGCGCGGGCGGCCGCCGTCATGGTGCGGCGGGTGCCGGGACCGGGTGCGCGGCCGGTGGTCGTCTTCGGCATGGTGGTACTCCTCGTCGGTGCTTGTCGGTCGGCGGATCGGCCCGTGGATCAGCCGACGAACTCGACGTCGGACGTCAGCCAGCGGCCGTCCTTGTGCACGAGGTCGAGCTGGAGCCGGTAGGTGCGCGCCTCCCCCTCGGGCGCGGCGGTGTTGGTCACCTTGCTGTCGGCGACCACCAGCACACGGGCCGAGTCCTCGTCGGAGCGGACGATGCCCGCCTCCAGGACCTGGCCTTCCGACACGGACTTGTTCTGGGCCACCAGCTTCGTCAACTGATCTGTCTGTGCCGTGAACTGCTTCTTGAAGTCGCCGGTCGCGCCCGCCAGTACGTTCGCGCTGTCGCGGTCGTAGTGCCGGTAGTCGAGGGACGTGAAGTTCAGCGCGGACTGGCGGGCCGCGGCCAGGATGCCCTGGTGTCGTTGGTCCGCCTCGCGCTGTTCGTAGAGGCCGAGGGCCAGCCAGAGTGTCAGTGCTGTGGTGATGACGGTCGCCGCGACGAGTCCTGCCGTCATCGCTCCGGGGCGCACCGGCCTCATGCCATGGGGCCAACGAGCAGCCATTGCCACGACTCCTTTCCGAACACGGCCTGCTGGCCGCCCGTCGAGCCGATCTCGACGTTCCTTCCGTCCGGGCCGGTGGTGGTGCCGGTCTCCGGGTCGTACGGGGTGACGTACGTCGCCTGATTCGCGCCGCCGCCGGTGGTCGACGCGCCCGGGGCGTTCTGAGCGCCCCGCACCGACGACTCGCTGCCGCGCGGGAGCGTGCAGCGGGCGTCGGTGTTCGCCTCGCGTGTGCTGGTGTCCGCGGGGTCGCGGCGTGCCGTGCCGTACCCCTGGGTGCAGGCCGGCGGGTCGTCGGCGTTCAGCACCAGGCCGAAGTGGGTGGTGCCGTCGCCCGGGACAACCGTGTAGCTGCCCGCGACCATCAGCGGGAAGGTGACCAGGGCCTGCTCCACGCCGGGGAGGCGGGCCAGCGTGACCTGGCCGCCGCTGATCAGGTTGGCCAGCAGGACCGACAGCTCCGGCCCGGTCTCCTTCAGCAGCGAGTTCAGCTCCTGCGCCGCCGGCCTCGCGTTGCCGATCAGCTTGCGCAGGTCCCCGTCACTGGCCTTCAACTGGGCCGAGAGCGCCGCCAGATCGCGCGCGAAGGACTTGATCGACGAGCCCTGGTCGGCCTGCGTCTTCAGGACCTTCCGCGAGTCCTCGATCAGGGCGATCGTCTCCGGCAGTGCCTCGGACGCCGACTCGACCAGGGTGTTGCCCGAGTCCACCAGGCGGCCCAGGTTCGGGCCGGTGCCGGCGAAAGCCTTGCCCAACTCGTCGACCGTGACCTGTAGGTCGTCCTTGCCGACCGAGTTCACCAGGCGGTCCAGGCTGAGGACCATGTCCGTCGTCGGCAGCGGCACCCGCGTGCTCTCGCGCGGGATCGAGCTGCCGTTCAGCAGGTACGGGCCGTGGGAGGTGCGGGGCTGGAGGTCGACGTACTGCTCGCCCACCGCCGAACGGTTCGCCACCACGGCCAGCGTGTCCGCCGGGATGCGCGGCGCCCCGTCCTCGATGTCGAGCGCGACCGAGACCCCGTCCCGGCCGCTCAGGCGCAGTGCGCCGACCTTGCCCACCGGCACCCCGCGATACGTGACCTCGGCACCGGGGAAGACGCCCCCGGAGTCGGCGAAGTCGGCCCGCACGGTGTAGCCGCGGTCCAGGACCTCGTCCACCAGGCCCGTGTACTCGGCGCCGACGTACGACACTCCCACGGCGGTGAGGGTGGCGAAGGCGATCAGTTGCGCCTTGACCGTACGGGTGATCACGGCTGGACCCCCTTCAGCATCAGCTCGGCGAGTTCGAGGTTGATCCCGTCGGGCCGGTCGCCCCCGGTGCGGTGGCCGCCGGCGCCGTAGCCGGCGGTGCACACCGGCGGGCACAGCGGGTCGCCGCCGCCTGAGGGGGCCGACGGGGACGACGGCACGCTCGGACCGCTCGGCAGCGCGGTGGGCTTCGGCACGCGCGGCACGTCCGGGAGCTCCGGCACGTCCGGGAGGTCCGGCACGTCCGGCAGGTCCGGGCGCTCGGGAAGCCCGGGCCCGGTGCCCCCGCCGTTCCCGCCGCCCGGCTCGTCCGTCAGGTTGCCGTAGATCCCGGCCAGATCGAGGTCCGCCGTGATGTGCAGGTTGACGTAGTCGCCCTTGATGGCGTCCACCACGTTGCGCGGGAACGGGTACGTCGTCAGCAGCTCGAGGGAGTTGGGCAGGTCGCTGCCCGCCTTGTTGAGCTGTCGCAGGATCGGCCGCAGCCGCTTGAGGTTGGCGACCGTGTCGTCGTGCGAGGCGTTGACCACCTTGGTGCCGGTCTTGCCCAGCTTGGACAGGGCGGTGAGCATCCTCGTCAGGTCGCGGCGCTGGTCGGCCAGGACCTTCAGGGCGGGCGGCATCGTGTCGACGGCCTCGGCGATCGTCGTCTTCTCCTTGCCCAGCCGTTTGGCCAGCCGGTCCACGGCCTTCAGCGCGCGGACGATGTCCTGGCGCTGGTCGTCCAGGCCGCCGATGAAGGTGTCGAGCTCCTTGAGCAGGGACTTGACCCGGTTCTCGCGGCCCTCCAGGGCCTTGTTCAGCTCCGTGCTGATCGTCTTGAGCTGGGCCACGCCGCCACCGTTGAGCAGGGCGGACAGCGCGGACAGCACCTCCTCGACCTCCGGGTTGCGGCCGCTGCGGGACAGGGGGATCACATCACCGTCGCTGAGCCGGCCGGCCGGCGTGCCTTCCAGCGGCCTGGACAGCGCCACGTACTTCTCGCCGAGCATGCTGGTCTGCCGCAGCTCGGCGATGGCGTTGGCGGGCAGCTTCACCGAGTCGGCGACCCGGAGGCGGACCCTCGCGTGCCAGCCCTCCAGCTCGACCTTCTCCACCGCGCCCACGGTGACGTTGTTGACCTTGACCGCCGACTGCGGAACCAGGTCGAGGACGTCACGGAACTCGACGGTGACGTGGTAGGCGTGGCCGTCGGCGGCGGCTCCGCCGGGGAGCGGGACGTCGTACCAGCCGTTGAACTCGCAGCCGGACAGGAGCAGCGTCCCGACGGCCGCCCATGCGACGGCCCCGCCCTTGCGCGGTGGTCTCATGCGCTCGCCCCCAGGATTCCGCCGAGGGTGCGGTCGACCGTGCCGGTGACCGCGGTGCCCTGGGGCACTTCGGGCAGGGAGTCGAAGAGGTCCCTCAGGTCCTTGCAGTCGGTCTTCTCCCCGGCGGTCTTCAGGATCGAGCACAGCAGTGCGGCCGGGTCCTGCGGATGGTCGGGGTTGTTGCGGGTGTCGAGGGTGCCCGCGGAGGGGTTGTAGGCGTTGTTCAGGTTCGACATGCCCGTCGGCGCGACCTCCAACAGCTCCTCCAGCGCGGCGCGTTGGGTGACGAGTACCTTGGTCACCTTGCTCAGGCCCGCCACGTTCGAGGTCAGCGACTTCTTGTTCTTCTTCACGAAGCCGGACACGTCTCCGAGCGCCGTGCCGAGGTTCTTCAGCGCGGCCGCCAGGTCCTTGCGCTCGCCCGCGAGTTGCTCGGCGACCTTGGCGAGGCTGGTGTTGAACGACCGCACGCTCTTGTCGTCCGCCGCCAGCGCCGCCGTGAACACCTGAAGGTTCCGGACCGTGCCGAACAGGTCCGTGCGGCCGTCGGAGAGAGTCGTGACGGCCTCCGAGAGGTCCTCGACCGTCCGGTGGAGGTTCTCGCCCTGGCCGTCGAGGTTGTCGGCGCTGACGCCGAGCAGCCGTGACAGGGCGCCGTCCTTGTTGGCGCCCTCGGGTCCGAGCGCCTCGGCCGTGGTGTGCAGGCTGTCGAAGACGCGGTCCAGTTCGACCGGTACGGCCGTACGCGACTCGGGGATCTCGTCCCCGTCCCGCAGCACCGGCCCGCTCCGGTACACCGGCAGCAGCTGCACGTAACGGTCGCTGACCACCGAGGAGTTGATGATCGCGGCCTGCGCGTCCGCCGGGACCTTGCGGTCCGCGCCGTACTCCAGCTGCACCCGCACCCGGCCGCCCTCCGGCGTGATCTTCTTGACCTCGCCGATCCGCACGCCCAGCACGCGGACGTCCGAGCCGGGGTAGATGCCGACGGTGCGGGGGAAGTACGCCGTGACGCGGGCCGGCTCGGTCCGCGGCCACAGGACGCAGGTGAGTGCGGCGACCAGGGCCAGGGCGGTCAGCAGGGCCAGGCGCTTCATCCAAGGGTTGCTCACTGCGCGCCTCCCGTCCGCGGTACCACCGGAGCGGCGACCATGTTCTGGATGTAGGAGTCGAACCAGCGGCCGTTGCCCAGGGTGTTGGTGAAGACCCGCACATAGGGGGCCAGGAGCTTGATGCTCCGGTCCAGGCTGGATTGGTTCCGTTCGAGCATCTTCACCACGGTGTTGAGGCCCTTGAGTGCGGGCCCGATCTCCTTCTCGTTGTCCTGGACCAGGCCGGAGAGCTGGATGCCTAGCGCGGCAGAGGTCTTCAGCAGCTTGTGGATCGCCGCACGCCGCTTGCTGATCTCCCTGAACAGCTTGTCGCCGTCCTTGACCAGCGCGGTGAAGTCGCCCGAGCGTTCGGCGAGTACGCCCGTCACGCCGTTCGCGTGGTCGAGGAGCTCCTTGAGGGCCTTGTCGCGCGAGGCCACCGTCCGGGAGATCTTCGACAGGCCCTTGATGGACGCCCGTACCTCTTCCGGTGAGTCCTCGAAGGTCGTCGAGATGGTGTCCAGCGCCTTCGCCAGCTGGTCGGTGTCGACCTTCTCCGACGTGGTGGTGAGATCGCTGAACGCCTGCACCACGTCGTACGCCGGCACGGTCCGCTCCAGCGGGATCTCGCTGCCGGGCTCCAACCGGCCCCGGCCCTTGGGGTGCAGGGCGAGGTACTTGGCGCCGAGGATCGTCTTGACCCGGATCGACGCACCGGTCCCGGTGCCGAACCCCGGCTCGCCCTTGATCTTGAAGGTGACCTTGACGTGGTCGCCGTCCAGGTCGACCTCCTCGACCTTGCCGACCTTGACCCCGGCGATCCGCACCTCGTCGCCCGGCTTGAGCCCGCCCGCCTCCGCGAAGGCGGCGCTGTAGGTCTCGCCGTCGCCGATCACCGGCAGGCGGTCGGCGTTGAACGCGGCCGCGGTCAGCAGCGCGAGGACGGTGAGTCCGACGGCACCGATGACGACGGGATTACGCTCGCGGAAGGGGCCGAGATGCGGGCGGCGGAGCCGTATCGTCGGCAGCTTCGGCGGCTCGACACGGACCTTGATCAACGGCTGCGGACGGGGCTTGCGGCGCGGCAGGAGCCGTACCTTCGGCAGTCGCACGCGAGGCAGCCTCGGCGGCTCCACGCGCACCTTGAACAGCGGCTCCGGACGCTTCCTGCGGCTCATGCCCCGCACCTCGCCCTCGCCACGTGCAGATCGGGCGTGAGCGCCTGCTTCGTCTTCGGCAGCACGATCCGGCCGTCGAAGTCGCACAGGTAGAAGTTGAACCACGAGCCGTAGGACGCCGTCCCCGTCAGCTCGGTGAGCTTGTTCGGCAGCCGCTTCAGCACGCCCTCCACCGTCTTCTCGTTGTCGTTCAGCGTCCCGGTGAGTTCGGTCAGTTCCGCGATGTCGTCCTTGAGCGGCGGACGCGCGTCCTTCAGCAGGCCCGAGGTGGCCTCCGTCAGATCGCCGATGCTCACCAGCGACTCCCCGATGGGCTTGCGGTCGGCGGACAGGCCGGAGATGACCCGGCGCAGTTGCTTGAGCAGTCCGGAGAAGCGGGCGCCGCGCTTGTCGAGCGTCTCCAGCACGGTGTTGAGGTTGTCGATCACCGAGCCGATCAGCTTGTCGCGGCCGGCCAGCGTCGTGGTGAGCGACGCCGTGTGCGTCAGCAGGCTGTTGACCGTGCCGCCCTCGCCCTGGAGGGTCTTGATGATCTCGGTGGCGAGCTGGTTGACGTCCTTCGGGCTGAGCGCGGCGAACAGCGGCTTGAAGCCGTTCAGCAGCGCGTTCAGGTCGAGGGCGGGCTGGGTGCGCGCGAGCGGGATCGTGCCGCCGGGGCGCAGCCGGGTGCCGTCGCCGGCGCCCTCGGTCAGCGCGACGTACCGCTGCCCGACCAGGTTGCGGTAGCGGATGACGGCGCCCGTGCTGGTGAGCAGCGGCCGGTCCCGGCTTGCCGTGAAGGTGACCTCGGCCAGCGTCCGGTCCTTGATCCGGATGCCCTCGACCTCGCCGACCCGCACTCCGGCCACCCGGATGTCGTCGCCCTCCTCCAGGCCGGTGACGTCGCTGAAGACCGCGCGGTACTCCTGCTCGGGGGTGAAGGAGATGTTCACGATGGTGGCGGCGAGCAGGGCCGTCGCCAGCACCGTCACCAGCGCGAAGAGACTGAACTTGATCAGCGGAGCGGCGGTCTGCCGCGCTCCCGTGGTGCTCATGCGACGCTCACCGCCGTCCCGCGCGCCATCGGCCCGAACAGCAGCGTCGCGACCGGCGGCACCTCGTCCGCGGGTACGCCCAGCACCGGCGCCACGAGCGAGCCGACGGCCCGCTGCTCTGCCCGGGTGGCGGAGGCGCCGAGCGGACCGCCCGAGGCCGAACCCGCTTCCTTGGAACCGTCGTTGAGGTGGGCGCCGGGCGCCGGCACCGGAGGATGCGGCAGATCACGGCAGTTCGGGCCCGACCGCTCGCCGTAGCGCGGTTCCTCACCCGGTTCGTAGGCACCCTGCGCCCGTACGACCTCCAGCGTGATGTGCATCCTGCCGCCCCGGAACGCCTCCTCGGACGCCTTCTCCTGCCGGACCAGGCCGGCCAGGAGGCAGGGGTACTGGGGTGAGTAGCGGGCGAACAGCTCCAGCGTGGGTCGGGAGACCCGGCCGAGGGTGATCAGCCGGTCGCCGTTGGCGTCGAGGAAGTCCTCGGCGGTGCCCGCGACGGTGGCCGTGGTCTTCAGCGCCGCGGCCAGCCGGTCCTTCTCCTCGACGATCGTGCGGCTGGTGGTGACGGTGTTGCGCAGGATCTCCATCAGGTCGGGCGCGGCGTCGCCGTAGACCTCGGCGACGTCGGCGAAGCGTGCGATGTCCTCTTTCAGGGACGGCAGGTGGGGATTGAGGCGGCGCAGGTAGGCCTCCACTCGCGTGAGGTTGTCGCCGATCCGGTCGCCGCGGCCGTCGAGGGCGGTGGCGAACGCGGAGAGCGTGGCGTTGAGCTTGCCGGGCCGCACGGTCCGCAGCAGCGGCAGCAGGTCGTTCATCAGCTGCTGGAGCTCGATGCCGACGCGGGTGCGGTCCTGGGTGATGACGTCCCCGGCACGGATGGGCCGGGCCGAGGAGCGCTCGGGCGGGACCAGGTCGACGTACTTCTCGCCGAACAGCGTCTTGGGCAGCAGGCGCGCGTGCACGTCGGACGGGATGTGGGCGACGTGCTCAGGCTTGAGCGCGATGCCGAGCGTCGCCTTCGTCCCGTCGGCCCGCACCTCGCGCACCTCGCCGACCAGCAGCCCGCGCAGCTTGACGTCGGCGCTCGGATCGAGCTGGTTGCCGAGGCTGTCGGCCTCCAGCGTGATCCGCACGACCGGCGTGAACGCCTGCCGGTAGACGGCGACGGACAGGGACAGCAGCAACGCGAGCACGGCGATGAAGACGACACCGTACAACCGCAGTCTCAGCACCCTCATACGGCGGCTCACCCCGCGATCCGTACGGTCGTGCTGGCGCCCCAGATCGCCAGCGACAGGAAGAAGTCCAGGACGTTGATCGCCACGATCGAGGTCCGCACCGCGCGGCCCACCGCGACGCCGACGCCCGCCGGGCCACCGCTCGCGTAGTAGCCGTAGAAGCAGTGCACCAGGATGATCAGGACGGCGAAGACCAGCACCTTCCCGAAGGACCACAGGACGTCCACCGGGGGCAGGTACTGCTGGAAGTAGTGGTCGTACGTGCCCGTGGACTGCCCGTAGTAGCCGGTGGTGATGGTGCGGGCGGCCAGGTACGAGGACAGCAGGCCGATCACGTACAGCGGGATGACGGCCACGAACCCGGCGATCATCCGCGTCGTCACGAGAAACGGCAGTGAGGGCACGCCCATGACCTCCAGAGCGTCCGTCTCCTCGCTGATCCGCATCGCGCCGAGCTGGGCGGTGAACCCGGCGCCGACGGTCGCGGAGAGCGCGAGCCCGGCCACCAGCGGGGCGATCTCACGGGTGTTGAAGTACGCCGAGAGGAACGCCACGAAGTTGGAGGTGCCGAGCTGGTTGAGCGCGGCGTACCCCTGCAATCCGACTTCCGTACCGGTGAAGAACGACAGGAAGGCGATCACCCCGACCGTGCCGCCCACGACGGCGAGCGCGCCTCGGCCGAAGCTCACCTCGGCGAGCAGCCGCAGGATCTCCTTCTTGTAGCGGCGCACGGTACGGCCGGTCCAGGCCAACGACCGCCCGTAGAAGGACAGCTGGGCTCCCAGCTCCTCCAGGCCTTTCAACAGCGCCATGCCTCAGCCCCTCTGGGGAACGACTTGGAAGTACACGGCGGTCATCACGAAGTTCGTCACGAACAGCAACATGAAGGTGATCACCACCGACTGGTTCACGGCGTCGCCCACCCCCTTGGGACCGCCCTTGGCCGTAAGCCCCTTGTACGAGGCGACGATCGCCGCGATCGCCCCGAAAACCAGCGCCTTGATCTCCGCGGCCCACAGGTCGGACAGCTGGGCGAGCGTGGTGAAGGAGGCCAGGTAGGCGCCCGGGGTGCCGTTCTGGAGGACGACGTTGAAGAAGTAGCCGCCCGCCACACCGACCACCGACACCAGGCCGTTGAGCAGCACCGCCACCAGCATCGACGCCAGCACACGGGGAACGACCAGCCGGTGGATGGGGTCGATGCCCAGCACCTGCATCGCGTCGATCTCGTCGCGGATCTTCCGCGCCCCGAGGTCGGCGCAGATCGCCGTGCCGCCGGCGCCCGCGATCAGCAGCGCGGTGACGATCGGCGAGGCCTCGCGCAGCACGGCGAGCACGGAGGCGGCCCCGGAGAAGGACTGGGCGCCGAGCTGCCGGGTCAGGCTGCCGATCTGCAGCGCGATCACCGCTCCGAAGGGGATCGACACCAGGGCCGTCGGCAGGATGGTGACGCTCGCGACGAACCACGTCTGCTGGATGAACTCCCGGGCCTGGAAGGGCCGTCGGGGGATCGTCCGGATGACGTCCAGCGCCATCGCGAAGAGGCTGCCCGAGTGCCGCAGCGCTCCGACCGGTGACAGGCTCATGCGCCCGCCACCGCCTTCTGGTGCAGCGCGGCCTCGCGCCGGGCGATGGCCTCCCAGCGGGGTGGTCGGGCGATGCCCGGACCCGGCAGCAGACGGGGAGCCGGCTCCTGAACGTGCCCGGGGTCGTCGATCTGCGCGAGCTCCTGCTCGACCTGCGCCGCGTCCTTCTCCTCCGCCATGCCGATCGGGCCCTGCATCCGGCCGTTCAGGAACTGCCGTACGACTGGCTCATCGCTGGTCAGCAGCTTTTCGCGCGGCCCGAACATCACCAGCTCGCGGCGGAACAGCAGCCCGATGTTGTCCGGCACCTGGCGGGCCGAGGCGATGTCGTGCGTGACGATCAGGAAGGTCGCGTCGATCTGGGCGTTCAGGTCGACGATCAGCTGGTTGAGGTAGGCCACGCGGACCGGGTCGAGGCCGGAGTCGGGTTCGTCGAAGAGGATGATCTCCGGGTCGAGGACGAGGGCCCGGGCCAGCCCGGCGCGCTTGCGCATCCCGCCGGAGATCTCGCCGGGCAGCTTCCCCTCCGCACCGATCAGCCCGACCATGTCCATCTTCTCCAGCACGATGCGCCGGATCTCGCTCTCGGACTTGCGGGTGTGCTCGCGCAGCGGGAAGGCGATGTTGTCGTACAGGTTCATCGAGCCGAACAGCGCGCCGTCCTGGAACAGCACGCCGAACAGCTTCCGCACCTCGTACAGGTCGTGTTCGCGGAGCTTGGTGATGTCCCGGCCCTGGATCGTGATGGAGCCGCGCTCCGGCTTGAGCAGGCCGACGAGCGTCTTGAGGAACACCGACTTGCCCGTGCCCGAGGGCCCGAGCATGACCGATACCTCCCCGGCGGGCAGCGTCAGCGAGACGTCCTGCCAGATGACCTGGTGACCGAAGGACTTGGTCAGCCCTTCCACACAGATCTCGACACCCATCCGGTCCACCCTTCGGCCCATGGAGCAGCTCCAGCAGCTCTGACATCTGCTCTACGGGGAGGGGCGGGGGGTCCGTCGCTCGAGTGGCGGATTTTTTTCGAGCGGGTTTCCGGGCGGGTTTGCGGGAGGGATTCCGGGGGGTTCCGGGTGAGACTCCGGGCGGGTTTCCGGGTGCTACGGAAGCGGGCGCACGGTGGGCTCGTGGGGCGAGGCGGACGGTGTGGCGGGAGCCTCTGGAGATTCGGGGATCTCCGGGATCTCCGGGGGCGCCGGGGCCGCCGTGTCCGTCGGCACGTCAGAGGGCTCCACCGGCAGGTCGGGGACATCGGGCTTCGGGACGTCGGGCACCTGCGGGACCTCCGGCGCGGACAGCGGAGGCAGCGGCGACACCGGGACGTCCGGCACATCCGGGACCTCAGGCAGCGACGGCACGGACAGGGGGAGGAACGATTCGCCGGCGGGGGACTCGGCCGCTCCGCGCTCGGCTGCCGCAGCCGTGAGGCCACTCCCCCGAGCCGTACGGCCCCCGCCACCGCCGTCCGGCCGCAACGTCTCCGCGCCCGGCGAGGCGGCGGCGGGCCGAGGCACCGTACCGCCCCCGCCACCGCTGCCGTCGAGGGCGTACGGCAGCACGAGCCCCGCCACCGCCAGGGACGCCGCCGTCGAGGTGACCGCCACGGCCTGTGCCCTGCCGACTCCGCGCGGCCGTCCCCACCCGATCAGGAACAGCGCGAACCCGAACGTGGCCGCCAGCGACTGCCGCAGCGTCCGCCGGGCCCGGGCGAGCAGCGACTCGACGGTCCGGTAGCTCAGCCCCATCCGGACGGCGACCTGGCCGACGTCCAGGTCCTCCGACTTCAGCCGCAGCGCCTCGGCCTGCCGCGCGGGCAGCTCACCACTGCGCACGGCCAGCCACTTCGCCTCGGCCCGGTCGCACACCGCCTCCTCGACGGGCACCGGTCCGGGGGCGATGAGCGTCGGGCTGGTACGCACCTCGGCCTCGCGGTTCACCTGCCGGTAGCGGTCGACGCACAGCCGCATCGTCACCGTCGTCAGCCAGGCCGCGAGCCGCTCCTCGTCCAGGTCGGGCCGCTCGGCGGCGCGCAGCATCGCCTCGTGCACCGCGTCCTCGGCGTCCTCTTGGCTCATCGACCTGCGCCGGGCCACCTTGAGCAGCTGCTCGCGGTGGCCCCACATACGCCGCCACCGCTCGTCGGCCGCGTACCTCTCCACAGGTATCTCTGCGGGCATGTCCGCAGGCATGTCCGTCGCCATGAGGGACCCCTTCGCGCTCACCCACCGGCCTGGTGCCGTCCGGCGGGTGGCGACATTACCGCCGAGTATCGACGGTTGTGGAGGGGGAGGCGGTCATCGAGTCCGCGCTGTTACTGGTGGGTGGGGTGCCGCTGGGCAGCAGGTCATCGCCCGGGAGCTCGAATTCCGGGGCGGGGGCGGGGAGTCGGGGACCGTCCGGCTTCTCGGGGTCGGTGGCCGGGCGGGTTCTGGCCGGGGCCGGGGAGGCAGGGGTCGCCGGGGGGCGAGACGGCGGGGCACTCGGCTGGGCGGAGGGTGCCGGCGAGGGCGGCTTCGGCGTGGTGGCCGGCCGGGACGGCTCCGGGCGAGCGGAGGAGGACCCGGCGAAGGACCCGGCGGAGCCGTCCGGCACCACCCGGTGCCCTTCCATGAAGTACGCGTACCAGGCCTTGACCGTGCGCAGATAGGCCGCCGAGTGGTTGTAGCCGAGGATCGCGCGGTCCAGCTGGGCGGGAACGGACAGGTCCCGTCCGCCGGCACACAGATACCGTCCGGCGGCGAGTGCCGCGTCGAAGACGTTGTTCGGATCCCTACGCCCGTCGCCATTGCCGTCCGCACCCCAGCGGGCCCAGGTCGACGGGATGAACTGCATCGGCCCGACCGCGCGGTCGTACGCCGTGTCCCCGTCGTGGGCACCACCGTCGGTGTCCCGGACCAGCGCGAAGGCGACGCCGTCCAGCCGCGGCCCGAGGATCGGCGCCAAGGTCGTACCGTCGGACGCCACCCTGCCGCCCCGCTCCTGCCCCGACTCCACCTGCCCGATCGCCGCCAGCAACTGCCAGCGCAGCCGGCAGCCGGGCGCCTCACGCGCGAGCCGGCCCTCGGCCCGCCGATAGGCGGCGAACACACTCGCCGGCAGCGCGCCGCCCACCTCGGCCGCCGCCCCACCACCCACGTGCTTCCCGGCCCGCAGCGGCGGAAGCTCGGTGCGGTACGGCGCATCACCGGACACGCTCGGTCCGTCCTCGACGGGTACCTGATCGGCCACCGGTACGGAGCCCCGCGCCGGCACCGCCCCCGGCGCCTGCGACGCGGTGAGCGCCGCCATCGCCACCACTGCGGCCGCCGCACCTCTGACGCGCCTGCCCCTGTGCCCTGCCACGTCCCGCTCCCCTCCCTGTGAGCTTCCTGTCGTCTGCTCTACGGGGGAGGGCGGTGGGTCCGCCGCGGGGTTTGCGCACGCTGCGGGCGGAGCCGGTACGGCGCAGCGTGGGAGCGGCAGACGAGTCGGGCTGTACGCCGGGTTCTGTTCCCCGGTTCCCTCGCGGGAGCCGGGGCGACGGCCATCCATCTAGGGCCGGCGTTGCCGCCAGCCTCGTGCGGTCTACCCGCGGACTCGGGCGGGCAGCCCTCGATCGTCCGCGCAGAAGCACCGAGGTGCTTCCTCTTGACCTTGCTCCGGGTGGGGTTTACCTAGCTGCCCAGGTCACCCTGGGCACTGGTGGTCTCTTACACCACCGTTTCACCCTTACCCAGTGCCGAAGCGCTGGGCGGTTTGCTTTCTGTGGCACTGTCCCGCGGGTCACCCCGGGTGGCCGTTAGCCACCACCCTGCCTTGTGGAGCCCGGACGTTCCTCGGGGAGCTCCCCGTCAGGGGGACTCCACGCGGCCGTCCGCCCGGCTCGTCTGCCGTGTCGACCATGGTACCGGGCGGGAGAGGCGCTTCCTGCCGGGTCCGGCCGTGGCCAGGACCGAGCCCGCGAGGATCAGCGTGAACGCCGCCACGATGCCCGCCGTCAGCTGCTCGTCCAGGAAGATCGCGCCCGCCGCCACCGCGACCGCCGGATTGACGTACGTGAAGACCGTCGCCCTGGTCGGGCCCGCCTCCTTGATCAGCTCCAGGAAGGCCACGAAGGCGACCGCCGTGCAGACGGCGCCCAGGGCCGCCAGCGCGGCCAGGACCGCGGGGGAGGGCATGGTCGACGGCCAGGTCATCGCCGCCGCCGGGGCATAGACCAGCGCCGCCAGGGCCAGGCAGGGGGCGATGAGCTGGAGGGTCGGGACGTTCTTCAGGTGGCGGGCCGCTATCAGGGGCGCCGTCGCGTAGCCCACCACCGTCACCAGTACCTCGGCCAGGGACTTCGCGTCGCCGCCCGTCAGGTGCGGGACCGTGAGGACCCCTACGCCGGCCAGGCCCAGGCCGAGTCCGGTCATCCGCCTCGTCCCCAGCCGCTCCGTCTCGCCGAAGAAGCGAGCCAGGGCCACGCCCACGATCGGGACGCCGGCGATCAGCAGGCCCGCCGTCGAGCTGGAGAGGTGGCGTTCCGCGTCGGTCAGGGTCCACCAAGGGCCGACGATCTCGATGCACGCGAAGGCCAGCATCGGGCGCCAGTGGGTGCGGATCGTGCGGGGCAGGGCGCCCTGGCGTATCGCGAAGGGGAGCAGGAGTGCGGCGCCGAGGGCGCAGCGCGTGAACACCACCATGGACGGGGACACGGCGTCCACCGCCACCTTGATCATCAGGTAGGGGACGCCCCAGACCACTCCCATCAGGGAGAACAGGAACCAGCCGCGTGCAGTCATGCGGCGAGTCTCGGCCGCCTCACCCCGTCGTGTCTTGAACGCTGTTGCGGTACGCCGCCGGGGTCACCCCCAGGACCCGGCGGAACCAGCGGGTGAGGTGCGCTTGGTCGGCGAAGCCGACGAGGCCGGCGACCTCGGCGGGGCGCAGGCCGGAGTCCAGGAGGCCGCGGGCCCGGGCGACCCGGTGCTGGGCGAGCCAGGCGTACGGCGGTACGCCCATGGTCGTACGGAAGGCGCGCAGCAGCTGGTAGCGGGACAGGCCCAGGTCGGTGGCGAGGTCGGCCAGGGAGGGTGGTTCCAGCAGTTCGTCGGCGAGGCGGTCGCGTACGGACCTGGCGATGTGGTCGGCGCCGGGCACCGTGTCGTCGATCGCCCTGGCCGTGGAGTGGCGGCGGGCGAGGGCCGTGAGCAGCCAGGGCAGCCGGGACTCTGCTTCCAGGGGGTCGGGGCAGGTGCTGATGTCCGTATGGGCGCGGCGGAGGGCCGTGGCCAGGTCCGGGTCGTGGAGTACGGCGTCCCGGAAGTGCGGGAGCCCGCCGCCGAGGGTGCCGTCGGCGAGGAGGGACGGCTCTGCGTAGAGGGCCTGGTAGGCGTATCCGTCGGCGGCGGCCGGGCCGCCGGTGTGCATCTCGCCCGGCTCCAGGACGACGATCGAGCCGGGGTAGGAGTGGATCCGCCCGCCCCGGTAGGCGATGACCTCCGAGCCGCCGACCGTGACACCGATGGTGAACTCGGTGTGCGCGTGCGGCGCGTAGACGTGCTGGTCGAAGTGGGCGGTGAGGAGGTCGAGGGACGGGCCGGCACGGCCCAGGCGTGCCCTGGTCCAGCGGGCCTGTTCTCGCATGCGGTGCTGTGTGCTCACGTCGTACCCCCGGCGCACAGAGGATCAGAGGAAGCCGGTGGTGTCCAGGACTTGTGCGCTTGACCTAGCTTGACCTTGCCGCGACGTCAACGTCTTCACTGGTCCCATGCGGATCGGAGAACTCGCCGTCGCCGTGGGCGTCACCACGCGGGCTGTGCGGCATTACCACCAGCTGGGCCTGCTGCCCGAAGCGGAGCGGCGGGCGAACGGGTATCGGGAGTACGGGCTGCGGCACGCTGTCGTGCTGGCGCGGATCCGGCGGCTGACGGAGTTGGGGCTCGGGCTCGCGGAGGTGCGGGATGTGCTGGCGGACGAGGCCGGGAAGGACCTGGTCGAGGTGCTGACCGAGCTGGATGAGGATCTGGCGCGGCAGGAGGAGGCCATCCGGGAGCGGCGGGGGCGGTTGCGGGTCCTGCTGGAGGCGGAGGGCGGGTTGCCCGCGGAAGGGCCCGTGTCGCCGGAGCTGGCCGCGTTGTTCGCCGGGTCGGCGCAGTTGTCGGACTCGCCCATGGCCGCCAAGGACCGCGAGATCATGGCGTTCCTGGAGACGGCCATGCCGGACGAGGCGCGGGAGCAGCTCGTGTCGTCGTTGGGGGAAGCGCTCGGGGCTCCCGAGGCCGTGGCGCGGGCCAACGAGGCGTACGCGCTGCTCGACGCGCTCGCCGAGGCGGAACCGGACGATCCGCGTGTCGACGGGGCGGCCCGGGCCCTGGCCGACTGCATTCCCCCGGGGCTGTTCCCGGAGGTCGGGGATCTCGACCACGACGACAGTGTCATGCGCGCCTTCTACGACGACCTGGCCCCGGCCCAGGCGGAGGCGATCCGCCGGACGCTGCACCTTCTCGCCGAGGAGCGACGATGAGGATCGCGCGGCTGCTGGTCCGGCACGAGGTGCGTGTGCTCGTGAGTCTCGTGCTGTGGGTGGCGCGGCGTACGCACGGGGTCGGGGGTGGTGGTCAGGGGTTCGGGTACGCGCGCGGGCAGGGCGCGATGATGTTCGGGTTCGGCTTCGTGTGTGTCGTCGAGACCGTGGCGATGTCCGTGCTGCTGCGGGACTGGCCGACCGTGCACGCCGTCTTCCTCTTCCTGGACGTGTACGGCGTCGTCTTCGTCGTCGGGCTGCACGCCTCGTCCGTCGTACGTCCGCACGTACTGGATGCGGTCGGTGGTGAGCTGCGGATCCGGCGGTACGTGCATGTCGATCTGCGGGTGCCGCTGGAGCGGATCGCCTCGGTGCGGCGCGAGCTGCGGATGACGCACGAGCCGGCCGACGGGGAACTCAATGTGGAGGTGGGGTCCCAGACCACCGTCACGGTCGAGCTGACGGAGCCCGTCGTTCATCTCACCTTCTTCGGGCGTCGGCGCCCGGTCCGTGTCGTCCGTTTTCACGCCGACGACGCCGACGGGCTCGTGCGCGCGCTCGGCCGGGCGCGGGTCTGAGGGCGCCGCGGGTCCCCGTACGCTGGCGGCGGAGTTCGATCGAAGGAGTACGCGTGCTTGTCCTGCTGCCGCCGTCCGAAGGCAAGGCCTCTTCCGGCCGCGGTGCCCCGCTGAAGACGGAGTCGCTGTCGCTGCCGGGGCTGACCGACGCCCGGGAGGCCGTCCTCGCCGAGCTGGTCGAGCTGTGCGCCGCCGACGAGGACAAGGCGCGCGAGGTGCTCGGACTCAGCGAGGGGCTGCGGGGCGAGGTCGCGAAGAATGTGGAGCTGCGGACGGCGGGGGCGCGGCCGGCCGGGGAGATCTACACCGGCGTGCTCTACGACGCCCTCGGGCTGGCGTCCCTGGACACCGCCGCCAAGCGGCGGGCGGCGCGCTCGCTGCTCGTGTTCTCCGGGTTGTGGGGTGCCGTGCGGGTGACGGACCGGATTCCGTCCTACCGGTGCTCGATGGGGGTGAAGCTGCCGGGGCTCGGGGCGCTGGGCGCGCACTGGCGTACGCCGATGGCGTCGGTGCTTCCCGAGGCGGCCGGGGACGGGCTGGTGCTGGATCTGCGGTCCGCCGCGTACGCCGCCGCCTGGAAGCCGAAGGGCGAGATCGCCGGGCGGACGGCGTCAGTACGGGTGCTGCACGCGCCGACGCGGAAGGTCGTCAGCCACTTCAACAAGGCGACCAAGGGGCGGATCGTGCGCGGCCTGCTGACCGCCGGGGCCGATCCGAAGGGCCCTGCCGAGCTGGTCACGGCGTTGCGGGAGCTCGGGTACGTCGTGGAGGCCGAGGCGCCGGCCAAGGCGGGGCAGGCCTGGGCGCTGGATGTGCTGGTGGACGAGGTTCACTGACCCAGCCGACACAAGCCTGTTGCAGCATGCGCAATGAGCTTTGCGCATGCTGCTGAGCCGGCGGCAGGATACCGCCATGGCCTCTCCCCTGCCCGCCTCCGTGCTGGACCTCGCGCCCGTCATCCCCGTCGTCGTCATCGAGGATGCGAGCGACGCCGTACCGCTGGCGCGGGCGCTGGTGGCCGGCGGGCTGCCCGCGATCGAGGTGACGCTGCGGACGCCCGCGGCGCTGGAGGCGATCCGGGAGATCTCGGGGCAGGTGCCGGAGGCGCTGGTCGGTGCCGGGACGGTGATCAGCCCCGGGCAGGTCACGGAGTCGGTGGCGGCGGGCGCGCGGTTCCTGGTCAGCCCTGGCTGGACGGACCTGCTGCTGGACGCGATGCGGGCGTCCGGGGTGCCGTTCCTGCCGGGGGTGTCGACCACGTCGGAGGTCGTGGCGCTGCTGGAGCGCGAGGTGCGGGAGATGAAGTTCTTCCCGGCCGAGGCCGCGGGCGGTACGGCGTATCTGAAGTCGCTCGCCGGGCCGCTGCCGCAGGCCCGCTTCTGCCCGACGGGCGGGATCGGTCCGGCCTCCGCGCCGGACTATCTCGCGCTGCCCAACGTCGGCTGCGTGGGCGGGAGTTGGATGCTCCCGCAGGACGCGGTGGCGGCCCGCGACTGGGGGCGTGTCGAGGCGCTGGCCCGTGCGGCGGCGGGGCTCAGCGCAGGTGGGACGTGTCGTTGAGCAGGCGGACGCTGGCGTTGCCGTCGGCGTAGTACGCCACGACCGACAGGGACGCGGCCGAGAGTTCCATGCGGAACAGGGACTCCGGTGGGGCGCCGAGGGCGAGCCGGACGAGCGTCTTGATCGGGGTCACGTGCGTGACGAGCAGGACCGTGCGGCCCGCGTACGCCGCGACCAGCTTGTCGCGCGTGGCGGCGAGCCGGGTGCCCGTCGCCGCGAAGCTCTCTCCGCCGCCGGTGGGTTCGACGTCCGGGGAGGCCAGCCAGGCGTTCAGGTCGTCGGGGTGGCGCTCGCGCACCTCGGCGAAGGTGAGTCCCTCCCAGGCGCCGAAGTCGGTCTCGCGCAGCCCGTCCTCGATACTCACGTCGAGCCCGAGCCGGTCGGCGACGATACCGGCGGTCTCCCGCGTCCGGGCCAGGGGCGACGACACGACCGCCTGGATCGTGCCGCGCCTCGCCAGCAGGGCGGCGGCCCGCTCGGCCTGTTCCCGGCCGGCGTCGGAGAGCGAGGGGTCGGTGCCGCCGCTGCCGGAGAAGCGCTTCTGCGGGGTGAGGGGGGTCTCGCCGTGACGCAGGAGTACGAAGGTGGCGGGGGCACCCATGTCGGCGGGCGCCCAGCCGGGCGCGGCAACGGCCTTGGCGGCACGGGCGTCGGCGTCGGCTTTGACCGAGCGCGCGTCGGCGTCGGCATCGGCCTTGGCTGAGCGCACGTCGGCGTCAGCATCCTCCTTGACTGAGCGCGCCTCGGCGTCGGCGTCCGCAGCAGCGTCCAGCTCAGCCGTCGACGCCGCCTCCGACCACTGCTCCCCCCTGGCCCCCGCATCCATCGCCTCGTTGGCCAGCCGGTCCGCGTGCTTGTTCTGTTCCCTCGGCATCCACTCGTACGTGACCCGCCCCGGCGGGAAGACCCGGGCCGACTCGGCCGCCAGCGGCTTCATGTCGGGGTGCTTGATCTTCCAGCGGCCCGACATCTGCTCGATGACGAGCTTGGAGTCCATGCGGACGTGGACCGTCGCGGCCGGGTCCAGTTCATGCGCGGCGCGCAGGCCGGCGAGGAGGCCGCGGTACTCGGCGACGTTGTTGGTGGCGACGCCGATGTACTCGGCCGCCTCCCGCAGCGTCTCCCCCGTCGCCGCGTCGCTCACCACGGCCCCGTAGCCCGCGGGCCCCGGGTTGCCCCGCGACCCGCCGTCGGCCTCGACGATGAACTCCCGCACGGCCACCGCCCCTGTCGCCCTTACAGACCCGACTCGGACGTGCGCACGAGGATGCGCCCACAGTTCTCGCAGCGGATCACCGTGTCGCGCGCCGCCTTGCGGATCTCGGCCAGCTCCGTGAGGGCCAGCTCCTGCCGGCAGCCCTGGCAGCTGCGCGCGTACAGCTTGGCCGCGCCGATGCCGCCCTGCTGCTCGCGCAGCCGGTCGTAGAGCTTGAGCAGATCGGCGGGCACGGACCCGGCGACGACCTCGCGCTCCTTGGTGGCGGTGGCGGCATCGCCGTCGAGCTTCTCGAAGGCGGCGTCCCGGCGCGCGGTCGCGTCGTCGATCTTCGACTGGACGGAGGAGACCCGCTCGGTCAGCTCGGCCGTCCGCTCCTGCGCGGACTCCCGGCGCTCCATGACCTCCAGCACGACGTCCTCCAGATCGCCCTGCCGCTTGGCGAGGGAGGCGATCTCGCGCTGGAGGTTCTCCAGGTCCTTGGGGGAGGTGACGGCACCGGAGTCCAGGCGCTGCTGGTCGCGGGTGGCGCGCTGGCGCACCTGGTCCACGTCCTGCTCGGCCTTGGTCTGCTCGCGGGCGGTGTCGCTCTCCTCGGTCTGCGCGGCCACGAGCAGGTCGCGCAGCTGGATGTGGTCCTTGGCGAGCGACTCGATCTCGGCGTGCTCGGGCAGCGACTTGCGCTTGTGCGCGAGCTGCTGGAGGCGGACGTCGAGGTCCTGGACGTCGAGGAGTCGGATCTGGTCGGCGGGCTCGGCGTTCAGTTCGGGGCTCCCAGTGGGTCAGAAGTGGTGGAGGCCGCGTGCGCGGTCCAGGGGTCGGTGACCGTCTTCGAGACGTGGACGCGCAGGTCCCATCCGTGCCGGTCGGAGATCTCGTCGAGCTGGCTCGCGGCCAGCTCGCACCAGGGCCACTCGGTGGCCCAGTGCGCCGCGTCGAGCAGCGCGAGGGGGCGGGGGGCGACAGCCGCCGTGAATTCCGCGGCGGGGTGGTGGCGCAGGTCCGCCGTGAGGAAGGCGTCGACACCCGTCGCGCGTACGTGGTCGAAGAGGCTGTCGCCGGAGCCGCCGCTGACGGCGACCGTACGGACGACCGCCTCGGGGTCGCCGGCGACGCGGATGCCCTGCGCGGTGGCGGGCAGCCGCTCGGCGGCGCGGGCGGCGAACTCGCGGACGGTCAGCGGGGAGTCCAGCGCGCAGACGCGGCCCAGGCCCCGGCGGCCCTCGGGGTCGGTGGGGTCCGGGACGAGCGGTCCGGTGACGCGCAGGTCCAGAGCGGCCGCGAGGGCGTCGGAGACACCCGGGTCGGCGGTGTCGGCGTTGGTGTGGGCGACGTGCAGCGCGATGTCGTTCTTGATGAGGGTGTGGACGACACGGCCCTTGAAGTGGGTCGCCGCGACGGTCGTCGTGCCGCGCAGATAGAGCGGGTGGTGGGTGACGAGCAGATCGGCGCCCAGCTTCACCGCCTCGTCGACGATCTCCTGGACCGGGTCGACGGCGAACAGGACCCGGGTGACCTGCTGGTCCGGGTCGCCCACGACGGTGCCGATCGCGTCCCAGGACTCGGCCCGCTCGGCGGGCCACAGGTTCTCGAGCGCGGCGATGACTTCAGACAGACGGGGCACGGGAGCAAGGCTACCCGCCTGATCTGTGGCGTTGAACCGCCACCGCCCGCGCCTTCCCCGCTCCACCACCCCCGTCGGCCACCCGCCGCCCCGCCGAGCACAAATGCACCCTTTTCCTCAGGCGAATCGTTCCTGGAACACCCTTATGCGTGAAGCCGGTGCGTCCGGACCCCCCGCCTGTGCGTGCGAAAACTACGTTCGTCACTGGAGGTGACCGAACGATGACTGCCTGTGCGATCGAGCCTTCGGCGGGACACGAGGACGGGGAAAGGGCGGGGCCCGCGGGCTGCGCGCTCTCCGCGGACGGTGCCTACGCCGCGCGTCTTGCGTCGGCCGGCGACTCCTGGTTCCCGGAGCGCTGGACCCTGGACGGCCCCGAGCCGTACGCGGTGCCGCTGCCCCGCAACCAGCCGGAGGAGCCGGGCACCGAGGTGCAGCCGATGGCCGACGGGCGGGTCCTCATCCACCGTCTGGTGGCCGGACGGCACGCCTTCTCGCTGCTCTACCCGACCGGGCCCGGCACCGGCGAGCTGCCCCTGGGCGCGGTGGAGTGCCCGGACCTGGCCGCCCGGCTGCGGCTGCTGCCGCCCGCCCCCGGTGGCGAGCGGGCGTATGCCCTGGCGGTCGGCCGGCGCTCGACGGCGGTGTGGCTGGTGGCGGGCGGTCCCTTCGGGCCCGAGCAGCTGGCCGAGTTGCCGGGCCGCTGCTCGGGCGGGGTCTGGCTGGACCCGGCGGGGCGGCTGCTGGCCCTGGACCGGGAGACCGGCGGGCCCACCAAGACCGTCGTGGTGGATCTGGAGCGCGGCGGCGAGGTGTCGCCGCTGCTGCAGATCGCCGCCGAAAGCGACGACCGGCTGCTGCTCGCCGACCACGACAGCGGGCTGCTGATCGTCCGCTCGGACGCACCGTCGCCGGGCCAGGACCGGCTGGGCTGGGGCGTCCTGGGCAGCACCCTGCCGGTGCGCTTCCCGGAGTGCCTGCGGCTGCGGGACTGCGCGGTCACGCCGTTCGCGATCCAGCCGGGGCAGGTGCTGACACCGGAGAGCTGCGCGGTGGCGCTGCGCGTGGACGGACCGGCCGGCAGCTGGGTCGCCGTGTGGCGTCCGGCCGAGCGGCGGGTGCACCATCTCCCGGCGCCCGAGGGGTGGCTGGCGGGCACCGGCCTGTGGACGCCGGACGGGGTGCTGCGGCTGCCGTACGTGACGGAGGTCGTGCCGTGCGGCGTGGCGCAGGTGAGCCCGCCGGGGGCAGGGGTGTCGGTGCCCGAGCCGGGCCAGGAATCGGGGCAGGAGGCGGGGGCGCGGACAGCCGGCACGACCACCGCACCAGGACATCCCCCTGAACCGGGACCGGCGGCGGAAGCGGCTCCCCCGACCCCCTCCGCCCCCCGCCCGGTGCCGCTGCAGCAAGCGCCGTTGGGACGGATGTAACGAACTAGTGCCGGTTGGCGTGGCCGCCTGGATCCCGGGTGCGGGGTGCCGGTTAGACTCACCCGGCTGTAAGAAAGATCATGTTGACGGGGTGAATTCCATCCGATGAGCGACGCCGGCACGAACCAGCTGCACGCTGACGACGTCCAGGAGACCTCCGCCGGCCACGGCCGGCACCGTGGCGAGGTCTCCACGCACGACGGCGAGACGGCTCCGCGCGGTCGCCACCGCAAGCCGGTGGCGGAGACCGAGCAGACCGAGACAGCGGCCTGACGGAACGTCAGTTACACCGAACAGCGAACGGTCCCACCCCTTGTATGAAGGGCGGGGCCGTTCGGCGTTCCTCAGCCGCGTTTCAGTCCCAGCACCTCCGCCGCCGCGAAGGTCTCCCCCGCCGGCCGGTCCGCGTAGTACGACCCGAGGGCGGCCTCCAGTTCGTCGTACGTGAAGGTGTCCTGCTTGCTGTCGAACTTGGCGGCGACCCGGGGCCGTTCCACGACGGCGACCATCCCGCCGTGCACCACGAGGAGCTGCCCGTTCACCCGGGCGGCAGCGGGCGAGGCCAGATAGCCGACGAGCGGGGCGACGTGCTCGGGGGCGAGCGGGTCGAGGCCGTCGTCGGAGGCGCCCTCGACGCCCGCGAAGACGTCCTCGGTCATCCGGGTGCGGGCGCGGGGGCAGATCGCGTTGGCCGTCACGCCGTACTTGCCGAGGGCGAGGGCCGTGGAGGTGGTGAGGCCGACGATCCCGCCCTTGGCCGCCGCGTAGTTGGGCTGCCCGGCGGAACCGGCGAGGAACGCCTCCGAGGAGGTGTTCACGATCCGCCCGTACACCGGCTCCCCGGCCCGCTTGGACCGCTCCCGCCAGTGGGCGGCGGCGTACCGGGTGGTGTTGAAGTGCCCCTTGAGGTGCACCCGGAGCACGGCGTCCCACTCCTCCTCGGCCATCGAGAACACCATGCGGTCGCGCAGGATGCCCGCGTTGTTGACGAGGATGTCGAGCTTGCCGAACGCGGCGACGGCCGACTCGACCAGTTCGCCGGCCTGCCGGAAGTCGGAGACGTCACCGGTGTGCGCGACGGCGGACCCGCCGGCCGCCCGGATCTCGGCGGCGACCTCCTCGGCGGGCCCTGCGGAGGCCTCGCCGCTGCCGTCGCGGCCCGGCTGCCCGTAGTCGTTGACGACCACGGCGGCGCCGAGCCGGGCGAGTTCCAGCGCCTCGGCCCGGCCGAGCCCGCGGCCCGCGCCCGTGACGACGGCGGACAGTCCCTGGAGAGGCAGCGGCATGGTGTGCGTCCTCACATCTCGATGCACGTACGCAGGGCGGTCCCGGTCCGCATCTGGTCCAGGGCCTCGTTGACGTCGGCGAACGGGACCCGGTGGGTGATCAGGCCCGCCAGGTCGACCCGGCCGGCGCGCCACAGGGCTATGGTGCGTTCGTAGGAGCGCAGGACGTCTCCGCCGCCGTACATGGAGGGGAGTATGCGCTTCTCGTCGAAGAACAGCTCGAACATGTTGAGCTGGAGGAAGTCGTCCATGGCGCCCGCGCCGACCACGACGAGGGTGCCGCCGCGCCGGGTGGTGTCGTAGGCGGTCCGTGCCGTGGCCGACTTGCCGACGACCTCGAAGACGTAGTCGAAGCCCTCGCCGGCGGTGACCTGCTGTTTGGCGTCGGGCAGTTCGTCCGGGGAGACGGCCCGGGTGGCGCCGAACCTGAGCGCGCTCTCGCGGCGGGAGGCGATGGGGTCGACGGCGACGATCTCGGCGGCGCCCCGCAGCCGGGCGCCCTGGATCACGGAGATGCCGACGCCTCCGCAGCCGATGACCGCGACCGACGAACCGGCCTCCACGTCCGCGGTGTTGAGCGCGGCGCCCAGCCCGGTCGTCACGCCGCAGCCGATGAGGGCGGCGATGTCGAAGGGCACGTCGTCGGGTATCGGCACCGCGCAGCCGGCGTCGACGACGACCTCCTCGGTGAAGGTGCCGGTGCCGGCGAAACCGAAGACATCTCCGCCGGGGCGCTTGAAGTTGGGCGTGCCCGCGTTCATGAATCCGGCGAGGCACAGTTCGGTCTGGCCGCGTTTGCAGGCGGGACACGCGCCGCAGGCGGGCAGCCAGCACACGACGACCCGGTCACCGGCCTTCAAGTGGCCGACGCCCTCGCCGACTTCGAGGATCTCCCCCGCCCCCTCGTGCCCGGGCACGAACGGCGCGGGCTGCGGCAGCACCCCGCTCATCGCGGACAGGTCCGAGTGGCACAGCCCCGTGGCGCGCACCCTGATCCGCACCTTGCCGGGTCCGAACCCCACCGCCTCGACGTCGTCGAGGACCTCCAGTTTGTCCTGGCCGATCTCGTGCAGTACGGCTGCGCGCATGGTGCGGCTCCCCTCGTACGGCGTGCTGGACTCAGGTGTGTTCGACGATGGTGTCGGCGAGGACGGGCGCGTCGTCCCTCTCGGCGGCGCTGACGGCCACCTGGGTGGACTCGGGCTTGTGCCACATACGGATCCGCAGCGTCTCCCCCGGGTACACGACCCCGGCGAACCGGGTGGCGTAGGTGCGCACCCGGGTCACGTCCCCGTCGAGGAGTGTGTCGACGACGGCCTTGAGCGCGATGCCGTAGGTGCACAGCCCGTGCAGGATGGGCCGCTCGAACCCGGCGACCTTGGCGAACTCGGGGTCGGCGTGCAGGGGGTTCCAGTCGCCGGAGAGGCGGTAGAGGAGGGCCTGGTCCTCGCGGACGTGCCGCTCGACGACCCGGTCCGGCTCACCGGCGGGCGGGTCGAGCCGGGCGGAGGGGCCGCGGTCGCCGCCCCATCCGCCCTCGCCGCGGATGAAGATCTGGGCGTCGTTGGTCCACAACGGGCCGTCGGCGTCGCCGACTTCGGTACGCAGCACCAGGACGGCCGCCTTGCCCTTGTCGTACACGGCGGCGACCCGGTTGGTCGCGGTGGCGGTGCCCGCCGCCGGGAGGGGCCGGTGGAGGACGAGGCTCTGGCCGCCGTGCAGGACCCGGGCGAGGTCGACCTCGATGCCGGGCATGGACAGTCCGCCGGTCACCCCGGGCTTTCCGCCGCCCGCGACGGTGGCGAAGCTGGGCAGGACGTGCAGCCGGGACTCCAGGGTGTAGCGCAGCTCGTCGGGGTCGGTGGCGGGGGTGCCCGCGCCGATGCCGAGGTGGTAGAGCTGCACGTCCCTGTGGTCCCAGGTGATCTCGCCGGTCCGGGGTTCTGCGGCGAGCGCCTTGGCTGCGTCGATGGGCATGGGGCTCCTGATCGCCGTGGGAATGGCCTCGGCATCGCCGTGGAAGAGACCTCGGCACGGCCGTCCGCACCGTCGGCCGCACCGAGGCCGTCTGGGACCGAACTGGAACGCGTTCCAGTCCTGCGACCTCTGTATAGCCCAGGCCCGCGGAGTTGTGAAGCCTCCTGACGTCGTGTCAGATATCGCCGTCCTCGGCAGGACAGGCACCCGCCATCGCAGGGAGGCCCTACGCGAGGCCCGCGGCCAGGGCCGGCTGGGAGTCCCGCGCCCCCGCCCCGCGGAACAGCGCCGTCCACAGGAAACTCTCCCCGAAACGCCCCGACTCCTCCGGCTCGTCCCGCATGCGCCGCAGTTCGACCTCGGTGAGCCCCGAGAAGATCCCCCGCATCGACTCGGCCGTGTACGCGAGCCCGCCCCGCAGTCCGCCCGCCTCACGGTAGAAGTCCGCGTCGGACAGCTCCGACCCCATTCCCCCGGCGCCGGCGGCGAAGCACGTGAGGCCGAACATGCCCCCGGGAGCCAGGACCTTCTCCAGCAGGGCCAGATAGCTGATCCGCCGGTGCGGAGGCAGATGGTGGAAGCAGCCGGAGTCGTAGACGAGGTCGTACGGTCCGGTGAGTTCCGTACCGGCGAGTGCGAACGCGTCGCCGCAGTGGAACCGGACGCCCTCCACTCCCGCCTCCCGGGCCCGCTCCCCGGCCCAGTCGACGGCTGCCGGAGCCAGGTCGACCGCGTCGACCGCGAACCCTCGGGCCGCCAGATACAGCGCGTTGCGCCCCGGCCCGCACCCGAGGTCCAGCGCACGCCCGCCGCTGATCACCCCCTGTTCCACCCAACTCACCAGATTCTCGTCCGGCTTCGCCACGAAGAACGGCACCGGCCGGGAACGGTCGGCGTAGAACCCGTCCCACCAGTCGGCCCCCCGGCCCGTCCACCGATCGGCCTCGTGTGCGAACAGCCCGTCGAGCAGGGCGAGTACGTCGTCGACGGTGCGTATGTTCCGGTCCATCCGGACCCCCTTCCGCATCCGCCCATCGTACGCCGGGATCCACTAAAGCCCCAGGTCAGAGCAGGTTTCCGGGCATCGGTGAAACGCCGTCCACGGCCCTCGGCGCCACCGGGACACACCCCGCCGACGCACCACTTCACCCCCGGCCCGATACACCGGCGGCACGCCGTCCAGGGGCCTCGACGCCCCCGTCCCGGACCACGCGACCCGCGCCGATTTCCACGGCCGGGCGGGCGACAGGCGTCAGACGCCCGGAGGCCGGCCCTATCGCTGCCTCGGCGTCCTCGGCAGCCAGATCCACATCAGCAGGACGCCCGCGACCAGCACCCCGGTCCCCACCCGGAAGGCCAGCGCGTAGCCCTCCGTCAGGGCCTCCGGTGTCGCGCCGCCCGCCGTCCGGGCCGCCGCGAGGGTGGACAGGACGGCCAGACCCAGGGAACCGCCCATCGTGCGGGAGGTGTTGACGAGGCCCGAGACCAGGCCGGCCTCGCCGGGGGCCGCGCCGGAGGTGGCCAGGGAGGCGAGCGGGGTCGAGGCGAGGCCCGCGCCGAGCATCATGAGGACGCCGGGGACGAGGATCGCCGTCACGTAGGAGCCCTCGGCGGTCATCCGGGACTGCCAGGCGAAGCCGGCCACGGCGACGAGGGTGCCCAGCACCGCCACGGTGCGCGGCCCGGCCGCCCGCATCAGCCGGGGCGCGAGCTTGGAGCCGAGGACGACGGCCAGGGAGCTGGGGACCAGGGCCAGTCCGGCCTCCAGGGGCGTGTAGCCCAGGACGTTCTGCGCGTACAGGGTCATGAAGAACCACATGCAGAACATCGCGAAGCCGCACAGGAACATCGAGACGTTCGCCGACGCCACCGACCGCAGGCGCAGCAGCCCGAGCGGCATCAACGGGCTCGCGGTGCGAGCCTCGACCGCGAGGAACAGGGCGATCAGCACGAGCCCGGCGAGCAGCGGCAGCAGCGTGGCCGCCGCCGTCCAGCCCTCCGCCTCCGTCTGGGAGATGCCGTAGGCGAGCGTGCCCAGCCCGGTCGTCACGAGCAGCGCGCCCGGCAGGTCGAGCCGCCGCCGGTCCCCGGCCCGGCCCTCGACGAGGAACCAGGCGGCGGCGCAGAGCAGCGCGGCCCCCACGGGCACGTTGATCAGCAGCACCCACCGCCAGGACAGCGTCTCCACCAGGAGCCCGCCGGCCAGACCGCCCGCAGCGCCGCCACCGCCTCCGACCGCCGTCCAGGTCCCTATGGCCCGGGCCCGCGCCGGGCCCTCCGGCACCGAGGACGTGAGGATGGTCAGCGTCGAGGGCGCCAGCACCGCCGCGCCCAGCCCCTGCACGGCCCGTGCGACCAGCAACTGCCAGTCGTCCTGCGCCAGTCCGCCCGCCAGCGAGGCCAGGGTGAAGACACCGAGCCCGACGAGGAACATCCGCTTGCGGCCGTAGAGGTCTCCGGCCCGCCCGCCGAGGAGCATGAACCCGGCGAAGGCGATGGTGTAGGCGTTCACCACCCATTGCAGGCCCTGCTCGCTCAGCCCGAGCCCGGTCCGCATCGAGGGCAGGGCCACGTTGACGACGGAGACGTCCAGCACGACGAGGAACTGCCCGGCACAGGTGAGCGCCACCACAAGCCAGGTGGGCGGCGACGCGGCACGGCGAGGCGTTCGGGTCCTTTCGGCGGCTTCAAGCATGGGTGTCATGCTCTCAACCGCTTCATGCTCATGGCATCGGGATTTCGGCCTAGGGCTTGCGACCGCAGACCTAGGCCCCCGCCCCAAGAGATGGTCAAGAATTCGTTAGAGTGCCAAAGCAACGGAATAGTTGCCTACGCATACAAGTTCAGGCACCACGTAACCATGTAACCCCGCCCTGGAGGCCCCCCTCAATGACGCAGACGACGACAGAACGCCCCGCCGGCAGAGCGAGCGGGTCCGTGGTCCCGGTGCTCGCCTTCGCGGGCATCGTTGTCGCGGTGATGCAGACCCTGCTCGTCCCGGTGATCAAGGATCTGCCGCAACTGCTGGACACCGACCCCGGCAACGCGACCTGGGTCCTGACCTCGACCCTTCTCTCGGGTGCCGTGGCCACCCCGATCATGGGCCGCCTCGGCGACCTGTTCGGCAAGCGCCGCATGCTGATCCTCAGCCTCGCCGTCATGGTGGCCGGCGCGCTGCTCAGCGCCCTCACCAGCGATCTGCTGCTCATGATCACCGGCCGTACGCTCCAGGGCTTCGCGATGGGCGCCATCCCGCTCGGCATCGGCCTGATGCGCGACATGCTGCCCCGGGAACGCCTCGGCTCGGCGATGGCTCTGATGAGCTCCTCCATAGGCGTCGGCGGCGGCCTCGCCCTGCCCGCCGCCGCGCTGGTCGCCCAGCACGCCGACTGGCACGCCCTCTTCTACGGCGCCGCCGGCCTCGGTGTGCTCTCCATCGTCCTCACCCTCCTCGTCGTACCGGAGTCCCCGATGCGCGCCGAGGGCTCCTTCGACCTGCTGGGCGCGCTCGGCCTGTCCGCCGGTCTCGTACTGTTCCTGCTGCCGATCACCAAGGGCAGCGACTGGGGCTGGACCTCCGGCACCACGCTCGGCCTGTTCGGCGCCGCCGTCGTCGTGCTGCTCCTGTGGGGCGTGATGGAACTGCGCCTCAAGGCCCCCCTGGTGGACCTGCGCACCACGGCCCGCCCGGCCGTCCTCTTCACCAACCTCGCCTCGATCATGGTCGGCGTCTCCTTCTACGTCGTCTCCCTGGTCCTGCCGCAGCTGCTCCAGCTGCCGAAGTCCACGGGCTACGGCCTCGGCCAGTCGATGGTCGTCGCGGGTCTGCTCGTCGCCCCGCTCGGCCTGACGATGATGTTCACGGCGCCCGTCTACGCCCGGCTGTCCGCGAAGTACGGCCCCAAGGTCACCCTGATCCTCGGCCTGCTGATCATCGCGATCGGCTACGGCGCCGGCCTCGGCCTGATGAGCGCCGCCTGGCAGAGCCTGGTCATCTCGGTGCTGCTGGGCGCGGGCATCGGCCTGGCCTACTCCTCGCTGCCCGCGCTGATCGTGGGCGCGGTCCCGGCCTCCGAGACGGGGGCGGCCAACGGCCTCAACACCCTGATGCGGTCCATCGGCACGTCGGTGTCGAGCGCCGTGATCGGCATGGTGCTGGCCAACACCGCGAACCACGTCGGCGGGGTCGCGATCCCGACCATGCACGGCTTCCGGGTCTCCTTCCTGATCGCCACCGCCGCGGTCGCCGTGGGCCTGGTCCTGGCCCTCTTCCTGCCCGGCCGCCGCCCGGCCGCCCACCCGCAACTGCGGGCCAGCAGCGAAGAGGACGCCAACCTGGAGCACGCCGAAGCGGTCCTGCGCGGCTTCCGCGGCCGGGTCCTGGACGCCGACGGCGCCCCGGTCGCCCGTGCCAAGGTCACACTGATCGACCGCCGGGGCCGCCAGGCCGGCGCGACCCTCTCCGCCGAGGACGGCAGCTACGCGCTCACGGTCCCCGCCCAGGGCTCCTACGTCGTGGCCGCCCGCGCCCCGGGCCACGCCCCGCTCGCCTCGTCCGCGACCCACACGGGCGACGACCGCCCGGTCGACCTGGACCTGCCGCTGCCGGGCACGACGGTCCCCGCCTGACCGGCCCGCCGCTCCCCTACTCACCGGTACCCCCTGTCGCCCGTCGGCAGGGGGTACGGCAGCATGGCGCCCACAACCGTCGTACGACCGGAGGGAACCCCATGCCGCCCGCGGCCCCGAAGCCCGAGATCCTGGCCGCGTTCGAGGCGGCGAAGGGGTTCATGCCCGTGGACGAGGGGCTGGCCCTGTACGCGGCGGCGGTGGAGGCCGGGCGGCTGGGGCTGCCGCTGCTGGAGGTCGGGACGTACTGCGGCCGGTCCACGATCCTGCTCGCCGACGCGGCCCGGGAGGCCGGGGCCGTCGCGCTGACCGTCGACCACCACCGCGGCAGCGAGGAGCAGCAGCCGGGCTGGGAGTACCACGACCCCGAGACGGTCGACCCCGAGCTCGGTCTGATGGACACGCTGCCCACGTTCCGGCGCACCCTGCGCAAGGCGGGCCTGGAGGACCACGTGGTGGCCCTGGTCGGCCGCTCCCCGCAGATCGCCGGGTTCTGGCGCACGCCCCTGGCCCTGGTCTTCATCGACGGCGGCCACACCGACGAGCACGCCAACGCCGACTACGAGGGCTGGGCCCCGCACGTCGCCGACGGCGGCCTGCTCGTCATCCACGACGTCTTCCCGGACCCCCAGGACGAGTTCACCGGCCAGGCCCCGTACCGCGTCTACCTCCGCGCCCTCGCCTCCGGCGCGTTCACGGAGGTCTCGGCGACGGACTCCCTGCGCGTGCTGCGGCGCACGGGGCCGGGCAGCTGAGGGCGAGCGCGGCTCGACGGCCGCGCGGCCGGCCGGGTGAACCGGGCCCCCTCCGCCCTCTCCCGGTCGGCCCACGGGCGGCGTGGCGCGTCGGTGGGTGGCGGTCGCTGGCCAAGGATCCGGCCGCGTGGCACACACCTTCGCAGAGCTCGTGGAGAAGCAGCGCGCGGCGGACGCGGCGCACGCCCGTATGCGGAAACTGCGGGACGCCTACGGTCCGCCCACCCAGACCAAGTGGAGCGACCAGCAGACCACGACGTGGGAGACCGCCTGGCGCGCCTGGCGCGACCTCGCCCGTGACGTCCAGGCGGCGCTGACCGCGTACGCGAGGCAGGAGGACACACCCCGCCAGGAGATCGAGGCGGAGGTGAAGGAGGCGGTACGGCACGAGGACCCCGACGGAAACGGGAGCTAGTCACCACCCGCCCGGCCGTGCTCGGCCCGCGGACAGCCTGGGCAGGCCGCTAGGGTGAGGGACGTGTCGTACGTAGGCCCGGACTTCGAACCACCCCAGCCCCGCCGCTCCCGCCGCGGCCCCCTGACCGTCGCGCTCGCCGCGCTGGTGCCGGGGGCGCTGCTCGGCTGGCTGGTGTACGAGACCGTGGGCGGCTCGGGGGACGGAGACGGCTCGGGTCAGGCGACCGTACGGTCCTCCCCGCCGGCCGCGTCGAGCCCGCCCGCCGAGGACACCACCGACGACGCCACCGACGACGGCAAGAAGCCGGGTGCCGATCCCACGCCCACCGCGCCCTCGGCCTCCGCGTCCGGCCCCCTCAAGGGCAAGGTCGTCGTCATCGACCCCGGGCACAACCCGGAGAACTTCCAGCACCCGTCCGAGATCAACCGCAAGGTGAACATCGGGACGAACTGGAAGGAGTGCGACACCACGGGGACGTCCACCAACGACGGTTACACCGAGGCCAAGTTCACGCTGGACGTCGCGCACCGGATGCGCACGCTCCTCGAAGCGCAGGGCGCCACGGTGAAGCTGACACAGGACGGCGACCGGCCGTACGGCCCGTGCGTGGACGAGCGGGCCCGGATCGGCAACGAGGCGAAGGCCGACGCCGTGGTCTCGATCCACGCGGACGGCTCGGGCACCGGCAACCGCGGCTTCCACGTCATCCTGCCCGGCGCGGTCCACGCGGGCTCCGCCGACACCCGCGCGATCGTCGCCCCCTCCCGCGATCTCGGCGAGCGCGTCGCCGGCCGCTTCGTGGCCGTCACCGGCAGCGCGCCGTCCAACTACATCGGCGACGGCTCCGGTCTCGTCACGCGTAAGGACCTGGGCGGTCTCAATCTGTCAACGGTTCCGAAGGTGTTCATCGAGTGCGGCAACATGCGCGATAGCAAGGACGCGGCATCACTCACCAGTGGCGCGTGGAGGCAGAAAGCGGCGCAAGGGATCTCTGAGGGAATCGTGAGTTTCCTGCACGGGTAGTTCTCGACGGGCGGATCCCGGCGGACACCCTGACAGGGCGGACGATAGTGTCTCCCTACGATGAGGGGCCACCCCCGCGCTTCACACAGGGGCCTGACGGCGACATGGTGACAGCGACGCCTCTACCGACGATGAGACGACCTACGAAGGACCTGAAGTGAATATCCGCTCCCTCACTCGAGGCGATGGCGTGGTGCTCGGAGCAGCGGTGTTGCTCTTCATCGCGTCGTTCCTCGACCTGTACTCGTTCGACAATGTCCCCGACAGCGTCGACCTCCCGATGTTGTGGGGCAGCGGCCCGGTCGTGTTCAGCGTCGTGCTGGCCGGAGTCATCGGCGCCGCGCTGGTCGTCGTGGCCCGGGGCCTGCCGCAGGTCCCGAAGGTCGCCGGGCTCGACCTCGGCCAGTTCGGCGTCGCGTTCACGGTGTTCGCCGCGTGGAGCGCGCTCGGCAACATCGTCGACGTACCGGGTGGCTTCGACAACATCGGTGACAACGCGAGCGAAGGCGCCCCGAGCCCCGGCATCGGCCTGATCCTCGCCCTCGTCGCGACGCTGCTCATGGCCGCCGCCGCGATCGCCACCCCCCTCGTCCCGGCCCTCAAGGGCGCCCTCCTCCCGGCACCCCGCCCGGCCGCCCCGCAGCCCTACGGCGCTCAGCCCCCCGGTGGCTACGGCTACCCGGGCGCGCAGCAGCCCGGCGGCTACGGTCACCCGCAGCCCGGACAGCCGGGTCAGCCCGGGCAGCCGCAGCAGGCGCAGCCGTTCGGCGGGCAGCCCCAGCCGCAGCAGGCGCAGGCGCCGCAGGCTCCGGCCGGGGACTTCTCGCCGTTCTGGTTCGCGGTGCCGGTGCCGCGTCCGCTGTTCGCGGAGGACGGTTCGCCGACGCCGATCGCCGAACTCGCCCCGGGTACCTGGTATCTGGCCGTCGAGCAGCGCGGTCCGGCCCTGGTCGCGCAGACGCAGGACGGCCGCCGCGGTGTCCTCCAGGACACGTCGGGCATCCAGCGCGGCTGAGCCCACGCCTCCTTCACGGCCCCTCGCCCTTCCGGGCGGGGGGCCGTTGCCGTACAGTCGTCGCCCCAGTCGGCTGACGCACCGTCAGGAGGCAGGTATGCGGCTCGGTCTCGCACTCGGCTACTGGGGCCGCGGCCCCTCCCCCGACCACATACCGCTCGCGCGGGAGGCGGAGCGGCTGGGCTACGACTCCGTGTGGACGGCGGAGTCCTGGGGCTCGGACGCGTTCACTCCGCTCGCCTGGATCGCCGCCCACACCTCCACCATCAAGCTGGGCACGGCGGTTGCCCAGATGGCCGCCCGCCCGCCGACCACCACCGCCATGCAGGCGCTCACCCTCGACCATCTCTCCGGAGGCCGCATGATGCTGGGCCTCGGGCTGTCCGGCCCGCAGGTCGTCGAGGGCTGGTACGGCCGCCCGTTCCCGAAGTCCCCGCTCACCGCCACCCGCGAGTACGTCGACGTCGTACGGCAGGTGCTGCGTCGCGAGGCCCCCGTTGAACTGGCGGGAGGTTTCCACTCCCACCCCTACCGGGGTCAGGACGCCACGGGTCTGGGCAAGCCCCTCAAGCCGATCACGCATCCACTCCGCGCCGAGCTGCCGATCCTGCTCGGGGCGGAGGGGCCGAAGAACGTCGCCCAGACGGCCCGGATCGCCGACGGCTGGCTGCCGCTGTACTGGTCGCCGACCCGGCCGGAGGTGTACGGCCCGGCCCTGGCCGACCTGCCCGAAGGGTTCCTGGTGGCACCGATGGCGCAGGCCCGGGTCTGTGACGACGTCGCCGAGGGACTGCTGCCCGTCAAGATGATGCTCGGCTTCTACATCGGCGGCATGGGACACGCGGCCCGCAACTTCCACGCCGACCTGATGGCCCGCATGGGCTACGCGGAAGACGCCCGCCGCATCCAGGACTTGTTCCTCTCCGGCCGCCGGGACGAGGCCGTCCGCGCCGTCCCCGACGCCTTCGCCGACGAGATCTCCCTGGTGGGCCCGCGCGAACGGATCGCGGAGCGGCTGGAGTCGTGGCGCAAGGGGCCGGTGACGGACCTGCTGGTGCTCAGCCCGGACCGCCACACGCTGCGCGTTCTCGCCGAGTTGAACGCCTGAGCGAATCCCCGGGTTTCATCCAGAGTTCAAGGGCAACACGGATGTCATGTCCCCTCGATATCGCAACGGTGCGAATCAGGCCGGCACGATCGTCGCGGTCGTGGCCGACATCATGGCTCTCATCCTGGGTCTGTGGATCCTGATGTACCTGCTGGACGCCAACCAGGCGAACAGCTTCGTCCAGTTCATCCATGACGCGGCCCGCTGGCTCGCCGGCTGGTCCCACGACCTCTTCACGTTCGACGAAGCCTGGGCCCGTGTGGTCTGCGGCTACGGCTTGGCAGCGGTGGTCTACCTGTTCGTGGGCCACGCGATCGCCAACAGGGCCCATCGTCACTGACTCTCCTGAACCCCTAGACGCAGCAGTCCGAGTCCAGCCCTCCGGGCAACTCGTCCCCACCGAACACCTGGCACGTGGCCTCGTGTCCACCCAACGCGGCCACGGCCAGCAACAGCGACCCGGCCGTCCACGTGGTCAGCTCACGCGGCCAGATCGCCTCGTCCTCAAAGACATACCCCGTCCAGTACAGCCCGCTCTCCGGATCCCGCAGATGCTGGATCGACTGCAGCACCTCCAACGCCCGGTCGGACTCGCCCATCGCCCACAACGCGAGGGCGAGTTCGGCCGATTCCCCACCCGTCACCCACGGGTTGGGCACGACGCACCGCACCCCGAGCCCGGGCACCACGAACCGGTCCCAGTCCTCCTCGATACGGGCCTTGGCCTCGGCCCCGGTCAGCGCACCGCCGAGCACCGGGTAGTACCAGTCCATCGAGTACCGGTTCTTGTCGAGGAACCGCTCCGGATGCCGCCGTATCGCGTGCCGCAACGCACCGGCCGCCAACTCCCAGTCCGGCTGCGCCTCTTCCCGCTGCTCGGCGATGGCCAGCGCGCACCGCAGCGCGTGGTGGATCGAGGAGCTGCCCGTCAGCAGGGCGTCCGCCGTGTCCGTGCCGTCGTCGTCGCGCCGCCAGCCGATCTGTCCGCCCGGCTGCTGCAGGTGCAGCACGAACTCGATCGCGGCGTAGACCGCCGGCCACATCCGCTCCAGGAACGTGTCGTCGCCGGTGGAGAGGTAGTGGTGCCAGACGCCCACGGCGATGTAGGCGACGAAGTTGGTCTCCCGGCCCCGGTCGGTGACGTCGCCGGACTCCCCGTCGGCGTAGGCCGCGTACCAGGAGCCGTCCTCGTTCTGGTGCCGGGCCAGCCACAGGTAGGCCCGCTCGGCGGCCTCGTGCTCGCCTGCCGTGTCGAGGGCCATGGCCGCCTCGACGTGGTCCCACGGGTCGAGGTGGTGCCCCCGGAACCAGGGGATCGCACCGTCCTCGCGCTGCACGGCGAGGATGCCGGCGACGGTCGCGGCGGCCTGCCCTGCGGTGAGGACCCCGGGCAGGACCAGATGTTCCGTCCGGGGAGTGGTCACTGGGCGTCCGCCCCGGTGCCGGAGAGACGCGGCAGGTGCGGCTTGGTCGCGTACGCCACGAAGCTCTTGCCGATCAGCGGGTTCAGCGCCTGCTCGGCGACCCGGGTGGCCAGCGGCTTCTTCATGATGTCCCAGACGAGGAGCTTGTGGTACGCCCGCACCGGCAGCGCCTTGTCGTTGTCGACGCCGAACGCGCACTTCAGCCACCAGTAGGGCGAGTGCAGCGCGTGGGCGTGGTGGGTGCCGTAGGGCTTGAGGCCGGCCTCGCGGATGCGCGCCAGGAGTTCGTCGGCCTTGTAGATGCGGATGTGGCCGCCCTCGACCTCGTGGTAGGCGTCGGAGAGGGTCCAGCAGACCTTCTCGGGGCCGTAGCGCGGGACCGTGATGGCTATGCGGCCGCCGGGCTTGAGGACGCGCACCATCTCCGCGAGGACGCCCTTGTCGTCCGGGATGTGCTCCATCACCTCGGAGATGATGACGACGTCGAAGGACTCGTCGGGGAACGGCAGTGCCAGGGCGTCGCCCTCCATGGCCGTGGCGGTGGCGCCGTCGGGGGCCTCGCCGGCCTCCTTCATCGCCGCGAACCACTTGGCGACCTCGCGGATCTCCTCGGCGTTCTGGTCCAGGGCCACGACCTGCGCGCCACGCCGGTAACACTCGAACGCGTGCCGGCCGGCACCACAGCCCAGGTCCAGGACGCGGTCGCCCGGCGCGAGCGGGAACCGGGAGAAGTCGACGGTCAGCACGTGGCCCTGCTTTCGGAGTTGACGCCTTCTACATCTGTGGGGGCTGCGGATGCGGGGGCCGCGGGCACAGCACCCGTGACAGCCTCGGGCTCGGCACTCGTGACAGCCGCGGGCTCGGCACCCGACGGGACTTCGGAACGGCCGCCGCCCGCCGCGGAGCGGCCCGCTCCGACGCCCTCGGATCTGGCGATCGCCTCGCGGTACCTGGCCACCGTGCCTTCCGCCGCCCTGGCCCACGTGAAGTGCCGTAGTACTCGTTCCCGACCGGCCGCTCCGAGCCGCGCACGCAACTCCGCGTCGCCCAGCAGCCGGCCCAGACCGGCGGCCAGCGCGCCCGCGTCCCCCGGGGGCACCGCCAGGCAGGTCTCCCCGTCGCGGCCCGCGACCTCGGGTATGGCGCCGCCGGTCGTGGCGAGCAGGGGCGTGCCCGTCGCCATGGCCTCGGCGGCCGGCAGCGAGAAGCCCTCGTAGAGCGAGGGCACGCACGCGACCTGCGCCGAGCGCACCAGGTCGACGAGTTCCGCGTCGGAGATGCCCTTGACGAACTCGACGGCGCCGGCGAGGTCGTACCGCTCCATCGCCTGGGCGACGGGCCCCTCCGTGGGCCGTTTGCCGACGACGACGAGGTGCGCGCCGGGGTGTTCCGTGCGCACCTTGGCGAGCGCCTCGACGAGATGGACCAGGCCCTTCAGCGGCACGTCCGCGCTGGACGTCGTCACGATCCGGCCCGGCACCACGGGCACCGAGGGATCCGGCGAGAACAGGTCGGTGTCGGCGCCGATGTGGACCACGTGGATCCGGTCCTGGCGTACACCGAGGTGGTCGACGATCTCCTGGCGGGACGTGCCGGAGACGGTGAGCACGGACGGGAGCCGGCGGGCGACACGCTTCTGCATGCGGGTGAAGGCGTACCAGCGGCGCACCGACAGACGCCGCTTCCAGCCGTCCGCCGCGTCCAGCTCCAACTGCCGGTCGACGGTGATGGGGTGGTGAATCGTGGTCACCAGGGGCGCGCCCACGTCTCCCAGCAGTCCGTACCCGAGCGTCTGGTTGTCGTGGACGACGTCGAACTCGCCCCGGCGGGCCAGCAGATGGCGGCGGGCGCGCAGCGAGAACGTCAGGGGCTCGGGGAAGCCACCGGTCCACATGGTCGCCACTTCGAGCGCGTCGATCCAGTCGCGGTACTCGTCGCGCTTGGGGGTGCGGAAAGGATCCGGCTGGCGGTAGAGGTCGAGGCTGGGCAGCTCGGTGAGGCTCTGGCCGTCGTGGCCCTCGTCGAGGACGGGGTAGGGCTGGGCACCGATGACCTCGACGCGGTGGCCGAGGCGGGACAACTCGCGCGAGAGGTGCCGGACGTAGACGCCCTGGCCTCCGCAGAACGGGTTCCCTTTATAGGTGAGGAGCGCGATGTGGAGCGGTCGCAAGCCGTCGGCGGCGGGGTCCTCCGAGGGCCCGGCCTCCCTGGCCTCAGCGGTCACTCTGGCCCCCTTCTCCCTGCACTATCCCGCGAGATTACGCCGGGACGCTAATCTAGAACAAGTTTCAGACTTGATCGTTCGGAGGCACTGAATCTACCGGCAGGTAGCGGCGCTGTGAGCAGTGGATCAGGTGATTCACGCCACGGCCGAGCCGTGCCATGCTGTGTGATCACTCGCCCTCACGGACCGTCACGGAACGGGACCCATGCCCGCGGAAGCCAAGGTGAACACAGTGGCCAAGGTGGAAGCCAGAGCCGCAGCCCCCGCCTCCCCTCCCCTCACGGAGCGACAGGAGGCCCGCCGTCGCCGCATCCTGCACGCGAGCGCGCAACTGGCCAGCCGGGGCGGTTTCGACGCCGTGCAGATGCGCGAGGTCGCCGAGTCGTCCCAGGTGGCGCTCGGCACCCTGTACCGCTACTTCCCTTCCAAGATCCATCTGCTGGTCGCCACGATGCAGGACCAGTTGGAGCACATGCACGGGACACTGCGGAAGAAGCCCCCGCAGGGCGATTCGGCGGCCGAGCGGGTCGCGGAGACGCTGATGCGGGCCTTCCGCGCCCTGCAGCGCGAACCGCATCTGGCCGACGCAATGGTCCGCGCCCTCACCTTCGCGGACCGCAGTGTGAGCCCGGAGGTCGACCAGGTCTCGCGGCAGACGACGGCGATCATCCTGGACGCGATGGGTCTGGACGACCCGACCCCGGAGCAGCTCTCCGCGGTCCGGGTCATCGAGCACACCTGGCACTCGGCGCTGATCACCTGGCTGTCGGGCCGCGCCTCGATCGCCCAGGTGCGGATCGACATCGAGACGGTGTGCCGGCTGATCGCCCTGACGGCCCCGGACACGCAGAACTGACCTGGTCGCACGGAAGAGACCTACGAGACGGGTTCCCTTCGCCGGCATGGTCCGGATCAGGTGCTGGGGGTCGCCTTCCGGTCGCCCGGCCTCTCGGCCTTGCTTCCTTCCAGCCTCTCAGCCCTACCGTCGCAGTCGGCACCGGCGGACCCAAAACCTCTGGCTTCCTGCCACCGTCGGCTACTCCGGTCGGACTCCCTCACTCGCCTCGTAGGCCGACTTCCAGAATAGAACACTCACCCGGGAATGAACCCCCCGGAACCATTATTTTTCGGGCGCTCTTCGGGAAGCTATTCCTCCGGCGGGAACACCGCCTCACCACCGCCCCCCAGCGTGATCACGATCGCCTCCACCGGACAGCTCTCCGCCGCCTCCAGCACCCGCTCGTTCGCGTCCGTGTCCGGGGCGACCGGATGGGACTGGCGGGCCGGGTCGAGGCGGAAGCCGTCCGGGGCGTGGTGGACGCACTGGGCACTGCCGATGCACAGGGAGCGGTCGACCTCGACGTGCCAGCGGTCGCCCATCTCTACGCTTCCGCCGGGAGGTGGATCATCTTGTGCTCCAGGTACTCCCCGTATCCCTCGGGCCCGAACTCCCGCCCCAGGCCCGAGTTCTTGTAGCCGCCGAAGGGGCCCAGCATGTCCAGGCTGAAGGTGTTGACCGAGTACGTGCCCGTGCGGACCTGCCGGGCGATGTCGATGCCGCGCTCGACGTCCGCGGTCCAGACGCTGCCGCTCAGTCCGTAGTCGGAGTCGTTGGCGATCTTCACGGCGTCGGACTCGTCGTCGTAGGGCAGCAGACAGATGACCGGGCCGAAGATCTCCTCGCGGGCGATGCGCATGGAGTTGTCGACGTCTCCGAAGAGGGTCGGTTCGACGTACCAGCCGCGGTCCAGGCCGGCCGGGCGGCCGCCGCCGGTGAGGATCTTCGCGCCCTCCTCCTGCCCGACGCGGATGTAGTCGAGGTTGCGCTGCTGCTGCCGCTTCGCCACGAGCGGGCCCACCTGGGTGGCGGGGTCGAGCGGATCGCCGACCACGAGCGCGCCGGCCGCCGCGGCGAGGGCGTCGGCGAACTCGTCGTAGCGGGAGCGCGGGAGCAGGATGCGGGTCTGGGCGACGCAGGCCTGGCCGTTGTTCATCCAGGCCGCGGGGGCGATGCCGGCGACGGCCGTCTCGACGTCCGCGTCGGGCAGGACGACGGCCGCCGACTTGCCGCCCAGTTCGAGCGTCACCCGGGTGAGGTTGCGCGCCGCCACCTCCATGACACGCTTCCCGGCCGCGACCGACCCGGTGAAGGACACCTTGTCGATGCCGGGGTGCCCGACCAGGTACTCGCTCACCTCCCGGTCGGCGGGCAGGATCGACAGCACGCCCTCGGGCAGCCCGGCCTCGCGGGCGATCTCGCCGAGCAGATACGCGTCCAGCGGCGACTCGGGCGAGGGCTTGAGGACGGCCGTGCAGCCGGTGAGCAGCGCGGGGGCGAGCTTGGCGGCGGCGACGAACTGCGGGACGTTCCAGGGGGCGACGGCCGCGACGACCCCGACGGGCTCGCGCCGCACGAGGATGCGGCCGAGCACACCGTCCCGGCGCTCCTCGTAGGTGAAGTTCCGCGCGACGGTGATCGCCGAGTCCCAGACCATCACCGCGCCGAAGGCCTGGGCGAGGACGCTCCAGGAGTACGGCGAGCCGTTCTGGCCGGAGATCACGCGGGCGATCTCCTCGTGCCGGGCGACGATCCCGTCCTTGATCCGGCTCACGACCTCGATCCGCTCGTCGAGGCTCATGCGCGGCCAGGGCCCCTGGTCGAAGGCCCGCCGCGCGACCCCCACGGCCCGGTCCACATCCGCGGTCGAGGCGTGCGGGACGCGTCCGATGACCTCTTCCGTGTGCGGCGAGATCACCTCGATGACGTCCTGGCCCAGGGGATCGGTCAACTCCCCGCCGATGAACAGCTGTCCGTGCTCCACGAATCCGGTCATGGCCGACTGCCTTCATATCTGACGGTGTTTCAGAAACTGATACCAGTTCTCGTTATAGTGGGCAATGGCCGTGGGACGGAGGGCAGATGACAAGCAGCCAGGACCGCGAACCCGCACCAGCGGTGTACGACCACGGCGGAGGCGTCCGGTCCCTGCGGGTCCCGATCCCGGACAACCCCCTCGGCCACACCCTCGTGTACGTCGTCGACACCGACCGGGGCCCGGTCCTCATCGACACCGGCTGGGACGACTCGGAGTCCTGGGACACCCTCGCGGCCGGCCTCACGGCGTGCGGCACCTCGGCGGGCGAGATCCACGGCGTGGTCATCACCCACCACCACCCGGACCACCACGGCCTCTCCGGCCGGGTCCGCGAGGCGTCGGGTGCCTGGATCGCGATGCACGCGGCGGACACCGCGGTCGTACGACGGACCCGGGACGCCCGTCCCGAGCGCTGGTTCTCGTACATGACGGCCAAGCTCACCGCCGCCGGAGCGCCCGAGGAGCACATCGCCCCGCTGCGCACACCCCGGCCCCGCGCCCTGCCCGGCCTCTCCCCCGCCCTGCCCGACCGCGACATCGTCCCGGGCGAACTCCTGGACCTCGCCGGCCGCCGCCTGCGGGCGATCTGGACCCCGGGCCACACGCCCGGCCATGTCTGCCTCCACCTGGAGGAGGACCACCCGACCCAACTGCCCGGCCATGGACGCCTGTTCTCCGGCGACCACCTGCTGCCCGGGATCACCCCGCACATCGGCCTCTACGAGGATCCCGACGACGCCACGGTCACCGACCCCCTCGGCGACTACCTCGACAGCCTCGAACGCGTCGGCCGCCTGGCCCCCGCCGAGGTACTCCCGGCCCACCAGCACCCGTTCCCCGACGCAACCGCCCGCGTACACGAACTGCTCCACCACCACGAGGCCCGCCTCACCGCCCTGCAAGCCCTCCTCGCCGAGCCCCTCACGCCCTGGCAGCTCGCCGAACGCATGGAGTGGAACCGCCCCTGGGAGCAGATCCCGTACGGCTCCCGGAACATCGCGGTCTCGGAGGCGGAGGCCCATCTGCGCCGCCTGGTGAAGCTGGGCCGGGCGGAGGCGGTACCGGGGAGCGAGCCGGTGAGGTACGTGGCGGTGTAGGCGCCCGCAAGACCGTCCGGGCCGGATGCTAGAACCAACTCCATGGACTCCATCGAGCACCTCCTCGCCGAGCGCGCCTGCGAGCGTCTGATCCTCGACTTCGTCCACCGGCTCGACCTGGGCGACCCCTCGTCCGTCGCCGAGCTGTTCACCGAGGAGGGTGTCTGGCAGTGGCCGCACGACGGGCGGCTGGTCAGGGGCCGCGACGCCATTCGCACCTACTTCGGCTCCCGCCCCGCCGACCGGCTCTCCCGCCGCATGATGTCCAACGTCCTGGTCACGGTGGAGGCCCCGGACACCGCCAGCGCGGTCTCGTACTTCACGACGTACCGCGTCGACGGCTACGACGGCGGCATCGTCCCTCCCGGGCCTCCGGTCCAGGTCGGGCACTACGAGGACGTCTTCCACCGGGCCGACGGCACCTGGCTGCTCGCCTCCCGGACTCTTCACCTGCCCTTCGGCGGTCCCACTCCGCGGCCGAACTCGCCTTCGGCATAAGCCGGATGGCCTGAGGGCAGGGCCTCTAGGATGAACGAGCCGCGGCGCCCCCACGCGCGCGGCGTTGCGCACCACCGCAAGGAGACATGCCCATGGGCACCGAAGAGGCCGCTCGTACATCGCCCTTCAGCGGAGTCCTGGACGGGAGATCGGCCGGGCCCATGGTGCCTCGGCTCGCGCTGGGCGCCCGGCTGCGCAGGCTGCGGGACGCGCAAGGCATCGGCAGGGCGGAGGCGGGCGAGGTCATCCGCGCCTCCCCCTCCAAGATCAGCCGCATGGAGGCCGGGCGCCACGGGTTCAAGCTGCGGGACGTCTCCGACCTGCTCACGTTCTACGGCGTCACGGACGAGGCCGAGCGCGCCACGCTGCTGGCGCTGGCCGAACAGGCCAACACCCACGCCTGGTGGCAGTACTACAGCGACGTGGTGCCCTCCTGGACGCAGAGCTACCTCGGGGCCGAGCAGGCGGCGAGCGTCATCCGCTGCTACCAGATACAGCGCGTTCCCGAGCTGCTCCAGACCCCCGACTACGCGCGTGCCGCCGTCCGGCTCGTCCACCCTGACGCCGGCGCGCGCGAAACCGACCGCCGGGTGGCGCTCCGGATGACCCGGCAGCGGATCCTGCACCGGCAGCCGGGCACGGCCCAGCTCTGGGTGGTGATCGACGAGGCGGCGCTGCGGCGCCCGGTGGGCGGGCCGGCCGTGATGCGCGCCCAGCTCAGACATCTCATCGAGATCTGCCGGCTGCCGCAGGTCACCGTCCAGATCCTGCCGTTCCGCTCCGGCGGGCATGCCGCGGAGGGCGGTCCGGTCACCATCCTGCGGCTGCCCGGCGGCCAGTTGCCCGACATGGTCTACCTCGAGCAGCTCACCACCGCGCTCTATCCCGACCGGCCGGCCGACATCGAGCGCTACTGGGATGCCATGAACCGGCTGGTGGTCGAAGCCGAGTCACCGGACGAGACTCCGACCATCCTGCACCGGATACTTCAGGAGACCTGAGCACCCTCGGGGAGTTCAGCGCTTGAGGGCGACACCGCCGTACTGGTGCACCTCCGCCGGCAGGCCCAGGGCCTCGGCGTCGGGACGCCAGCGCGAGCAGGACGTGACGCCCGGCTCCAGCAGCTCCAGACCGTCGAAGTAGCGGGCGATCTGCTCGGGGCTGCGCAGGATGTACGGGATCGAGCCGCCGTCGTTGTACTGCCCGATGGCCCGGAGGTAGTCCTCGCTGGTGTCGGTGGAGTCGTACTGCACCAGATAGCTGCCGGAGGGCAGCGCGTCCACCAGCTGCCGCACGATCTCGCGGGCCTCGTCGTGGTCCTCGATATGGCCGAGGATGCCCATCAGCATGAGTGCGACGGGCTGGTCGAAGTCCAGGGTCTTCCCGGCTTCCCGGACGATCGTGCTCGGCTTGCGCAGGTCGGCGTCGACGTAGTTGGTGACGCCTTCCGGTGTGCTGGTGAGCAGCGCGCGGGCGTGGGCCAGCACCAGGGGGTCGTTGTCGACGTAGACGATCCGGCTCTCCGGGGCCACCCGCTGGGCGATCTGGTGGGTGTTGTCCACGTTGGGCAGCCCGGTGCCGATGTCCAGGAACTGGCGGATGCCCTCTTCGGCGGCGAGATGGCGTACGGCGCGGGCGAGGAAGTAGCGGGCGGCGCGGGCCCCGGTCTCGATCCCGGGGAAGATCTCGCGGAACGCGTCACCGGCCACACGGTCGACTTCGTAGTTGTCCTTCCCGCCCAGCCAGTAGTTCCAGATCCGGGCCGAGTGCGGAACCGAGGTATCGATCTTGGAGAGCGGCTCCTGCTCGGAGTTCTCCACCTGATCAGTCATGGACGCTCCTGCGTGTGGTCGTGGAGCTTCACGTTAACCCGTTTTGCCTCACGGACAGGATCAACTCCTCAGCGTGGTGCAGCAGTTCGACCTCACGGCGGCTCACGGTCGGATTGCCGGCCCGACGCCGCAGGGCTTTCGGCCGGACGAGACTCAGCAAGGTACTCTCGGCCGTTTTGCTACTTCCGGGTACAGTAGGCGGGTCGTCATCACCCGTACAGGGAGAAGCCGGTGCAATTCCGGCGCTGACCCGCAACCGTGGACCGCCCTGCCAGGCGGAAGCCGGATCGCCCCGTACGGATCGTGACCGGCTCATGTGCCCGGCGCCTGCCGGTGCACGGCACCGTCGAGGTATACGGAGCCGAGCCGCCGGGGTGTCCCGTGCTGCCCGGCTCCCTCACAGGGAGAGGCACCCGCCGATCATGAACGTCCGCCGCAGCGCCGCCGTCCTGGCCGCCGCCACCGTGATCGGCGCGGCCACGCCGGCCGCCGCCGCACCGTCACCGACTCCGTCCCAGGCGTTCCCCTCCGCCCTGTACGGCGACAAGGACCCCAAGTTCGACGGCGTCTGGCGCCAGTCGCTCGCCCTTCTCGCCCAGGACACGGTGGGTGAGAAGCCCGCCGCCAAGTCCATCACGTGGCTGGTCGGGCAGCAGTGCGCGGACGGCGGGTTCGCCGCGTACCGTCCCGACCCCGCCGCCGCGTGCGACGCCAAGACCATGCTCGACACCAACGCCACGTCCGCCGCCGTCCAGGCCCTCGCCGCGCTCGGCGGACAGGACGCCGTCACCGACAAGGCCGTCGGCTGGCTGAAGTCCGTACAGAACAAGGACGGCGGCTGGGGCTACGCGCCCGGCGGCGCCAGCGACACCAACTCCACGTCCGTCGTCATCGGCGCGCTCGCCGCCGCCGGTGAGAAGCCGGACCAGGTCGAGAAGGGCGGCAAGTCACCCGACGACGCCCTGCTGAAGCTCGCCCTCCCCTGCGGCGGGGACGACGACGGCGCCTTCGCGTTCCAGCCCGACAAGAAGGGCAAGCTGGCCGCCAACGCGGACGCCACGGCGGCCGGTGTCCTCGGCGCCCTGGGCAAGGGCATGGTCGTGGAGGAGGGCAAGAAGTCCGACGCCACGTGCGCGGACCCCTCCACGCCGCAGCAGGCCGCCGACAACGGCGCCGCGTACCTCACGCAGACCCTCGCCAAGGACGACAACCACCTCACCTCCGCCCTCGCCGGCGCGGACCCCCAGCCCGACCACGGCAACACCGCCGACGCGGTCGTGGCACTCGCCGCCCAGGGCGAGACCGCGCAGGCCGAGAAGTCCGTGCGGTGGCTGGAGAAGAACTCCGCCTCCTGGGCCGAGCAGGGCGGCCCCGCCGCCTACGCCCAGCTGATCTTCGCCGCCCACGCGACGGGCGCGAACCCGCGTGACTTCGGCGGCACGGACCTGGTGAAGCAGCTCAACACGACGGGCCCGGCCCCGCAGGCCCCCGAACAGCCCTCGGCGACCGACGAGAAGGACGACTCGGGGTCGGGCTTCTTCGGCGTCTGGTGGTACGTCGGGGTCTGCCTCGTCGCCGGTATCGGCATCGGCTTCCTCTTCACCGGCCGTAAGAAGAGGCAGCAGTCGTGATCCGCCGGGCCGCTCTCCTCCTCCTGGCCTCGCTCCTGCTGATCGCGGGCGCGGGCCAGGCCCAGGCCGCCGGCTACCGGTACTGGTCGTTCTGGGACCGCGAAGGCGACCGTTGGGTCTACGCCACCCAGGGCCCGTCCATGGCCCGCCCCTCGGACGGCGACGTCCAGGGCTTCCGCTTCGCGGTGAGCGAGGACTCCTCCGAGGCGGCCCGGCCGCGCGGCACGGCCGACTTCGAGACCATCTGCGCGAAGACACCCGCGCAGGACGGCAAGAAGCGCGTGGCGCTCGTCATCGACCCCGGCACGAAGACGGACGCCCCCCAGGGCGAGACCCCGCCCCCCGCCCGGACGGCCTGCGCCCGGGTCTCCCCCGACGCGACCACGGCAGAGGCCCTCGCGAGTGTCGCCAAGCCCCTGCGCTACGACACGAACGCCCTGCTGTGCGCGATCTCGGGCTACCCGGAGAAGGGCTGCGGCGAGCAGGTGGCGAGCTCCCGGGAGTCGACACCGGCGGCGAAGAAGGACACGTCCGACGACGACGGCCCGTCCCTGGGCCTGCTGGCGGGCATCGCCGTGGTGACGGCACTGGGGGCGGCGGCGATCTGGCAGGTACGGCGGCGTGACCAGGCTTAGCAGCATGGACCGGATCGGCCAAGGCCCGGCACGCCCCCAGCGCCCGCGCCGAGCAGCCCTGCACCCCGGCGCCTGGTGGCTCTGGTCCCTCTCTCTCGGCACCGCGGCCACCCGCACCACCAACCCCCTGCTCCTGTGCCTCCTCATCGCGGTCTCCGCCTACGTCGTGGCGACCTGCCGCCCCCCGACCCCCTGGTCCCGTTCCTACGGCGCCTTCGTCAAACTCGCCCTCGCCGTCCTGGTCATCCGGCTCCTCTTCGCGATCGTCCTCGGCTCCCCCATCCCCGGCACGCACACCCTCGTCACGCTCCCCGAGGTGCCCCTCCCCGACTGGGCTCAGGGCATCCGCCTCGGCGGCGAGGTCACGGCCGAGGCCCTCACCTTCGCGCTGTACGACGGTCTGAGACTGGCCACCCTGCTCATCTGCGTCGGCGCCGCGAACGCCCTCGCCAACCCCTCCCGCCTCCTCAAGTCCCTCCCGGGCGCCCTGTACGAGATGGGGGTGGCGGTCGTCGTCGCCCTCACCTTCGCGCCGAACCTCATCGCCGACGTCCAGCGCCTGCGCGCCGCCCGCCGGCTGCGCGGCCGCCCGGACAAGGGCGTCCGGGGCCTGCTGCAGGTGGGTCTGCCGGTCCTGGAGGGCGCGTTGGAGCGCTCGGTGTCCCTGGCCGCGGCGATGGACGCGCGCGGCTACGGCCGTACCGCCCAGGTCCCGGCCGCGGTCCACCGCACCACCGCCGCCCTCACCCTCGGCGGCCTGCTCGGCGTCTGCGCCGGAACGTACGGCCTGCTCACCGCCGAGGGCGCCGCCTACGGCATGCCCGTCCTCCTCGTCGGCCTCGCCGCCGCTCTCGCGGGTCTCCGGCTCGGCGGCAGACGGTCGCTGCGCACCCGGTACCGCCCGGACCGCTGGGACGTGCGTGCCCTGCTGGTCGTCGCCTCGGGCGTGGCCGTCGCCGCGCTGCTCGTGCTCGCCGCCGTCCGGGAGCCCGCGGCCCTGCACCCCGGCGTGGTGCCGCTCGTGGCCCCCACGCTCCCCGTCTGGCCCGCGGCGGCGATCCTCCTCGGCCTGCTGCCCGCGTTCGTCGCCCCCGAGCCCAAGGAACCGTCGTGATCCGCTTCGAGGACGTCTCCGTCACCTACGACGGTGCCTCCGAACCCACCGTCCAGGGCATCGACTTCGAGGTCCCCGAGGGCGAACTCGTCCTCCTGGCCGGTCCCTCCGGCGTCGGCAAGTCCACCGTCCTGGGCGCGGTCAGCGGGCTCGTTCCGCACTTCACCGGCGGCACCCTGCGCGGCAGGGTCACGGTGGCCGGACGCGACACCCGCACCCACAAGCCCCGCGAACTCGCCGACGTCGTCGGCACGGTGGGCCAGGACCCGCTCGCCCACTTCGTGACCGACACCGTCGAGGACGAACTCGCCTACGGCATGGAGTCCCTGGGCCTCGCCCCCGACGTGATGCGCCGCCGCGTCGAGGAGACCCTCGACCTCCTCGGCCTCGCCGACCTCCGCAACCGCCCCATCGCCACCCTCTCCGGCGGCCAGCAGCAGCGCGTCGCCATCGGCTCGGTCCTCACCCCGCACCCCAGCGTCCTGGTCCTCGACGAACCGACCTCCGCGCTCGACCCCGCAGCAGCCGAAGAGGTCCTGGCCGTCCTCCAGCGCCTCGTCCACGACCTCGGCACCACGGTCTTCATGGCCGAACACCGCCTGGAACGAGTCATCCAGTACGCCGACCAGGTCGCCCTGCTCCCGGCCCCGGGCGCGTCCCCGATCGTCGGCCCCCCGGCCGAGGTGATGGCGGTGTCCCCGGTGTATCCGCCGGTGGTGGCATTGGGCCGCCTGGCCCACTGGTCTCCCCTCCCCCTGACGGTCCGTGACGCACGCCGCCGGGCCAAAGACCTACAGCACCAGCTCGCCCCTAAGGGGCGCGGGGACCTGCGCGACCAGCCACAACCAACCCGCACCAACAAACAATCCACAGCCGAAGTCCAAGCCCTCTCCGTAACCCGCGCCCGAATCCAAGCCCTGACCCACATCGACCTCACCATCACCCCCGGCGAAACCATCGCCCTCATGGGCCGCAACGGCGCCGGAAAATCCACCCTCCTCAACTCCCTCGTCGGCCTCATCACCCCCACCTCAGGAACCGTCAAACTCGGCGAAGCCACCCCCCACCGCACACCCCCCAAGGACCTCGTCCGCAAGGTAGGCCTCGTCCCCCAGGAACCCCGCGACCTGCTCTACGCCGACACCGTCGCCGCAGAGTGCACGGCAGCCGACCAGGACGCGCGAGCAGCACCCGGCACCTGCCGAGCCCTGGTCACCGAACTGCTCCCGGGCGTCACCGACGACACCCACCCCCGGGACCTCTCGGAGGGCCAGCGCCTCGCCCTGGCCCTGTCCGTCGTACTGACCGCCCGCCCCCCGCTGCTCCTGCTGGACGAGCCCACCCGAGGCCTGGACTACGCGGCGAAGGCCCGCCTGGCCGGTGTGCTGCGCAAGCTCGCGGAGGAGGGGCACGCCATCGTGCTGGCGACGCACGACGTGGAGCTGGCCGCCGAGATCGCCCACCGCGTGGTGCTCCTGGCCGAGGGCGAGGTGATCGCCGACGGCCCGACCGCGGAGGTCGTGGTCTCCTCGCCGTCCTTCGCCCCGCAGGTCACCAAGATCCTGGCCCCGCAGCACTGGCTCACGGTCTCCGAGGTCCGCGCGGCCCTCCAGCCCGGGACGGACGCGTGAACGCCCAGCGCCAGGCCCGGGCCGTCCGCCTCGGCCCCCGCTCCCTCGCCGCCCTGCTCCTGGTCAGTGCCGTGGGGGTGGCCGCGTTCGGCTGGCCCTTCCTCGCCCCGCCCACCTCGCAGCTCAGCGCGCACGCGCAGGACGCGCCCTGGCTCTTCGCGGGCCTGCTGGTGCTGCTCGTGGGGGTGGTGGCAGCGGCGATCTCGGAGTCCGGTCTCGGCCCGAAGGCGGTGGCGATGCTCGGCGTGCTGGCGGCCACGGGGGCGGCCCTGCGGCCGATCGGCGCCGGTACGGCCGGGATCGAGCCGATGTTCTTCCTGATGGTGCTGAGCGGCCGGGTTCTCGGCCCGGGCTTCGGGTTCGTGCTCGGCTCGGTGACGATGTTCGCGTCCGCGCTGCTCACGGGCGGGGTGGGCCCGTGGCTGCCGTTCCAGATGCTGGCGATGGGCTGGTTCGCGATGGGCGCGGGCCTCCTGCCGGGCCCGGACCGCCTACGCGGCCGGACGGAACTCACGCTCCTGGCGGCCTACGGCTTCCTCGCCGCCTTCGCCTACGGCACGGTGATGAACATGGCGGGCTGGCCCTTCATGAGCGCGCTCGCCTCGAACGTCGCCTTCGACCCGCAGGCGACGGTCCCCGCCAACCTGGCCCGTTTCCTCGCGTACTGCCTGGCCACCTCGCTCGGCTGGGACCTCGGCCGGGCCGTCGTCACGGTCGTCCTGACACTCACCCTCGGCCCGGCGGTGCTCAGGGCCCTGCGCCGCGCCACACGCCGGGCGGCGTTCGAGACGCCGGTCACGTTCGACACCCCGCCGACCGTGAAGCGCCCCACGTGACTCAGGTCACATACGAACCGAGGCCGTAGAGACCACCCCCGGTCACAGGCCGGACCGCCGCTCCGCATGCGGTCACACCTAGTAAAAGGGGGCATTGCGGGCATCCGCGAAGACTGTTTCCGTGGGCGACTGCCCCGCCCACGACGAAAGGTCACCGCGTGCCCGTCGCATCCGTCCTCCGCCGTGCCGCCACCCCGAAGAACGCCCTCGCCGGTACCGCCCTGGCCGCGGCCACCTGCGGCACCCTGATCGCCGCCGCGCCCGCCCACGGCGCGACGACGGGGGCCTCCTCGGCGAAGGCGGTCGCGAAGAAGATGATCGGCGACGACGCCCAGTACCAGTGCTTCTCCGAGATCGTCGAGCAGGAGAGCGACTGGGACGTGAACGCCCAGAACGCCTCCAGCGGCGCCTACGGCCTGGTCCAGGCCCTGCCGGGCGCCAAGATGGCTTCGGCCGGTTCCGACTGGAAGACCAACGCGGCCACCCAGATCGAGTGGGGCCTGGACTACATGAAGGACCGCTACGGCAGCGCCTGCGGCGCCTGGGACCACTGGCAGTCCCACGGCTCGTACTGAGCCGGCCCCACCCCCAAGACCGAAGGCGGCGGCCCCCCGATCCCCGGGGCCGTCGCCTTCGCCCCACTCAGCCGGCCGTACTCACCCGGAGTTCCTTCACCCCGTTGATCCACGCCGACCGCAGGCGACGCGGGTCGTCGACCAGCCGCAGTCCCGGCATGGTGTCGGCGATGGCGTTGAAGATGAGGTCGATCTCCAGCACCGCGAGGGACTTGCCGAGGCAGAAGTGCGGGCCGCCGCCGCCGAAACCGAGGTGCGGGTTGGGATCGCGGGTGACGTCGAAGTCGTCCGGGTCGTCGAAGACCTCGGGGTCGTGGTTGGCGGAGGCGTAGAAGAGGCCGACGCGGTCGCCCTTGCGGATCCGCTTGCCGCCCAGCTCGGTGTCCTGAGTGGCGGTGCGCTGGAAGGCGGCGACCGGGGTCGCCCAGCGCACGATCTCCTCCGCCGTCGTCGACGGCCGGTCCCTCTTGTACAGCTCCCACTGCTCGGGGTGGGTGAGGAAGGCGTGCATGCCGTGGGTGATGGCGTTGCGGGTGGTCTCGTTGCCCGCGACGGCCAGCATCAGCACGAAGAAGCCGAACTCGTCCGAGTTGAGGTTGCCCTCGTTCTCCGCCGCGACCAGCTGCGTGACGATGTCGTGGGCGGGGCACCGCTTGCGGTCGGCGGCCATGTTCATCGCGTAGGCGATGATCTCCGTGGCCGACTCGGCGCCGACCTCGGCGGTGATGGCGTACTCGGGGTCGTCGTACGCGATCATCTTGTTGGACCAGTCGAAGATCTTGTCCCGGTCCTCCTGCGGAACGCCCATCAGCTCCGCTATCGCCTGGAGGGGCAGTTCGCAGGCGACCTGGGTGACGAAGTCGAACGGCCCGGATTGCGCGCGGGCGTTCGCGACGATCGCCAGGGCCCGGGCCCGCAGCCGCTCCTCCAGGGCGCGGATCGCCCGGGGCGTGAAGCCGCGCTGCACGATCTGCCGGACCCGCGTGTGCTCCGGCGGGTCCATGTTGAGCAGGATGAACCGCTGCGCGTCGATGGAGTCCCGGTCGATGTGCTCGTTGAAGCGGATGATCGCCGTATTGAGGTACGACGAGAACAACTCCGGGTGCGTGGACACGTACTTGACGTCGGCGTGCCGGGTGACGGCCCAGTACCCCTCGTCCTGGAAGCCGGCGACGTTGGCCGGCTGCGGCACCCAGCAGACCGGCTCGACCCGGCGCAGCTCGGCGAACTCCGGCAGGGGCACGCGTTGATGCAGCAGGTCCGGGTCGGTGAAGTCGAATCCCTCGGGCAGCGCGGGACAGGGCATGGGCGGCTCCCACCACTCGTACCGACTCTTGTTCTGACGGCCCATCAGCTGTGCGGAGTTGCGGTGACGGTAGTAACGGGTTCTACAACTAGCAAGAGGCACGGACCCCTCAATTGCCCGCACGACCCTTGCGGTCACCGAGTGACCGTCAGCACACTGCTGACAGAACTAGAACGCGTACTAGTTCCGCGTAGCCTCCCGGAGAGGACCCGCACCCATGGCTGCCGAACCCGTGATCGTCGAAGCCGTACGCACCCCGATCGGCAAGCGCGGCGGCGCGCTCGCCCATCTGCACCCGTCCTACCTGCTGGGTGAGACCTACCGTGAACTCCTGGGCCGCACCGGCATCCCCGCCGACTGCGTCGAACAGATCGTCGGCGGTACGGTCACCCACGCCGGCGAGCAGTCCATGAACCCCGCGCGCACGGCCTGGCTCACGATGGGGCTGCCGTACGAGACGGCCGCGACGACCGTCGACGCGCAGTGCGGGTCCTCCCAGCAGGCCTCTCACATGCTGGCCAACATGGTCGCCGCCGGCGTGATCGACGTCGGCATCTCCTGCGGCGTGGAGTCGATGTCCCGGGTGCCGCTGGGGTCGGGCTCCAAGCACGGGCCCGGGAAGCCGTTCCCCGACGAGTGGAACGTCGACCTCCCGAACCAGTTCGAGGCGGCCGAGCGCATCGCCCGCCACCGGGGCCTGACCCGCGAGAACGTCGACGCCCTCGGACTCGCCTCCCAGGAACGCGCCGCCCACGCCTGGGCGGAGGAACGCTTCAAACGAGAGACCTTCGCCGTCCAGGTCCCGACGACGGAGGAGGAGCAGCACGCCGGGCAGGGCATGTGGCGCCTGGTCGACAAGGACGAGGGTCTGCGCGACACGTCGGCCGAGGCGTTGGCTTCCTTGAAGCCGATCATGCCTACGGCGGTGCATACGGCCGGCAACTCGTCGCAGATCTCCGACGGGGCTGCGGCGATCATGTGGGCGTCGAAGAGGATGGCTCGTGCGTTGAAGCTGCGGCCTCGGGCCCGGATCGTCGCCCAGGCGCTGGTGGGAGCCGACCCGCACTTCCACCTCGACGGGCCGATCGACGCGACGAACGCCGTGCTGGGCAAGGCCGGGATGTCCCTGAAGGACATCGACCTGGTCGAGATCAACGAGGCGTTCGCGTCCGTGGTGCTGAGTTGGGCGCAGGTCTTCGAGCAGGGCCTGGAGAAAGTGAACGTCAACGGCGGTGCGATCGCGCTCGGGCACCCGGTGGGAGCCACCGGGGCCCGGCTCATCACGACGGCGCTTCATGAACTGGAGCGCACGGACAAGGAGTTCGCGCTGATCACCATGTGTGCGGGGGGCGGTTTGGCCACCGGCACGATCATTCAGCGGCTGTAGTCGCCGTCCGTCGTCGTCCAGTTGACGAAGGTCGTGAACGCGGCGGGGTCGAGGGTGAGGATCGGTCCCGCCGGGTTCTTTGAGTCGCGTATGGCGATGGTGGTGTGGGGGGTTTCGGCGATCTCTATGCAGTCGCCGCCCTGATCACCGCTGTAGCTGGACTTACGCCACATATTCCCTGTCGGAACCGCGTTGCTCACCATAGCGTTCCTCCATCACTCGCCGCATCAACTCCGCCGAATCCCTGAGGGAGAGCGCGGCGGCCTGAAGATGATCGTAACGGAGCGAGCAGTCCTTGACGGTGTCCGGATTCGCGGTGGGATGCCCGCTGCCGTATCCCTCGGTATAGACGATGTCCGGGTCCCGTTCGAACCGGTAGAGATTGAATGCGCCTTGGAGCCCTGCGTGCGCTCCGGCGGAAAATGGGAGAACCTGGATGTTGATCCGGGGATTGTGCTCGAAGGACAACAAATGGGCTAGTTGCCCTCGCATGGTCTCTGAGCCGCCGATCTCCTGGTACAGGGCCGCCTCACTGACAACCATCCACAGGACCGGCGGCTCCCCCTTCTCGAAGATGCGCTGGCGGGCCAACCTGACGGCCGTGCGGTCGTCGAGGTCGGTCTGATCCAGCACGCCGAGCACGGCGCGTGCGTACGCCCGCGTCTGGAGGAGACCATGCACCACGTGGGTCTGAAACGTGCAGATCTCCGTGGCCCGCGACTCCAGCTCCGCCACCTGCTGGAACCAGGCCGGAAGCTGACTACGCAGCACCAGGTCGATCAGTCGGTACAGCTGCCCTCCCGTCTCCAGCGCCGCATCCGCCCGTTGACTGAACTCCGGCGTCGGGAGCTTCCGGGCCGTTTCGATCTGGCCGACGAGCGAGCCGGTGTAGTTGACGATCTCCCCGAGCTGTTTCTGCGTCAGCCCGGCCGCCTCTCTGTGCCGCCTCAGCTCGAAGCCGTAGTAATCCAAGGGGGACGCACCCGGGTCAAGGGCGTTGATGTGGGTCACGGCAGTAGCCCCTCTCACGCAACACGGCCCACTACAGGACCGGTTGTATCCGTTCCGTAGCCGAGGGTAGTCACCGCACGTCAGCCTCGTCCTGTGAATGAATACTTTCCCGCCCAGTACACGATCCGCCTCACCGCCGGTGAACACGCCGCCCGCCACATCCGCCGTATCGTCCGCTCCTTCCTCGAAGAGTGGCGCATGCCCGAGCTGTCCGACGCGGTGGAACTCGGCGTCACCGAACTGCTCGCGAACGTCGTACGGCACGTCCCGGACCGGCGCTGCACCCTGCTGTTGCTGCGGCAGCCGCACGGCGTGCGCGTGGAGGTGTCGGACGGCAGCAACCGACTGCCCGTACCCCCGCCCCGGCAGGACCCGGAGTCCGAGAGCGGCCGGGGACTGCTCCTGCTCGACGCGATGGCCGACAAGTGGGGCGTGTCGGTGTGGCGTGACGGTGGGAAGACCGTGTGGTTCGAATGCGGGGCCGGGGCCGTCGCCCTAAAGTGAAGGGTCCTGCTGAGCTCGGGGGACGGGTGCGATGGCGCGGATCGTTGGTGTGCACGGGGTGGGGAAGCAGCGGCTGGGAAGCAAGACGCTGCTGAAGGAGTGGGAGCCGGCGCTAGCCGATGGGCTCGACCTGGCGGGCGGTCCGGAACTCACCCCCGGTGACCTGCGGATGGCGTTCTACGGCGATCTGTTCCGGCCCCCCGGGCACACCCTGGCCGTCGGCGACCCGATGTTCACGGCGAAGGACGTGGAGGACGGGTTCGAGTCGGAGCTGCTGCTGGAGTGGTGGGCGGAGGCGGCACGGGTCGATCCGGGCGTGCCCCCGCCCGGTGGGGACACGCTGGTCCGCTCCCCGCGTGCCGCGCAGGCGGCCCTGCGCGTCCTCCAGCACTCGCGCTACTTCGCCGATGTGACCCTGCGTGGGCTGGTCTTCGACCTGAAGCAGGTCCGCCGCTATCTGCTGGACGAAGAGCTGCGGGCGGCGGCCCGGAGCCTGGTCGAGGAGGCGATAGGCCCCGACACACGGGTGGTCGTCGCGCACTCGCTGGGCTCGGTCGTCGCGTTCGAGGCGCTGTGCGCGCTCGAAGGGCACGGGGTGCGGGCGTTGGTGACGCTGGGATCGCCGCTGGGCATGCGGATGGTCGTCGACCGGTTGCGGCCCGGGCCGGAGACCTGGCCCGGGACGGCGTCCTGGACGAACATCGTCGACGAGGGCGATGTCGTGGCGGCCGTGAAGGACCTCTCGCTGTTCTTCGGGACGAACGTCGTCGGCAAGGTCGTACACAACGGCTCGCACGCGCACGACGCCACGCTCTATCTGACGGCGAAGGAGACGGGCGCGGCGGTGGCGGAGGGCCTGGCATGAGCGGGACCGAGCCCCGGCGCTTCCTCATCGCGACCGCGGTCAGCCACTACCCGAACGCGGCGGCGGAGCTGGAGTGGGACCGGCCCGGACTGGTGGAGGCCCGTCGCAAGATGGTGGAACTGTTCACCGGAACGCTCGGCTACACCCACGTCTCCGACCTGGGGCTGAACCCGACCAAGCCGCAACTGCTGCGCGAGTTGCGTGAATTCTGCCGTGCCCCGGACCGCCGCCCGGACGACATCGTCGCCGTGTACATCGCGGGGCACGGGGAGATCCTCGACAACGGCGACTACGTCCTGCTCACCGCCGACACCGAGCCCGACGACCTCTACGACGCGCTGCTGCCCGGCACGCTGGCGCGCAAGATCCTCGCCGGGACGCAGGTACGGCGGCTGCTGCTGATGCTCGACACGTGCTTCTCCGGGCAGGGCGGCAACGAGTTGCTGGCGGCGATGTCCCGCTGGAAGAACGACTGGCGGGAGGAGGAGTCCGGTCTGGCGGTCATCACGTCGGCGCAGCCCCGGGAACTGGCGCGGACGGGCGCCTTTCCGGAACTGCTGACAGAGGCGGTGACCAGCCTCGCCACAGCCGGTTACACCCCGCCGCTGCTGGCCCTGGACGCGGTCGTGAACGCCACCCGCACCAACCCCAAACGCCCCGACTTCCAGCACATCGGCCTGGAGATCATCGGGCTGACCGGTGAGATCCCGCCGTTCCTGCCCAACGCGAAGCACAGCCACCGCCTCTCCCACACGGACTTGGCGCTGCAACAGGCCGCGGAGTGGGACGAGCAGGACAAGCGCCGGGACGTGGAGTTCCGGTCGCGGCTGCTGCGGCGGGCGATGGGGCACAGCGATCCGAGCAAGGTGGGCTGGTGGTTCTCGGGCCGCCATCAGGCGCTTCACGACATCACCGAGTGGCTGGGCGACCCGACGGCGGAGGCGTGCCCGGCGCTGGTGGTCACCGGGGCTCCGGGTTCGGGCAAGACGGCCGTACTGGGTCTGCTGGCGGCGGTGAGCGACCCCGAGTACCGGCGTACGGTGCCGCTTTCGTCGATCGGACTGCGCGAGCATCAGCTTCCGCCCGAGCGGGCCATCGGGACGACCGTGTACGCGCAGAGCCTCACCGACCAGCAGGTCGTGCGGGCGGTCTGCGCGGCGCTGCGGTTGCCGCCGGCGGAGGCGGTGGCGGACCTTCTCAACCACCTCGGCGCCCGCCCGGAACCGGACCGCCCTCACGTCATCCTCGTCGACGGCCTGGACGAGGCGGCGACGCCGACGACCCTGTGCGGCCAGGTGTTACGTCCGCTCATGGAACTGGCGGCCCCTCACCTGCGCCTCCTCCTGGGCACCCGCCCCCACCTCTTCGGGCCCCTCGGTCTGCGCCAGGACGACCACGTCGACCTCGACTCGGCACGGTACGCCGACCCGGACGCCGTCCTCGTCTACACGCTGCGCAACCTCTTGGACGCCCACCAGGACTCCCCGTACCTCGATTGCCCGCACTGGGTGCGCATGGGTGTGGCGGAAGCGGTCGCCGGCGCTGCGGGCAACTGCTTCCTGGTCGCCCGCATCACGGCGGGCACGCTCGCCGCGACCCCGTCCCTGCCCGACCCGCGGGACCCCGTCTGGCTCCGCTCCCTGCCCCGCGCGGCGGCCGACGCCATGCACCACGACCTGCACCAGCGCTTCGCCGACGACGCCGACCGCATCCTCGACCTCCTGCGCCCCCTCGCCTACGCCGAGGGCCAGGGCCTCCCCTGGGAGGACATCTGGGCCCCGCTCGCCTCGGAGCTCTCCGGCCGGCGGTACACCAACGACGACCTCTACCAACTGCGGCGCGACGCCGGGGCGTACGTCGTGGAGGCGAAGGAGGACGAGCGGTCGGTGTACCGGCTCTACCACGAGTCGATGGCGGAGTATCTGCGCCAGGGGCAGGACGCGGGGCGGGCGCATCGGGCGTTCACGGTGGTGTTGCGGGGGGCGGTGCCGTATCACCTCGACGGTGCACGCGACTGGGGGCGGGCGCATCCGTACGCCCTGCGGCACCTGGCGCCGCATGCGGCCGCTGCCGGGCTGCTGGACACGCTGCTGTCCGACATCGAGTACCTGGTGCATGCGGAGTACGAGACGTTGATGCCGCGTCTGCTGGAGGCGGAGGGCGACGAGGCGCAGTTGAACACGGCGGTGTTCCGGTCCTGTCTGCATGTGCTGCGTGATCTCGACGCGGCGGCGCGGCGGCAGGTGCTCGCGGTGGAGGCCGCGCGGTTCAATGTGCCGCATCTCGTCGAAGCGCTCAACGGCAGGGCGGACCGGCGTGCGTGGAAGCCGGTGGTGGCGTCCGGGGGCCAGTTGTCGAGCAATCTGCGCAACGCGCTGACCGGGCACACGGGGCTGGTGCGTGCGCTGGCGTGCACGGAGGTGAACGGCCGGCCGATCGCCGTCACCGGCTCGGAGGATCTGACCGTCCGTATGTGGGATCTGGCCACGGGCGAACCCATCGGCAGTCCCATGACCGGCCACACCGAGGACATCGAGGCTGTGGCGTGCACGGAGCTGGACGGCCGCCGAGTGGCTGTGACCGTGGCTCGCGACGAAACAGTACGGCTGTGGGACCTCGGCACCGGCCGTGCGGTCGGCGAACCGATGCGAGGTCACGGGGACCAGGTCAACGCGGTCGCCTGTACGGAGTTGGACGGTCGCCCGGTCGCGGTCACCGGCAGTGTGGACGGCACCGTACGGGTGTGGGACCTGGCCGGCGGCCGGGAACTGGGCAGGCCGATGTCGGTCACGGGTCATGTGAAGGCGGTGGCGTGCACGGCGTTGAACGGCCGGCCGGTCGCCGTCGTGGGATCGAGTGGGTCCTTGCACCTCTTCGACCTGGCCACCCGTCGTCGCGCGGGACGGCTGGGTCGCAGAGGTGCGTCCATCAGATACCAGGCGGTCACGTGCACGGAATTGGACAGCCGCCCGGTCGCCGTCAGCGCCGACGACCGAGGACGGGTACGGGTCTGGGACCTCAGGAAGCGCCGCATGGTCAGCGAGTTCGAAGGGCACGAGGGGTGGGCGTCTTCGGTCACGTGTGCCGTGCTGGACGGTCGGCGGGTCGCTGTCGCCGGCTATCAGGACAGGACGGCGCAGATCTGGGACCTCGAAGCCCGTCGTCCGATGGGAGCACCCCTCGGAGGTCACGTCTTCCCCCTGCTCGCGGTGGCGTGCGCCGAGTTGGCCGGGCAGCCGGTCGTCATCACCAGCGCCTACGACACCCTCCGGATCTGGGACCTGTCCCGTCGGTCCTTCGGCCGTCCGGTCGTCGGGCACACCCAGCGCGTTCTCGCTGTCGACCACGGTGTGGTGGACGGCCGGCCGGTGCTCGTCACCGGGTCCGAGGACTCGACTCTGCGTATCTGGGATCTCTCGGCGGGCCTGCGCAGCAACGAGCTGCCGACCGGGCACCACAGCGAGGTGTGGTCGGTGGAATGCAGAGTGCTGAACGGCCGCCCGATCGCCGTCACCAGTTCTCGGAACGGCCCTGTACACGTGTGGGACCTCACCACGGGCGAGACGATGTATCCCTCATTCGAGAGCGACGGCGACTTCCGATCCTGCACTGCGTGTATCGAGCTGGACGGCCGCGAGGTCGTGGTGACAGGAACCACAGGAGGCTCGGTCGAGATACGGGATCTGGCGACGGGCGAGCCGACCCAGCGCTTCTCATTGGGCGACCTCGGGATGTGGGCCGGCTGCTGCGTCATCGACGGGCGTCCGGTCTTCGTGCACGGCAGTGCGTACAGGCCGCTGGACGCCGTGGATCCGGCCACTGGCCGGACTCTCGGCAGGGCACAGGGCATCGTTCGCCCGAGGGACCTGACCGTGGGCCGGCTGAACGACCGCCCCGTCGTGCTGATCGCCTCGGAGGACGCGACCGTAGAGATCTGGGAACTGCCCGGATGCCGCCCCCTCGGCGATCCCATGACCGGCCACACCAGATTCGTCTGGACCGTGACTCTCGCCGAACTGGACGGCCGCCCCGTCGCCCTCACCGGCTCGGCGGACAACACCGTCCGCATTTGGGACCTGGAACACCTCACCACCCTCCACGTCATCCATCTGCCCGGCCCGTGCAGCGCCCTGTCACTCAGCGACGACGGCCTGCTGGCCTGCGCCTTCGGCAACGATGTGGCCGTCCTCAGCCGGGACGGCCGTCAGCTGTCCTGATGAGCCAGCTGCGGATGGACGTCGTTCGGGCGCCCTCCCCCCCCCCCCACAGTCACGGTCGTGGCCACGGGCGCGTACCCGCTGGCGATCAGGGAGGCGGCCCGCAGTCCGACGAACTTGGCGCGTTCGTGGGGGTTGGGCACGGCGTGGCTGATCAGTGCCGGTGTCGTGGGCAGCAGCGCCGCCGCACCCGTCCCGGCCGGCGCCTGCCCGGCCCACAGCACCTGGACCGACTGCGCGCTCGAGACGTCGGACTCCGCCGAGGTCCGGCAGCCGTCGTTGCCACGTTCACAGTTAGCCAGGGCCTGGCCGGGTGCGGAAGACCGACATGGGGAGGTCGCTTTCGGCGGTTTTCCGACAGGCTGAGCCAACTGATGTGGCGCGTCAGCCGACAGAGCTGGTCGAGCGGCCGGTGCTCGGATCCGCCGACCGGGGCGCCCGGCGCGCGGCGGTGGCCGCTCGGGGCCCGGACAGCAGATACGTCAGCGCGAAGCCCGCCCCGACCACGACCGCGCCCCCGGCCGCGTCCAGCACCCAGTGATTGGCCGTCACGACGATCGCGGTGCCGGTGAGCAGCGGATGCAGCAGGCCCAGGGCCTTCATCCACCACCGAGGCGCCAGCACCGCGATCACCACTCCGCACCACAGCGCCCAGCCGAAGTGCAGGGACGGCATGGCCGCGTACTGGTTGGTGACGTCCGTGAGGGTGCCGTAGTCGGGCTGGGAGAAGTCCTGGACGCCGTGGACGGTGTCGATGAAGCCGAGGGTCGGCATCAGGCGCGGCGGGGCGAGGGGGTAGAGCCAGAAGCCGGCCAGGGCGAGCAGGGTGGCGAAGCCGAGGGCGGAGCGGGCCCAGCGGTATGCGGCGGGGCGGCGCCAGTACAGGACGGCGAGGACGGCCAGCGGGACGAAGAAGTGGAAGGACTCGTAGGAGAAGTCGAAGAAGGCCCGCAGCCAGTCGGTCCGCACCACGGCGTGGTTGGCCCAGTGCTCGATGTCGAGGCGCAGGGCGCGTTCGAGGCCGAGGATCTGCCAGGCGTGTTCCTCGGCCTCGGCCCGGCCGGCCGAGATGCTGCCGCCGGTGGCGGCGAGCCGGACCTGGGAGTAGGCGGCGTAGGCGACCCGGAGGAGGAGAAGCTCCAGAAGGAGGTTCGGCCGAGTGAGGGCCCGGCGCAGGAAGGGCAGCAGCGGCACGTGCCGGAAGCGGGACGGGGTGGCGGGCGCGTACGCGGTCGGTATCGGCGACTGGTGGTACGGCGAGGCGCGGGACAGGAACGGGACGGCCACGGCGGCGGCCAGGGCGGCGAGCAGGACGAGCTCGGAGCGCAGCGGGTCCAGCACCGCCATGTCCGGGAGCAGCAGCCTGGTCGGCAGGGTCATGACCAGGATGACGGCGACGGGCCATACATACCGGTCACGGGCGCGTCTGCCGGCCCGGCCGACGACCGCGAGCAGCACCCACAGCAGCTGGTGCTGCCAGGCCATGGGCGAGACGGCGATGGCGGCGCAGCCGGTGACGGCGACGGCGAGGAGCAGCTGGCCGTCGGCGACGTACCGCACGGCGCGGCGCAGGGCGAGGACGGCGACGGCCGCGCCGAGGACCAGGAAGAGCGCGATCTCCAGGGGGCCGTTCAGGCCGAGCCGCAGCAGCGCGCCGTGCAGGGACTGGTTGCCGAGGTCGCCGGCCCGGCCGCCGAGGCCGGCGCCGGCCAGGTGGTGGATCCAGTAGACGGAGGAGTCGTGGGGCATCGCCGCCCAGGCGAGGGCGGTGCAGGCGGCGAAGGTGACGCCGCCGGAGAGCGCGGCGCGTCTGCGGCCGGTGCACCACAGCAGGGGCGCGAAGAGCAGCAGGGTGGGCTGGAGCGCCGCCGCGACGCCGATGAGCAGGCCGCTGGTCCGCTGCCCGTGGGCGACGAAGCAGCCGAGCAGGACGAGCAGGACCGGGATGATGCTGGTCTGGCCGAGCCACAGGGTGTTGCGGACCGGCAGGGACAGCATGAGCAGGCCGATGGCGACGGGCGCGGCCAGAGTCGCGGTACGACGGCCGATGGGCTGGGGCAGGGCGCGGGCGGCGATCAGGCCGAGGGCGGCGACCAGCAGCAGCGTGCCGAAGGTCCAGCCCCAGCCGAGGGCCGCTTCGGCCGAACGGGTGAGGGGCTTGAGGACGAGCCCGTTGAAGGGGGTGCCGGTGAAGCGGGTCGAGTCGTAGAGCGAGCCGTTCACCTGGAGGACGCCGTGGGGCCCGACCCAGGTCTCCAGGTCCGTCAGCCGCTCCCCGCGCGGGGTGCCGAGGACGACGGCCACCTGCCGTGCGGTGAGGACGCCGACGATCAGCCACAACCCGAGGCAGGCCATCCGCAGGCGTGCGCGAGACCGGCCGACGGCCGTCGCTCCGAAGGCCTCCGTCGGTCGTCCGCCGCGCTCCGCATGTGTCACGCCTCGTCGGCCTTCTGCCCCGTATTTCCCTTACGCCCCCTTCATCCGGTTGACGATAGTGCGCGAGACGCGCGGTTGCCTCTCGTGGACGCGAGAAGGATCACATCAAGATCACGTGGGGACCGCTCCCAGCCGGGCATACGTGCCTGCACAGCCGGTGTTTAGATGCACCCTGCAACGAAAGGCGTACCGCCCGTGAGCGGGCATTCTCCGCCTATCGTCGCTTTTTCGGCCCGTTCGACAGCGCCGCCGCGCGGACCGCGCCCCTGTCCCCGATGAAAGGTAGGCGAGCGAGTCTTGTGACTGCTTCAGTCATTGCTCCCACGTCCGCGCTCAAGAGCCGCACGAAGACCCCCGACACCACCGTCACCGATCCCGCGCTCGTCAAGCGCGCCGTGAAGGCGGCCGCGCTGGGCAACGCGATGGAATGGTTCGACTTCGGCGTCTACAGCTACATCGCGGTCACCCTGGGCAAGGTCTTCTTCCCGTCGGGCAACCCCACCGCGCAGCTGCTCTCCACGTTCGGCGCCTTCGCCGCGGCCTTCCTGGTCCGCCCCCTCGGCGGCATGGTCTTCGGCCCGCTCGGCGACCGCGTCGGACGCCAGAAGGTCCTCGCGCTCACCATGATCATGATGGCCGCGGGCACCTTCGCGATCGGTCTGATCCCGTCGTACGCGACGATCGGTGTCGGCGCGCCGATCCTGCTCCTCGTGGCCCGCCTCGTGCAGGGCTTCTCCACCGGCGGCGAGTACGCGGGTGCCTCCACCTTCATCGCCGAGTACGCCCCCGACAAGCGGCGCGGCTTCCTCGGCAGCTGGCTGGAGTTCGGCACCCTCGCCGGCTACATCGGCGGCGCGGGCCTGGTCACCCTGATGACCGCCCTGCTCTCCACCGACGACCTGACCTCCTGGGGCTGGCGCATCCCGTTCCTGATCGCGGGCCCGATGGGCATCATCGGCCTCTACCTGCGGATGCGCCTGGAGGAGACCCCGGCGTTCGCGGCCGAGGTCGAGAAGGCCGAGACGAACCGGCCCAAGGTGCCGCTGCGCGAGATGGTCACCGGCCAGTGGCGCTCGCTGCTGCTCTGCGTCGGCCTGGTGCTGGTCTTCAACGTCACCGACTACATGCTGCTGTCGTACATGCCGAGCTACCTGACCAGCGAGCTCCACTACGACGAGACGCACGGTCTGCTCGTCGTCCTCGGTGTGATGGCGCTGATGATGATCGCCCAGCCGTTCATGGGCGCGCTGACCGACCGCGTCGGCCGCCGCCCGGTGATCGCCGCCGGCTGCGCGGGCTTCCTGCTGCTGTCCGTCCCGGCCCTGCTGCTGATCCGCGAGGGCAGCCTGCTCGCGGTCGGGCTCGGCATGGGCGCGCTGGGCATGCTGCTGGTGTGCTTCACGGCGTCGATGCCCGCGGCGCTTCCGGCGCTGTTCCCGACCCGGGTCCGCTACGGCTCGCTCTCCATCGGCTTCAACGTCTCCGTGTCGCTGTTCGGCGGGACGACCCCGCTGGTGGTCACGGCCCTGATCGGCGCGACCGGGGACATGATGATGCCCGCGTACTACATGATGGCCGCGGCCGTGATCGGCGGTTTCGCGGTGTGGCGCATGACGGAGTCGGCGGGCCGCCCACTGCCGGGCTCGGCACCGTCCGTCACCGAATGAGACACGCCGGGTGAAATCCCCCTGGCAGCGGACCGCCGCACCAACTATCTTCGACAGCGCCAGTAGTTAGGGAATCTAACTATGCGTACGAAAGGTAGAGGTGCATGAGCGAGTCGCACGTCTGGGACGAGGTCGACGCCTACTTCACATCCCACCTCGCACCGGACGACGAAGACCTGGCGGCGGCGCTGCGCGACAGCGACGCCGCCGGGCTTCCGCACATCAACGTCGCGGGGAACCAGGGCAAGCTCCTCCAGCTCCTCGCCCAGATCCAGGGCGCCCGCCACATCCTGGAGATCGGCACGCTGGGCGGCTACAGCACCATCTGGCTGGGCCGCGCCCTGCCCGCCGACGGGCGGCTGGTCTCCCTGGAGTACGACCCCGTGCACGCCGAGGTCGCCGTCCGCAACATCGCCCGCGCGGGCCTCGACCAGCTCGTCGAGGTGCGGGTCGGCCCGGCCCTGGAGTCGCTGCCCAAGCTGGCCGACGAGAACCCGCCCCCGTTCGACCTGGTCTTCATCGACGCCGACAAGGCCAACAACCCGCACTACGTCGAGTGGGCCGTGAAGCTCACCAGCACGGGCAGCCTGATCGTCCTCGACAACGTCGTCCGCGGCGGCCGTGTGACCGACGGCGGCAGCACGGCCTCGGACGTGGTGGGCACCCGCGCCGCTATCGAACTGATCGGCAGCCATCCGAGGCTGAGCGGAACGGCGATCCAGACCGTCGGCACGAAGGGCTACGACGGGTTCGCGGTGGCGCGGGTGCTGGCCTGAGCCGGCCGGAGATCGGCGGTCGAGGTCAGACCTCGTGGTAGAAGCCCACGTTGACGCTGCGGGGGGCGGTGCGGTCCTGGATGATGATCTCGCCGCTGCCGCCCCGGGGGAGCGGGACGGTGCCGCCGTAGGCGATCGGCTGGGCGTACTCCCCGACCGTCAGCCGGACTTCGGAGGACGGGTCGGGCTGGGAGCCGCGCAGCCAGGTGAGCTGCCAGGTCCCCTCGGGCCCGCACAGGAACTCCAGGTGGACGCGGGAGACGAACAGCCAGTCGTCCGGCGTCGAGAGCCGGCACACCGACTTGTCGCGGCCCACCCGCAGCACGGCACCCGGCTCGCTGGGTGCGTCGGCCATGAGCATGCCGGCCGTGGCACCCTCCTCCGCCGGGGACACGGCGGCCATGGTGAGTTCGAGCACGTGCGCTCCTCCTGAGACGTCCTGGTGGGTCTGTCAGGGCCTGTGTGCCAGACAGGTCCTGGGCCCGCCGCATGATAGAACGCCCGACTGCGTGCTGTCCGGCACAATGGCCTCATGACCGAGCGAAAGCCACCCGGCGTCGACTTCGAGTCCTGGGTCGACAAGCAGATCCGCGACGCGGAGACCCGCGGCGAGTTCGAACGGTTGCCGGGGGCGGGCAAGCCGCTGCCGGCCGACATGGACACCGCCTACGACGAACTGTGGTGGATCAAGCGGAAGATGGCCCGCGAGGGCTTCTCCGTCCTGCCACCGGCGCTGGCGCTGCGCAAGGAGGCCGAGGACGCGCTGGCCGCGGCCCTCGCGGCGCCCTCGGAGCGGATCGTGCGGAAGATCATCACGGAGATCAACGACAAGATCCGCGAGATGATGTTCAAGCCGCCGCCCGGCCCCCCGCTGGGCAAGAAGCCGTACGACGTCGAGGACGTCGTACGGCAGTGGCGGGAGCGCCGGGCGGATCGGTGAACGGGGTTCGGTGAACGGGGCCGCTCACACGTGCAGGAGGCGCTCCGCCAGTTCGCGGTAGTCCTTCAGGGCCAGCCTGAGCTGCTCGGTGTCGGAGCTCGACACCGGCTTGCCCTCGCCGCTCTCGACGGACTGCCAGGAGTGACGCAGGGTGCGGCGCCGCTGTGCCACGGCCTCGGTGAACCGGGCCGCGATCTCCTCCAGCACATGGTCGGCCTCCTCGACGGAGGCCCGGGGCCCGTCGACGAACCCGGCGACGGCATGCTGCAACTGCAGGCCGAGCTTGTCGGACTCGTCGTGGGGGAAGAGGTGGGCGTGCGTGCCCTCTCGGGGGGTGCTCTCCCGGGGAGTGCCGGGGGTGCTGGTGTCCTTGGGGACGGTGATCTTGCCTGTGGCGCTGGTGCCGGTCGCGCGCTCGGCGCCGTGGCCGGTGCCCAGGGCGCTCTCGCCTCGGGCGTCGGGGGTGGCGGGGGCGGCGGGGGTGTTCTCGCCGGGCGGTCGGGTCACGTCGGACATATCCTCAACTCTCCTTGGCCTGGCGTCGGTTGACGGCCCACGGCATGTGCCCGCCGCGGGTGTTCGCGGCCTTGCGGCCGCCGTTCTGCCCGGCACGGCGGTGGCCGTCCTCGTGGCGTCGGTCCTCATGACGTCCGGCGCCGTCGTCGTGGCGGCCCGGCCGTACCAGTTCCTCGAACAGGGCGCGGGCCGCCACCATGGCCTCCCGCATGTCTTCCGTACCGGTGCCGCCGTCGCGGGCGTCCTCCGCGCGCAGATGTGCCGCACGGTGCACACGCCGGTAGCCGTCGACGTGATGGGCGTGGTGCACGGACAGCGCGGCGAGCTGTTCCTCGTACTGGCCGCCGTCCGGGAAGCCCCGGGCGCCGGCGAGCTCGGCGAGCAGCCGGTCCGCCTCGGCGACCGCCTCCCGCGGTGAGTCGACGAACCGCTCCTGGGCGGCCGTCCAGCGCGCCTCGTACCGCTCGCGCTGCGCCGGCTCCAACGACCGCTCGCGCAGGTCGCCGTGGCGGTGCACCCGCTCGGTGAGTTCGCGCTCGGCGGCCTTGGCGTCGCCGTCGTGGCGGGCGACGGCCCGGTCGTACTCGGGTCCGAAGCGCCGCTTGAGGCTCGGGCCACGACGAGGCCCGCGGGCGCGCAGGGTCATGGCTGCCGCGATGATGACGACGACCGCCGCGATCACGATCAGGGCAATGATCAGGCCAGTGGACATGGATGCCTTCCGGGTTCTCGGCCCAACCGGCCCTCCTCGCGGACCGGTTCGCCGCATCGAGTAGCCCGGAAACCCGCCCCCAAACGGCACACGGCGGTCACACATATCCGGTTGCGGGCACGGTGCGGCACTGGCCGAGAATGCGCTCATGATCTGGACCGTGGCCCCGGAACCGTACGACTCCCCCGTCGCCGCCGCTCTGTGGCGGGCGTACTACACCGAGGTCAGCGACCGCTGGTACCTGCTGCACGAGGGCCGCCGGACCGACCCGGAGGAGCTGGAGCGGGAGATCGTCGCCCAGCAGGGTGCCGATCTCGCGCCGCCGCACGGGAAGTTGCTGGTCGCCCGGTACGGAGGTGAGCCGGCCGGCACCGCGGGCGTTCGGCGGTACGACGGCACGACCGCCGAGCTGACACGGGTGTTCCTGCACCCGTCGATGCGCGGCAGGGGCGGCGCCGCGCTGCTGGTCCGGGCCGCCGAGGACGCCGCCCGCGCGCTCGGCGCCGCACGACTGATCCTCGACACCCGCGGCGACCTCGTCGAGGCCCGCGCCCTCTACGCCCGGCTCGGCTACACGGAGACCGAGCCGCACAACGACGACAAGTACGCCGAACACTGGTTCGCCAAGCCCCTCACCTGAACCACCACACCTACGCTCTCCTGTTCAGGCCATCCGCTCCGCCCGCCGCTCCTCGTAGGGCCGGTCGTCGTACGGCCGCTCGCGCCGCGACCCGCACAGTTCGCCGTTCAACTCCCGCACGAGTTGGACCAGATCCGTCGGCCGGTCGGGTCCCCACCAGTCGCCGAGCAGCTCGGCGAGGGAGTCCTCGCGTGCCTGGGCCAGCCGGTCGGCGACCTCCCGCCCTTGGTCGGTCAGGACCAGGCCGAGGCCCTCGCGCGTCGCGAGCCGTCGCTCCTCGACCTGGCGGGCGGCCTCGATGACCACGGTGAGCGGCACGGGCATGCTGTCGGCCAGCACGGCCGGCTCGACCTCGCCGTATCTCCGGATCCGCAGCAGCAGCCAGCTCGCCGCGGGCAGCAGGTCGTAGCCCGCCCGTTCGGTGATCTTCCGGTAGATCTCGCGCCGCCCCGCGCGGCTGCCGAGCACCGACAGCGCGCGGCACACCTCGTCGTACGAGGTCCGCTCGACGGGGTTGCTGGCCAGGGTCTCGGTGACGTCGGGCGCGGTGACCGAGCCGCGCAGCCGGTCCTCCTTGAGGAACCAGGCCAGGACGAAGCCGAGGAGCGCGACCGGGGCGGCGTAGAGGAAGACGTCCGTGATGGAGACGGCGTAGGCGTGCAGGGCCGGTGACCGCAGGCCGGACGGCAGGGCGGCGATGCCGCGCGGGTCGGCCTCCAGCGCGTCCACGGAGACGCCGGGCGGCAGCCGAGCGCCCCGGAAGGCGTCGGTGAGCTGGTCGCCGAGCCGGCTCGCGAAGATCGTGCCGAAGACGGCGACGCCGAACGAGGCGCCGATCGAGCGGAAGAAGGTCGCGCCGGAGGTGGCGACGCCCAGGTCCTCGTACGGGACGGCGTTCTGCACGATGAGCACGAGGACCTGCATCACCAGGCCGAGGCCCAGCCCGAAGACGAGGAAGAAGCCGCTCAGCTCGACGGTGGAGCTGTCCTCGTCGAGCTGGTGGAGCAGGAGCAGCCCGAGCGTGGTGACGCCGGTGCCGGCGATCGGGAACACCTTCCAGCGGCCGGTACGGCTGACGATCTGCCCCGAGGCCGTCGAGGCCACCAGCAGGCCCACCACCATCGGGAGCATGTGCACACCGGACATGGTCGGGCTGACGCCCTGCACGACCTGGAGGAAGGTCGGCAGGTAGGTCATCGCGCCGAACATGGCGAAGCCGACGACGAAACTGATCACGGCGGCGAGCGTGAAGGTGCGGACGCGGAACAGCTTGAGCGGCAGCACGGGTTCGGCGGCGCGCCGCTCGACGGCCACGAAGACGACGGCGAGGACGACGCCGAGGACGGCGAGCCCGATGATCTGCGCGGACCCCCATCCCCAGGTCGTGCCGCCGAGGGAGGCGACCAGCACCAGGCAGGTGGCGACGGCCGCGATGAGGAAGGTGCCGAGGTAGTCGATGACGTGCCGTTGGGAGCGGCGCGGGATGTGCAGGACGGCGGCGATCACGGCGAGCGCGACGATGCCGACGGGCAGATTGACGTAGAACACCCAACGCCAGCTCAGATGTTGTGTGAACAGCCCGCCGAGCAGCGGCCCGAGCACACTGGTCGCGCCGAACACGGCCCCGAACAGTCCTTGATATCGCCCGCGTTCCCTCGGCGGCACGAGATCCCCGACGATCGCCATCGACAGCACGATCAGCCCGCCTCCGCCGAGCCCCTGCAGGGCCCGGAAGGCGATGAGCTGGGTCATGTCCTGCGCGGTGCCGCACAGCGCGGAGCCGATGAGAAAGATCACGATCGCCGTCTGGAACAGCCTCTTGCGGCCGTACTGGTCGCCGAGCTTGCCCCACAGCGGGGTCGCGGCGGTGGCGGCCAGCAGATAGGCGGTGACGACCCAGGACAGATGGTCCATGCCGCCGAGGTCGCTGACGATGGTGGGCAGCGCGGTCGACACGATGGTCTGGTCCAGGGCGGCGAGCAGCATGCCGAGGAGCAGGGCGCCGATGGAGACCAGCACGTTCCCGGGAACTTGTTCCAGGGCGAGGGTTTCCGCAGGTGAAGGTACGGGTGACGGTGTCGCGTCGTGCACATCCCCGGCCATGAGACCTCCCGAGGGTCCTGTGACATTTTCCATCGTGACCGGTGTGACGGGGTATGGCCTGCCGAGTCCTTTTGGAAGCGTTCATTCCGGGGGCTCCTCGACCACACTGTGGAGAAGATCTGGATAATCTCTGGAGTTCGCGAGGGGAGGGAGGAACGCGTGGAACCGCCTAATGGACACCCGTGCCCGGAGTGCGGAGCACCCAGACTGCAGGACAAGTCCCCCACCTGCGCTTGCACCCACCAGGCCGCCGAGGCCCTCCGCGACGCCCGCACGGCCCAGGCAGCGGCAGCGGAGGACTTCGACCCGCTACGGATCCGCCCGTACGTCGAACTCGACGGCGGGTCGGGGAGGTCGGGGCCGGAGGGATCGGCCGCACAGGACACGCCGACGACGACTCCCGAGCCGGGGGGCACCCAGTGGGGGCCTCTGACGGATGCTGCGGGGGTGCCGGGTACGGGGGCTTCGCGGACGGGGGTTCCGGACTCGGAGGCTTCGCGGACGGGGGTTCCGGGCACGGGGGCCTCGCGCGCAGGGGTTCCAGGCTCGGGGATACCGGGCACGGGGGCTCCGGGCACGGAGGTTCCTCGCACGGAGGTTGCGGGCTCGGGGGCTTCGCGCGCAGGGGTTCCAGGCTCGGGGATACCGGGCACGGAGGCTTCGCGCACGGAGGTTGCGGGCTCGGGGGCTTCACGCCCGGGGGTTCCGCGCACCGCGGGAGCGGCGCAACCGTCCTCGCCGGACACCTCACCCACGCAGGCCCCTCGCGCCGGACACGCCGGAAACTCCGCGCAGGCGCCCGACGGAGCCGAGCGACACGCCCGGACGGACCCGGCGAAGGCCGCGCACACCGCAGGAGCCGCGCAGTCACCCCCGTCGGTCACCCCGACCGTCCGCCCACTCGCCGAGGCCGCGCAGCCGGGAGGCCCCGCGCACGCCCCCGGCGACGGCACGCGACCGCCACACACGGACCCGGCGGGGGCTTCCCAGCCGCCCTCGGCGAACACACCGACCGCACACCCGCACGCCCAGGCCCCACACCCCGGACGCCCCGCACACGCGCCCGACAACGGCACGCGACCGCCACACACGGACCCAGCGGGAGCCTCGCAGCAGCCGTCCCCTGACATCCCGACCGCGCCACCGCACGCCAGCGGCGACCCCGCTCAGGCGAGCGGCAGGGCCCCGGGACAGCCCCGGACGAACCCGGCGGAGGCCACGCGCACTGCAGGCGCCGGGCAGCCGCCCGCGCTCGACACCCCGGACATGCCCCTGCACACCGGAGTCCCCGCCCAGGCCCCCGACGGCACCCCACGACACCAGCTCACGGACCCCGCAGGAGCCCCGCAACCGCCCGCGCCCAACACCCCGACCGCACACCCGCACACCCAGGCCCCGCACCCCGGGAGCCTCGCGCCGCCGCCCTCCCCCGCCGACACGACCATGCCCCTGCACCCGGTGGACCCGGACGCGACCACCGTGCTGCCGGTCACCCCGGCCTCGGACGCGACCACCGTGCTGCCCGCCGTCCCAGCCACCCCCGCCCCGGATGCCACCGCAGTGCTTCCGACGCCCCTGACCCCGGACGGGGCCGAGCCGAGTGTCACTGATCTGCGGATGTTCGACAGTGCCGGGACGGCGGTGGCGGCGCCGGGCAGGCGGGAGTCGGTCGAGGTCGGGTCCGATGCCGAGTCCGGCGGGAGGAGCCGGCGGCGGCGTATCGCGCTGATCGCCGCGGCCGGGGCGTGTGTCGCCGTCGTGACAGCCGCGGGGTACGCGAGCGGGCTGTTCTTCTACGAGGGGCCCTCGCGGAACACCGCGCTGCCGGACGACATCAGGGCGAGCGTGCCGGACGCCCCGTCGAGCAGCTCGGCGTCCTCGTCGCCGGAGAAGAGCGCATCGGCCACGCCGTCGACCCCCGCCGCTCCACCCCCGGCCCCGTCCCCCACCAGCAGTCCGTCGGCCTCCCCGTCGCCGTCCAGGACGAGCGCCTCACCGAGCCCGTCGCAGACGGCCTCCCCGTCGGCGCCCGAGACGTCCGCGTCGGCGTCCAGCTCCGGGAAGAAGCCGCCGGACAACTCCCGCCAGGACGGCAACCCCAGCGTCCTGCGCCTCGGCGACCGCGGCCCGGAGGTCACCGAACTCCAGTCGCGCCTGCGCCAGTTGTTCCTCTACGACGACGACACCGACGGCACCTTCGACGACCGGCTCCAGGACGCGGTCCGCAACTACCAGTACTCACGCGGCATCCAGGCCGACGACCTCGGCGTCTACGACCGCGACACCCGGACGAAGCTGGAGTCGGAAACGCAGGAGCCGTAGACCACCCCGGCACCGTACGGTGACGCCGTGACCACACAGGTGATCGTTCTCAACGGCGGCTCCAGCTCCGGCAAGTCCGGACTCGTACGGTGCCTGCAAGAGGTGCTGCCCGACCCATGGCCGGCCTTCGGCGTCGACTCGTTCGTCGAGGCGCTGCCCGCGAGGATGAAGGGCTCGGACGGCGGCATCACCTTCGCGCCCGACGGCGGCGTGACCGTGGGCGCGGATTTCCGGGCCCTGGACGCCGCCTGGACCGAGGGCATCGCCGCCATGGCCCGCGCCGGCGCCAAGGTCATCGTCGACGACGTCTTCCTCGGCGGACCGGCGTCCCAGCAGCGCTGGCAGAAGGCCCTGGCCGGACTCGACGTGCTGTGGGTCGGCGTCCGGTGTGACGGCGAGGTCGCCGCGGCCCGCGAGATCGCCCGGGGCGACCGGGTCAAGGGCATGGCCGCGGCACAGGCACAGCTCGTCCACGAGGGCGTGAGCTACGACCTGGAGGTGGACACGACCCGCACCGAGTCCCTGGAGTGCGCGCGCACCATCGCCGCCCACGTGGTCTGACCCACCGGCCGGACGGTCAGAACCAGTGCAGGCAGTGCGGGGCGCGCTCGGCACGGAAGAGCGCGTCCGCGAGAGCGGCCGCGCCCGGGCGGTGGGCCCGAATGTGTCCGGCACGCACGAGCGTGCTCGGGGCGGTGCCGCCCAGGTAGACCGAGCCCAGGTCGCGCACGTCCAGGGACAGGTCGGGCTCCCGGTCCGTCGGGACGCAGTCGGCCTTGCCGTCCCGGACGGTCAGCAGGTAGCGGCCGTGCTCGCCGAGGAAGGGGTCCTCGACGTCGAGGACCAGCTCACCGTCCGTGAACCAGCCGCGCGCGGTCAGCGCACCGGGGACGTCCAGCAGCCGCACCCAGAGCCAGTCCATGTCGCCGCCCACCTCGCCGGCGCGGAAGTCCGCGAGCTGCCAGCGCAGCGGGTGCCCGGGCGGGACGTGCTTGAACACGACCTTGGAGACCAGGTCGTGTCCGAGTACGAACCGGGCCAGGGCCGTGAAGACGGCGTCGTCGGTGGTGATGGTCTCGTCGACCGTCAGGGTGCCGGACTCGATCGAGTAGCTGGCGTACCCGTCCGGGACGCCGTCGGTGTCGCGGTGCACGGCGACGTAGCGCGGCGCCGGCGAGATCGGGGGCTGCCCCGCGCGCAGGGCCCACCAGCGGTGCGGCCGGGACAGCGCGCCGGGCTGGGCGCGGCGATACCGGTCGTAGACCCCTTCCAGGATCTCGCCGCACTCGGCACGCCGCAGCACCTCGACCGAGCCGCTCGCCGGGGCGTCGGCCGTTCCGCGCGCCCGGGGCGCGGCGAGGGCGCCCTTGTGGCGCTCCACCGTCAGCTGCGCGGTGCGGGTCGCCGGCCCGTAGCCGAACCTGCCGTAGATCGTGGCCTCGGAGCACAGCAGCACGGAGAGGACGTTCCCGCCGGCCCGCAACTCGGTGAGCTGGTGCCGCATCATCGCGCTGAGCGCGCCCTGGCGCCGGTGCGAGGGCAGGACGCCGACGGCGGTCACCCCGGGGGCCGGGACGAGGTTCTCACCGGGCAGGGTGAGCTCGAAGGCGTACGCGCCGGCGGTGCCGACGGGCCGCCCGTCCGCCGTCAGGGCGAGCAGGCAGCGGTCCATTTCCAGCGCCGACCACCAGAGCCCGCCGCCCTCGACGGGGGTTTCCGGGAAGAGCCCGAAGGCGGCATGGAGGGTGTCGACGAAGACGTCGAGATCCTGGTCGGTCGTGGGACGGATCTCCATCGCTGCCGCTGCCTCCTCGGGATGCCGGCACCACGGCGCGTGGTGTCCGGCCCCAGTGCAGCGTCGACCCGTGACGAGGGCAAGCGAATTACGACCGCGGCCCTGTGTGGGGCCGGGGCACACCCCGGGGCGCACCTACCCGATGTGCAGACGGACCGTCCCGTCCCCGACCGCCTCCACGCGCACCCGCGTGAGGTCGTCCACCACGACATCCGGCTCGTGGACCGCGGCCCGGGGGCCGACCCCCACCACGGTCATCCCGGCCGCGCGCCCCGCCGCGATCCCGGCCCCGGAGTCCTCGAACACCACACAGTCCGCGGGCGCCACGCCCAGTTCGGCGGCGCCCTTCAGGAAGCCCTCGGGGTCGGGCTTGCTCGCCCCGACGGACTCCGCCGTCACCCGCACCTCGGGCTGCTCGAGACCGGCCGCGGCCATCCGCGCCGTGGAGAGCGGCACATCGGCCGAGGTCACGAGCGCGTGCGGCAGCCCGCGCAGCGAGGCGAGGAACTCCGGTGCCCCGGGGATCGCGACGACCCCGTCGGTGTCCGCGGTCTCCTCGGCGAGCATCCGGGCGTTGTCGGCGTAGTTCTGCTCCATCGGCCGGCCGGGCAGCAGCAGCGCCATCGACGCGTAGCCCTGCCGCCCGTGGACGACCTTCATGATCTCGTCCCCGTCGAGCCCGTGCCGCTCGGCCCAGCGCCGCCAGACGCGTTCGACCGCGGCGTCGGAGTTGACCAGGGTGCCGTCCATGTCCAGCAGGAGGGCGCGGGCGGTGAGCACGGCGGTGGCCGTCATCGGCTGCTCCAAGGCTCGGGGCGCGGTTCCAGCGCGGGAGGGGGCGGACGGCGGGTTCGCCTCACGCCCCGGAGGGACAAGGCGGCCCCGCCCGCCGGTCAGGGAAAACGGGCGAGGGCCACTTTGTTCCCCCACGGTACAAAACAATCCCCGCTTCGCGCCAGACCCCCCGGCAGACGTTCACCGACCGTTCAGCTCACACAGGCCCGCCGAGCCCCGGCGCACGGAACCCCCACCCGCCGAACCCGGCCCACCGAACCCGGCCCACGGAACCCGGCCCACCGAACCCCGGCCCACCGCGCCCGGCCCACCGAGCCCCCGCTCACCCGGTCACGGCCTCCCAGAGGCTCCACACCCCGAGCGCCAGCATCACCAGCGCCGCGATCTGCGTGATCAGCCGCAGCGGCACCTTCTTCATCAGCGCCTTTCCGCCGACGATGCCGATCCCGGCCACCGCCCACAGCGCGAGCACCGCGCCCAGGCCGACGGAGAGCGGGTCGTCGTAGCGGGCGGCCAGGTTCGCGGTCATGATCTGGGTGAGATCGCCGAACTCGGCGACCAGGATGAGCATGAATCCGGCGCCCGAGACCTTCCAGAAGGACTGGTTCTCCGGCTTGCGGACCTCTGCGTCATCATCGGCCCCGCCCATCCGCAGCAGCAGTACGGCCGCCCCGCCCAGGAAGAGCACGCCGGTCAGCGCCTGCACGAGCTGCTGCGGCAGCAGCGTCAGCACACTGCCCGCCGCGACGGCGAGCACGACATGCAGCGCGAAGGCGGCGGCGACACCGGCGAAGACGTAGGAGGCGCGGTAGCGGGTGCCGAGGACGAGGCCGGCGAGGGCGGTCTTGTCCGGCAGTTCGGCGAGAAAGACGACGCCGAAGACGACGGCCGTCACGGTCAGGCTGATCAAGGGTTCCTCAATCGGTCGGGACTGCCCCACCGAGAGTGCTGAACCTTCACGCGACACACCTCGGCACGGCAGCACACACGGCACCCGTACCGGTAGGCACGGGCGTGCACTGCTTGCCGAAGGTCTCGCTGGCGGGGCCCCTGGATGGACCAGAAGGACCGCCTCCGGGCGCCGGCTCAGACGAGCTGAGCAGTATGTCGACGGTCCGGCGAAGAGCTACTCCCCTTCTGCGCCGTCCATCGTACGCGACGTCCCCGAACCGACAGTTCCGCCTCGAACTCTTGTCATGTCATGAACTCGTCACTACCTTCTCACCTCACGCACATCTCCCCGCAACACGGCGCGGCGAGCATTCTCCCGCTCGCCGCCCAACACCCCCACCCCACAAGGGAGTTCGCATGCCGAAGTTCTACGCGCGTCGACGGCTCAGCATACTCGCGGGCCTCACCGGCCTCATAGCCTCGGCCGGACTGATCAACGGTCCGGCCGCCTCCGCCGCCCTCCCCACGCCCGTCAGCGCGGCCACCGCCCGCACCTACCTGTCCTCGCTCACCGTGGCCACCGAGGACCGCACCGGCTACGACCGCGACCTCTTCCCGCACTGGATCACCCAGTCCGGCGCCTGCAACACCCGCGAGGTCGTCCTCAAGCGCGACGGCACCAACGTCCAGCAGAACTCCTCCTGCGCCGCCACCAGCGGCAGCTGGTACTCCGTCTACGACGGCGCCACCTGGTCCGCCGCCGCCGACGTCGACATCGACCACCTGGTCCCGCTGGCCGAGGCATGGGACTCCGGCGCCGACTCCTGGACGACGTCCCGCCGCCAGTCCTTCGCCAACGACCTGACCCGCCCGCAGCTCATCGCGGTCACCGACAACGTCAACCAGGCCAAGGGCGACCAGGACCCGGCCACCTGGATGCCCTCCCGGACGGCGTACCGCTGCACCTACGTCCGCGCCTGGGTGCAGGTGAAGTACTACTACGGCCTCTCGGTCGACTCCGCCGAGAAGTCCGCGCTGACGAACTATCTCGCGAGCTGCTGACACCCAGGTATTTCCGGCCGGGATCTCCCCGCTGACCTCAGTCGTTCCGTACCGTACGGGGCGACGGAGAGGGGACCATCATGGCCGGACTGCGCCTCGGACCACTGCTGAGGTACACCGACGGCTCGTCCGCGACCGTATGGGTCGAGACGAGCCGTCCGTGCTCCACCGAGGTGCGCTGCGCCGACGGCGCCGGAGGCTCGGCCCACACCTTCCAGATCGCGGGGCATCACTACGCGCTGATCCCGGTGACCGGCCTCACCGCCGGTACGACCACGACGTACGAGGTCCTCCTCGACGGCACCCGCGTATGGCCGCTGCCCGGCTCCCCCTTCCCGCCCTCGGCGATCCACGCGCCGGGCCCGCAGGACGGCCTCCGTGTCGCCTTCGGCTCCTGCCGGTGGGCCGCCCCTCCCGCGGGCGGGCACGATCCCGTAGGCCCGGACGCCCTGGACGCGCTCGCCACCCGTCTCGCGGCCGACCCGGAGGGTGAGCGGCCCGACGTCCTGCTGCTGCTCGGCGACCAGGTGTACGCCGACGAGACGTCCGACGGCACCCAGCGCTGGCTGGCGGCCCGCCGCGACCTGAGCGACCCGCCGGGCGACGGGGTCGCGGACTACGAGGAATACACGCACCTCTACTACGAGTCGTGGCTCGACCCGCGCATCCGCTGGCTGCTGTCCACCGTGCCCAGTTTCATGATCTTCGACGACCACGACGTGATCGACGATTGGAACACCTCCGCCGCCTGGCTCACCGACATGCGCGCCACCGACTGGTGGCAGGAGCGGCTGCTGAGCGGCCTGATGTCGTACTGGGTCCACCAGCACCTCGGCAACCTCTCCCTGGAGGAACTGGCGGCCGACCCGGTGTACGAGGGCGTCCGCGAGGTCCCCGACGGCACCGACGTGCTGCGCGCCTTCGCGGCCCGGGCCGACGCGGACGCGACCACGGCCCGCTGGAGCTACCGGCGCGACTTCGGGCGCGTACGCCTGCTGATGGTGGACAGCCGGGCGGCCCGTGTCCTCGCCGAGGACGGCCGCGCGATGCTCGACCCGGGCGAGGAGGCCTGGCTGCGCGAGCAGGTACGGGACACGCCCGAGGCCTACGACCACCTCCTCATCGGCACCTCGCTGCCCTGGCTGCTGCCGCATCTGGTGCACGACGCCGAAGGGTGGAACGCGGCGCTGTGCCGGGGTGAACGAGGCGAGCGCTGGGCGCGGTTCGGGGAGAAGGTACGGCGGGCCGCCGATCTGGAGCACTGGTCGGCGTTCCCCGAGTCCTTCGCCGGGCTGGCGGAGCTGATCGCCGAGGCCGGCTCGGGGCGGGACGCGCCGGCGACGGTGTGCGTGCTGTCCGGGGACGTGCACCACGCCTACATCGCCGAGCCCTCGTGGCCCGGCCCCGGGCCCGACGCCCGGGTGGTGCAGCTCGTCTGCTCCCCCGTCCACAACTCCGTCCCGCTGTCGATCCGGATGGGCTTCCGCATCGGCTGGACCGCGCTGGCGCGCACCCTCGGACGCGGCCTGGCCCGGCACGGGCGGCTCCCCCGTCCGCCGGTCACCTGGCGCAAGACGGGCGGCCCCTGGTTCGGCAACCAGCTCATGACCCTGACCCTGCGCGGCCGTTCGGCCCGGCTGCGGCTGGAGCACGCCAAGGCGCGGCAGGGGGCGGGCCCTCGGCTGACGACGCTCCTGGACTCCGAACTTGCCCCGTAACACGCCTGTTCCACCCCTTTGCGACCGGCGTGTCCCGTGATGCTTGTGACGCATCCCACAGCGAGTGTCAATCCTTCCCCACGGACATCGGTTCCCGCTCCCGGCGACGGCATGATGAGGCGGACCGTCCGCTTCCCGACCGGCGGACCGCCGACACGCGCCCCACACGCCCGGGAGTACCACCCTTGTCTGCGTCGACCGAGGAACCCGTACCGGCCGAGACACCCGCACCGGTCTCCGTCGCCCTGGTCGGCGCCGGGCCACGGGGCACCAGCGTCCTGGAACGTCTCTGCGCCTCCGCCCAGGAACTTCTCCCTGCCGGTGCCCGGCTGACGGTCCACGTGATCGACCCGGACCCGCCGGGACCCGGCCGCGTCTGGCGCACCGCCCAGTCGTCCGAGCTGCTGATGAACACCGTGGCCTGCCAGGTGACCCTGTTCACCGACGACAGCGTGGACTGCTCGGGCCCGGTCCGCCCGGGGCCCAGCCTGTACGAGTGGGCGCGCGGCACGCTGGGCCCGGACGAGTACCCGAGCCGGGCCGACTACGGCCGCTATCTGGAGTGGGTGTTCGCCAGGGCCGTACGGGACGCGCCGCCGAACGTGCGTGTCGAGACGCACCGGGCCCGCGCGGTCCGGCTCGACGACACCCCGGGCGGCCGGCAGGCCCTCGCCCTCGACGACGGCCGCACCCTGACCGGCCTCTCCGCGGTGGTCCTGGCGCAGGGCCACCTCCCGGCGGCAGCGGACCCGGCCGGGCGGCGCCTCGCGGCCCACGCCGCCCGGCACGGCCTGCGCCACATCCCGCCCGCCAACCCGGCCGACGTCGACCTGTCCTCCATCCCCGCCGGCGAGCCCGTCCTGCTGCGCGGGCTCGGCCTCAACTTCTTCGACCACATGGCCCTGTTGACGACCGGCCGCGGCGGCCGTTTCGTCCAGGACACCCGGGGCGGCCTGCGCTATCTCCCCTCGGGCCGGGAACCGCGGCTGTACGCCGGTTCGCGGCGCGGCATCCCGTACCAGGCACGCGGCGACAACGCGAAGGGGCCGTACGGCCGGCACGTCCCGCTCGTCCTCACGCCGGAGACGATCGCGGGCTTCCGCAAGCGCGCGGACTCCGGGGAGGCGCCCGACTTCCTCGCGGAGATATGGCCGTTGGTGGCGAAGGAGGTCGAGACGGTCTACTACGCCGCGCTGCTCCGGCGGTCCGGTGCCGCCGCGGGTCAGTGCGCGGAGTTCACCGATCGCTTCGTGGCCGTACCGCACGGCGACTCCCGGGAGGCCGTGCTGCTGGACGAGTTCGGGGTGCCCGGCGCCGACCGCTGGAGCTGGGAGCGGGTGTCCCGCCCGCACGCGGGACGGGATTTCGCGCACCTGGGCGAGTGGCGCGACTGGCTGCTGTCGTATCTGCGCGAGGACGCCGCGCAGGCCGCCCTGGGCAATGTCCGGGGCCCGCTGAAGGCGGCCCTCGACGTGCTGCGCGACCTGCGCAACGAACTCCGGCTGATCGTCGACCACGGGGGACTCGCCGGCGCGTCCCGGCGGGACCACCTGGACCGCTGGTACACCCCGCTCAACGCCTTCCTGTCCATCGGCCCGCCCCGGCGCCGCATCGAGGAGCTCGTGGCTCTGATGGAGGCGGGGGTGGTGGAGGTGCTCGGGCCGCGTCTGGAGGTGGCGGAGGAGGACGGGGCCTGGGCGGTGCGCTCACCCGAGGTGCCGGGCTCGGTCGCCCGTGTGACAACCCTCATAGAGGCCCGCCTGCCGGAGGCCGACTTGCGGAGGACGGCCGACGGACTCCTCGCCGGGCTGCTGCGGACGGGCCAGTGCCGCCCGCACACCGCCGACGGTTACGAGACAGGCGGTTTGGACGTCACACCGCGCCCTTATCGCCTGATGGATCGTCAAGGTGTCGCACACACAAGGCGGTTCGCCTTCGGAGTTCCTACAGAGGGTGTGCACTGGGTGACCGCCGCGGGGGCCCGCCCGGGTGTGGATTCGGTCACGCTTTCGGACGCGGATGCGGTCGCCAGAGCCGCTCTACGTGCGGTTGCGGCCGGAAGTGACACCCAAACGGAGGTAAACCAGTGGCCAAATGTTGAACTTGCAAGCATCAATTAGGCACACCTAACGTGGGTTACTCATCGGTTCTGTCCCCCGACCGGCCTCCCCTGGCCGGCCGCCCGAAGGAGTCCCCCACATGACCGCACGCCTCAACGGCGCTCAGCCGTACGCTCTCGGACTGTTCCGGATCGTCATCGGCCTGCTGTTCGCCTGCCACGGCGCCGTCGCGCTCTTCGGCGTCCTCGGAGGTGCGGACGGCAAGGGCGGTACCGCGGCGACCGGCGCCTGGCCCAACTGGTACGCGGCCGTCATCGAACTCGTCGGCGGCATCCTGGTGCTCCTGGGCCTGGGCACCCGCATCGCGGCCTTCATATCCTCCGGCGCGATGGCCTACGCGTACTTCAAGGTCCACCAGCCCGAGGGCCTGTGGCCCATCGAGAACAACGGCGAGGGCGCGGCCATGTACTGCTGGGCCATGTTCCTGCTGATCTTCACGGGCTCCGGCGCGTTCGGGGTGGACCGGCTGCTGGAGCGCCGCACCTCCACGCAGGGCCGGCAGTCCACGGAGCAGACGCCGGTGACCGCCTGAGCCGCCCGGACACCACCACGGAGAACGGCGCCTTCCCTGCCTGGGGAGGGCGCCGTTCCGCTGTCCGGCGCGTCGTCTACTCGTCCCTGCCCACCGGCTCGAACGGCACCGTGAAGCAGGCCGCCCGGGCCCCTGCGCCGCCGGGCACGTCGTGGATCACGACCGAGGACGCCTCGCCCGGCCGGAAGCCCCAGTCGTGCCGGGCACTCGCCGCACCCGCGCCGCGCCGGTCGGCCGTGAAGTCCAGCCAGACCTCGTTCTCGGGGCTGACATGGTGCGCCTCGCCGGACGGCCGGTGCTGGTAGTGCCCGCCGGCGGCCTCCGGGTCGGCGCCGCAGGGCTTCTGGTGCACATGGACGCCGTAGGCGTGGCCGGGCTTCATGCCGGCCACCTTCAGCCGTACGGTCGTCGGGCCGCCGGGCGCGGTGTGCTGACGAACCTCGATCCACGAGCCCACCGGAACAAGACTCCTGTCGTACGTCAGCGCCACCGGCCGGTCCGCCGCGCCGGGCACGTCGAACCGGGCCTGCGCCCGCACCGAGTAACCCTCGACAGCCCCGGCACCGACCGGACCACCGGCGAACAAAGCCGTCACGACGGCGCTCGCGCATATCCCTGCCAGCATGGTGTGTACCGTTCCTCGCCTTGTGTCTGATTCAGCCCTTCTGTTGCTACGGGACACCCGCGCCCGGCGCCCTCCGGGACATGGCAGCCGGGTGACGACTCAGGGCGAACCCCGTGAACGGCCCGTCACACCCCAGGCGTACGCTGTATGGCTGTCATGGCCATTCCTGCCGCTCCCCGTGCGACATCGCGGCACGGTCTGGCCCACGGGGGATTCACGGGGAGTTGCGGTGCTGGAGCAGGTGGGGTCGCTGATCGGCAGCCCATGGATCTACGCGGTGGTGGCCCTGTCCATCCTGCTCGACGTGTTCCTGCCGGTGCTGCCCAGCGGCGTCCTGGTGATCACGGTGGCCACGGCGGCGGCCGCGGGCACGGCGACCGATGTGCCCGACATCCTGGCACTGACCCTCTGCGCGGCCACCGCCTCCGTCCTGGGTGACCTGGTCGCCTACCGCCTCGCCTGGCGGGGCGGCGCCCGTCTGGACCGGGCGATCTCCCGCTCCCGGCGCCTGACCGCCGCGCAGGAACGTCTCGGCACGGCGCTGGCCCGGGGCGGCGGCGCGCTCGTCGTCCTCGCGCGCTTCGCTCCCGCCGGCCGCTCGGTCGTCTCCCTCGGCGCGGGCGCCGCCCACCGCCGCGCCCGCGACTTCCTCCCCTGGTCGGCCCTGGCCGGCCTGACCTGGGCCGCGTACAGCGTCGCCCTGGGCTGGTTCGGCGCCCACTGGCTGGGCGCGAGCTGGCTGGCGACGGCGGTGTCGGTGGGGGCGTTGTTCGGGGCGGGGGCCGGGGCGGCGTACGTCATGAAGAGGGCGCCGCAGCCGTCGGAAGCGTCGTAGGAACTGTCTTCGTGAGGGCCGCTGGACCTCAGCTCGCGCGGCGAGGGGCGGCGCCGCGGATCTCCAGTCCGTCCAGCAACTCCTCCGTGGCCTCGGCGATGGCCTCCACGGCGCGGTCGAACACCTCCTGGTTGTGAGCGGCGGGGGCACGGAATCCCGAGACCTTCCGCACGTACTGCAACGCGGCAGCCCGAATGTCGTCCGCCGTGGCCTCCTCGGCCATCGCGGGGGGACGAAGTGTCTTGATGCTCCGGCACATGCCCCCAGTCTCACCCTTTCGGCCCCCGTACGACAGCGACCACTGTCATGATCTCCGCGAGGCGGCCACCACTCCGGGGCCGACCGACGAGAGGAACCCGACATGAGGAACGAACTCAGCGTGGCCGTCCTGGGCCCCGGCGGCGTGGGCGGCCTGCTCGCCGCGCTGCTCTCCCGCGCCGGCCACCGCGTGATCTGCCTGTCCGGCGAGGAGACGGCCCGGACCCTGCGCACGGACGGCATCCGGGTCCGCAGCACGCACTTCGGCGACTTCACGGCCCCGGTCGAGGCGGACACGGAGCTGCGTGAACCGGTCGACGCGTGCCTGGTGACCGTCAAGCACACCTCCCTCGACGCCGCCCTGACGCGCGTCCCCGCACCCGCACTGGCCGACGGCCTCCTCGTACCGTTCCTGAACGGCGTCGAACACCCGGCGGCCCTGCGCACCCGCTACCGCCCGGACCGCGTCGCCCCGGCCGTCATCCGCGTCGAGTCGACCCGGACCGCCCCGGGCGCCATCGAACACGGCAGCCCCTTCGCGGAGATCGACCTGACCGGTACGGCGGTGCCCCGCGCCCGCCTCGACACCCTCGCCGAGGCCCTCACCGCCGCCGGACCGGCCACCCGCGTCCAGGACGACGAGGCGGCGACCCTGTGGGCGAAGATGTCGTTCCTGGCCCCCTTCGCCCTGCTCACCACGCACTACGGCCTCCCCCTCGGCGAGGTCCGCACCCGTCACCGCGACGAGCTGACGGCCCTGGTGGAGGAGACGGCCGCGATCAGCCGCGCGTGCGGCGGCCCGGCCGATCCGGCCCAGGCCCTCGCCCGCTACGACGCCTTCCCGCCCTCGACGAAGTCGTCGATGCAACGCGACGCCGAGGCGGGCCGCCCCCTCGAACTGGACGCCATCGGCGGCGCGTTGCTCCGCGCGGCCGAGCGGCACGGCGTTCCGGCTCCGGTGACGGCCCGGGTGGTGGGCGAGCTGTCGGGAGAGCACAGGCTCGCGTGAACCACGGGAAGAGACTCGCCACTCAAATTCGAACAGGCGTATCATTGGGTCGTGGCTACGACCTATGACTTTCCGAGTGACCTCCTCGCCGGTCAGGAGGAACTCCATCAGGTCCGCGCCGAGCTGTCGGTCCTGCTGAAGCGGCTGCCCTGGTCGGTGGAGCCGGTGGACGGCTTCAGCGACGACAACGGCTGGCGCAAGGTCGAGCGCCCCGCCTCCCCCGGCTGGAGCGCCGACGAACAGGCCGAGGTGGAGAAGCTCCGCCGGCGGGAGCACGAACTCGCGGTGTTCATCAGCACGCACCGCTACTGGTCCGAACTCACCGGCCCCGAGCGGGTGATGGCCCGCTCCCTGCTGAAGCACGCGCACGAGGCTCCGCCGGAGGAGACCGACGGAGCCTCGTAACCGCGGGGGGCGTCAGCCGCGACTCTTGCCCAGGAGCTTGTTCATCTGGCCGATCTCGGCGTTCTGCGCGGCGACGATGTCACCGGCCATGGCCTTGGCGGGCCCGTACCGGCCCTCGCTCTCCTCAAGGGCGGCCATCTTCACGGCACCCTCGTGATGCTCGACCATCAGGGCCAGGAACTTCGTGTCGAAGGCCTTGCCCTCGGCCTTCTCCAGCTCGGCCATGTCCTCGCCGCCCATCATCCCGGGCATGCCGGAGTGGCCCGCTGCGGAGTGATCCATGCCGCCCTCAGCCCCGGGGGCGTCCTCGCCCCACTGCTCCAGCCAGCCGGTCATGGTCCTGATCTCCGGGTCCTGCGCCTTCTCGACCCGAGCCGCCAGGTCCTTGACCGCACCGGACGCGGCCCGCCCCTCGGCCAGCCGCGCCATCTCCAGCGCCTGCCGGTGGTGCGGGATCATGCCCTGCGCGAAGGAGACGTCCTGGGCGTTGTGCGCACTGCCGCCGCCGTCGCCGCCGTCCCCGCCGCACGCGGCGAGGAGGAACGCGCCGGCACCGGCCGCCACCACGAGGGCGGCCCGGCGCGTGAGGGTACGGATGCTGTACGTGCTGTTCATCTGTGAACTCCTGCTTCTGCAAGGAGGGAAAGGGGATTCCGGACACGTCGACGCACCGCACCGGTAGGGGCCTCGCCCCCGGCGCGATGCGTGCGCGGTGTCTAAATCCGCAGAAGCTGAAGCTCGGCGAGGGACGGCGGTGCACGCGCACCCTCCGCCTCCGCGACCGCCAACACCCGTACGGCGCCCTCCCCCGCGCCCGCAGGGACCGGGTCGGGAACGAGCGGGGGCAACACCGGCCCACCGCTCAGGGCACCCGACGCACAGGTCGCGTCGGCATGATGGACGGACCCGCCACCGCAGTGCGCGTAGGGCATGGCCTGGGAGTGCGTCTGAGGTGCGTGACTGTTCGGCACGTGCATCCCCTGCGGGACACCCCCACCGGGCGCCAGCCCATGCATCCCCAGCAACCCCGCCAACAGCCCCAGCACACACAACACACGCCACCGCCGCACGACTTGCCGCGGGGCACGCTGGAGGGGGCTGTTCACGGTGCCCATAGTAGAGAAACGCCCCGGGCCGATATCGGCCCGGGGCGTTTTTCGATGATCCGGTGGGCGCGGACGGTTTCGAACCGCCGACATCCTGCTTGTAAGGCAGGCGCTCTACCCCTGAGCTACGCACCCGGCTTCCCAGGCCACATGCCCAGGACGAGTCGACAGCCTACATTGCCCGGGGCACCGTCTCGCAAACCCTTGTTCGTGAGGGAGCCCCGGGGGATAACCCCACCCTTGATCCGGGAGTGGCCCGGATCCCCGCGCGGGCCCCGGATCCATACGGTCGTAGAGCGCTCAGGGAGCGCTCGTCGTCCGCCCAGGGGGAGATCGTCATGGCCCGCACCATCCGCACCGCCGGCACCACCCGCACCGCTTCCGTCCGCGCGATCGCCGTCGCCGGTGCCGTGGCCGTTCTCGTCGGCGGGCTCAGTGCCTGTGGGGCGTCCGCCGGGGACGACACCGATCCCGAGCTGCGGTCCTTCGGCCTCCAGGGGCGCACCCTGACCGTCGACTCCGACGACTCGGCCCTGGAGATCGTCGCCGCCGACGAGAACGCGGCGGGGAAGATCGAGGTCACCCGGTGGTTCAAGGGCTCGGTCGTCGTCGGCAAGGAGCCCAAGGTCACCTGGTCGATGCGGGACGACCGGCTGGTGCTGCGGCTGAAGTGCTCCGGCGTCGTCGCGGACTGCGCGGCCAAGCACCGCATCGAGGTGCCCCGGGGCATCACCGTGAAGGTCCAGGACGGCGACGGCAGCGTGCGTGCCCGGGGCTTCCGGGACCCCCTGAGCATTCGTACGGGCGACGGCTCCGTCCGCGTCACCGACACCACCGGGCCCCTGGACCTGCGCACCGGCGACGGATCCATCCGCGCGCAGGTCTCCTCCCGTGACATCCGCACCCACACCGGCGACGGCTCGGCCCGCCTCGAACTGGGCGTCGTACCGGACCGCGTGGAGTCCCGCGGCGGCGACGGTTCCGTGACCATCGCGCTGCCCGAGGCGAAGTACCGCGTGACCACCGAGACCGGCGACGGCGGGGCGGATGTGTCCGTGCCCCGGGACGAGAGCAGCTCCCATGTGGTGTCCGCCCGGACCGGCGACGGCAATGTGACGGTCCGGACAGCGAACTGACCGGCCCGTGTGTTCGTCCTCAACCGGTGGGAGAATGACACCGGGCAGGGTGGACAACAGCACGGGAGAGGGATGTGACGGCGACACCAAGGCAGCCGGATTCGCCGTCGGTGCCGCGCGCGCACAGCCCGCGCCGCCCGCTCCCCCGCACCCCGGGCCGTGCGCTGCGGGACACGCTCACCCTGATGGCGCTGCCGCTGGTGGCCGCGCTGGCGCTGCCCGCCACCTTCGCGGGCGGCGGCACCCGGCGCTGGTTCGGCGGCCGTGCCGAGAGCCAGCGGGCCGAGGCCCAGGCCGCGAAGGACGCCGCGGCGGCCGCCTTCTACGAGCTGGACACCGCCCAGCGCGACCTGCGCATCTCGATAGAGACGATCAACGCCGTCGACGACTCCCCCGCCGCCCGGCGTGCCGTCGCCGATTTCGACGCCCTGGGCGGCCGTATCGACGAGGTCAGCCACCGGTACATCAACGCCGTCGACGCCCACGACCTCGACCGCGACGACCTCGAGGCCTCGACCGCCTCCCGCGCCCGCACCGAGCTGACCGCCGCCAAGGAGGAACTGGGCCGGGTCAAGCAGGAGCTGGACCGTTTCGCCGACGGCCTCGGCCCGCTGCTCGGCAAGGCCGAGACCCAGCTGGCCCGCCTCGCACCCGCCGTCGAGCGCGCCCGCCAGGCCCTGCTCGGCGCCTCCAACGCCCTCGACGCCGTCCGAGCGTCCAATCTGAAGGCGGACGACCTCGCCGCCCGGCTCGCCGTCCTCTCCCCGGAGCTGACCAAGCTGAACCAGGGCGCCGGCCGGCATGGCGTGCCGGAGACCCTGGAGCGGGCCGAGCGGATCACCCGGGAGGCCGAGGCGATCCGTGTGGAGGCCGAGCGGCTGCCGGACCGCGCCGCCGAGATCGACCACCGGCTCGTCTCCCTGCGCACCCGCGCGCAGGCCCTGACCACCCGCTCCGAGCAGGTGGACCCGATCCTGAGCGAACTCCGCCGCCGCTTCACCGCGGCCTGCTGGCAGGACCTCCAGCGCGTCCCCGACGACGCCGCCGAACACGTCCGCCAGGCCGAGAGCAAGCTGGCCGAGGCCCGGACCGCCCGCGCCGAGCAGCGCTGGGCCGACGCGACGGCCCTGCTGTCGACCGCACGGGCCCTGCTGAACAGCACCGACGAGGCCGTCTCGGCCGCCGGCGACCGCCTGCACCGCCTGAACGCGGTGCAGAAGGACCCCCAGCAGGAGATCGAGCGCACCCGCTTCGCCATCCGCGACGCCCAGCGCCTCGCCATGGCCGGCCGCAACACCCCCGACCCGCGGCACGCCCGCCCCCTGGACGACGCCGTGTCCCGCCTGGACCGCGCCATCGCCACCCTCGACGGCCGCCACCCCGACTACTGGCACTTCCTCACGGAGACGGAGGCGGTCCGCCGGGCCGTGGCCCGCGTGGTCTCCCTGATCCGCGAGGAACGCGGCGCCACCGGGCCTTGACCACGCCGGATACCCTGTGCGCATGCCTCGCTACGAGTACCGCTGCCGGACCTGCGGCGACACCTTCGAACTGAGCCGTCCCATGGCGGAGTCCTCCGCTCCCGCGGCGTGCCCGTCGGGTCACGACGACACCGTGAAGCTCCTCTCCACGGTCGCGGTGGCCGGCTCGGCCTCCGCCCCGGCCCCGGCACCCGGCGCGGGCGGTGGCGGCGGGGGTTGCTGCGGGGGCGGCTGCTGCGGCTGACCTCTTTCCTCAGGAGCCCTTCAGCTTCGTTTCCCTAGCGTGGTCGGCATGACAGTCATCGCGGCGGACGCCGGACCGCAGTGGGTCAACGACCTCATGGACGCGCTGGGCGCACCGGGTGCCGGTCTCGCCATCGCCCTGGAGAACCTGTTCCCGCCGCTGCCCAGCGAGGTGATCCTGCCGCTCGCCGGGTTCGCCGCGAGCAGCGGGCGGATGAGCCTGATCGCCGTCCTGCTGTGGACGACGGCCGGCTCGGTGATCGGCGCGCTCGCGCTGTACGGCATCGGGGCGCTGCTCGGCCGTGACCGGACGGTGGCGATGGCGGGCCGGCTGCCGCTGGTGAAGATCTCGGACATCGAGCGGACCGAGGCGTGGTTCCTGCGGCACGGCACGAAGGCCGTGTTCTTCGGCCGGATGATCCCGATCTTCCGCAGCCTGATCTCCGTACCGGCGGGTGTCGAGCGCATGCGGCTGCCGGTGTTCCTGGGCCTGACCACCCTGGGCAGCGCGATCTGGAACACGGTGTTCGTGCTCGCGGGCTACACCCTGGGCGCGAACTGGCACCAGGTCACCGACATCGTCTCCGCCTACTCCAAGGTGGTCCTCGCCGGGGCGGCGCTCGCGCTGCTGGTGTTCATCGCGCTGCGGGCGCTGCGCCGCCCGGGCTCCGGCCGGCGGCGGCAAGGAACTCCCGCAGGATCCGCTCCCCGGCGAGAACACCCCGTTCGGGAAGCGCCCTGACCGCGGGAGCCGTCCAGTCGGTGTCGGCCAGCTCCCCGTGGCCCGGGCGCCAGCCCTGGTCGGCCGCGAGGAGCAGGTCGGCGTCGAGCAGGGAGTCGCCGGCGGCGAGGGTGAGGTCGGCGCCGGTCCGGCGGGCGACCTCGCGCATCGCCGCGCTCTTGGTGAGCGGCTTGGGAACGGCGTAGATCTTGCGGCCCTGGAGGGACACGGTCCAGCCGCGGTTCTCCGCCCACACCGCGAGTTCCTTCACCCATTCCTCGTCGAGCAGTTCCCGCTCGACGACGAGGTAGGCGAACAGGTCGTCGGCGACGCGGTGCTTGCGCACCCAGACCGGGTCGGCGGCCCTCAGCAGGTGCTCCTGCACCTCGGCGAGGGGCGCGCACTGGTCGGCCAGCCGTGCGGTCACCCGGGCGTGCCAGTCGGGGTCGGAGACACCGTCCACCAGGAGCTGGCCGCCGTTCGCGCAGATCGCGTACGTGGGGGCGGGGCCCGGCAGGTTGATGCGCTGGTACTGCTTGCGCGTCCGGGTCGTCGTCGGCACGAACACGGCCGCGTCGCCCAGGTCGGTGAGGAGCCGGGCCGCCGTCTCCGTCATGTACGACAGCGGCTTGCTCTCGTGCACCTCCACGCACAGCAGCCGGGGCGCCCGGGCGTCCGGCATGGTCAGCGCCAGGGCGGCGGCGGAGTAGATCAGGGTGCGATCGAGGTCGCTCGCGACGAGTACGGGCATCAGACCGACACCGCCTTGCCGTCGGCGCCGGTCGCGCCCCGGGTGTACTTGGGGTGGATCAACCCGACGCAGGTGTAGGGCAGTTCGGCGACCTCCTCGACGGGCACGCCGCGTTGCTCGGCCAGCAGGCGTACATGGTCGAGGTCGCTGCCCGCCCCGGCACGGGCCAGGACCTTCCAGGGCACGCGGCGCAGCAGCACCCGGGTGGTCTCGCCGACGCCGGGCTTGACGAGGTTCACGTCGTGGATGCCGTACTCCTCACAGATGCGCTCGACGGCGGCCCAGCCCTCCCAGGTGGGCGAACGGTCGGCGGCGAGCAGGTCCTTGGCCTGGGCGCAGGCCGCGTCCTCGACCTCGGGGAAGCGGGCGGAGACGGCGTCCAGGAAGGTCACCGAGACGTCGGTGCCGGTGAGTTCGCGGTAGAACTTCGCGCCGTGGAAGTCGTGCGGACCGACCAGGTCCGCCCGCAGCACGGTCCGCGAGATCAGGCCGGACACCGTGGAGTTGAGGCAGGCGGAGGGGATGAGGAAGTCCTCGCGGGTGCCGTAGATCCGTACGCAGGAGCCCGGGTCGGCCAGGACCGCGATCTCGGGGCTGAAGCCGGTGATGCCGTCGGACTTCTCGAACTCCTCCAGGGCCTGGGCGAGTTCGCGGGTGATGGCGCCCTTGCCGGTCCAGCCGTCGACGAAGACGACGTCCCGGGGGTCGTGGTGCGCGGCGAGCCAGCGCAGCGCGTTGGCGTCGATGCCGCGGCCCCGGACGATCGAGACGGCGTAGTGCGGCAGGTCGAGGCCGTGGCGGTACCGGGCCCAGCGGCGCATCAGGATGCCGACGGGGGTTCCCGCCCGGGCCAGGGAGACCAGCACCGGGCGCGGCCCCCGCTCGGCGAGGACCGTCTCCGTGACCACGCCGACCGCCTGGGCGATACGGGCCGCCGACTCCGCCAGCGCGGCGTGGAACAGCTCCTGGTACTGCTCGCTCGGCTGGTACTCCACGGGCAGCGACTCCGCGTAGTGCGCGCCGCCGCTCTGGATGGCCTCCTCGCGCTCCTCGGTCGGCGCCTCCAGCGTCACGTCCGAGAGGTCCTGGAGCAGCCAGCCGACCTCCTCGGGCGCGTACGAGGAGAAGTCGGGGCCGCGCAGGGGCTCGGGCAGCATGGAGGGCCTTTCGGGGGCGTACGACGGTATGACGGCGAGCAGGACCCGCGGCGTGTGCGCGGCGAGCCGGGCCAGCAGACCGTCGGGCGCGTGCAGTGCGGGGGTGTCCCCGGCCGAGTCGACCACCGCGACGACGGCGTCGAAGCCGGCGCCGGCGACGTTGTAGGCGTACCGTTCGCCCGGGCCGTCCGCGGGGTCGTCGTGGGCGGGGAAGGCGAGGCGGGTGCGTATCGCGTAGCCGGGGTCGTCGACGGCCAGGACGGGTGAGCGGGTGGTGGTCGAGTAACGGACCTCGATGTCCGGCGCGGTCCGCTCCAGCGTGGCGGCGAGTCGGAGGGGGGCGTACATCAGCTCTTCGAAGCCGAGGATGTGCACGCGGCGGGCGTCTGCGGGCAGCGCGTCGGCGATCCTGGCGGCCATGCCGGGCAGGGCGGCCTCCAACTGTTCCCGATGGGCCGGGGTGAACCCGTGCCGGGCGCCGTCCGGCAGGTGGGCCGGCCAGTGCAGGTCTATGACTGTGCGGTTGTCGTCCGGGTGCGGGCCGGTGGGGGTTGTTCGCGCAGTTCCCCGCGCCCCTAGGACGGACTCGTACCGCGCCACCAACTCCTGCCCCCGCTCCAACACCCCCTCAGGCAGCCGCACCGTCCCGGAAGCCGCAGCCACGAGATCCACCCGCGCCCCGATCTCCCGCGCGAACCCCTCCAGCCGCCCCGCGTCCTCCGCCGACCGCATGTCCACCAGCGCCACCACGACATACCTCCGCCGCGGATACCGTCCATGAAGATCACGGACAGTGTTCAGCACCGTGTTCCCGGTGGAGAACTCGTCGTCGACCAGGACCAGCGGCCCGTCCCCGGACAGCAGCGCGGGATCCTCCGGCAGCAGCAGATGCGAGGTCGCGTGGGAGTGGGCCTCCTCGAAGCCGCCGGCGGGCGCGAGACCCGCGACGGGGCGGCGCGTGGAGTGCAGGTAGGGCGCGAGGCCCAGCCCGTCGGCGACGGAGTGGCCGAGGCCGGTCGCGGTCTCCGCGTAGCCGAGGACGACCGCCCGGGCCGACTCCTCCTCGCCCAGCAGCGCTCGCACCCGGCGGCCGAGCTCGACGCCGTGGCCGTAGACGACGGACGGCGACTGCGGCACATGCTTGCCCAGCACGTTCGACACCAGCAGATGGGCCCGCTTGGGGTTGCGCCGCAGCGCCAGCCCCAGCAGGTCGGTCAGCCGGTCCTCGCCGACGAGCTCGACGCCGAGCCGCTCCGCGACCCAGCTGCCGGACCAGACACCGCCCGCTTCGTCGCGCACCTCGCCGCACACCCCCTCGTTCACTGCCTTCTCCACCAACCGTTCGGATTCTTCGGATGCCCCGCGGATGCCGGGCCGCGTCAGCCGGGCAGGCCGGCGGCGAGCAGTTCCACGAAGCCGATGTCCTCGTTCGCCACGCCGAAAACCTCGGCACGCAGCAGGGTCCGCTCGGCCCAGGCCCGATGCGGCTTCACCTCGTTCATCTTGTTCGTGTACGACGATCGAAGCACACCTCCGCCGCCCCGCTCGGGGCGCAGGATGTCCTGGGCGTCCGAGAACTCCTCGTGGCTGACGACCGACAGGGCGTGCACCGGAAGCACATGGGAGGGGTGGATGCAGGTCTTGCCCAGCAGGCCGTTGGCCTGGTCGAGGGAGATCTCCCTCAGCAGGCCGTCCATGGCGTGCTCGATCAGCTTCTCGCGCAGTTCCGCGGCCTGCACCTCGAGGAAGGGGCTCTGCCGCAGCAGCGGCTTGAACATGCGCTCCTGGACCCGGAAGTACTCCCACACCGGCCCGGTCACGGTGAAGCCGGTGCCGTCGGCGCGGCCCAGCATGTTCACCACGTCGGCGATCACGGAGGCGACGATCTGCACGTCGTACGCCGTCATGTCGGGGCCTCGGCGCAGCCCGTAGGAGGAGCAGAAGTCCGTCACGCCGAGGCGCAGGGCCAGCACGCGGTCGCGGTACTTGTCGACGGCCCGGGAGATGCCCTCCAGGGTCTCCACACGGGACTCGCGGTAGAGCAGCTCCGGCGACTCCAGCACAGGCATGGCGAAAAGCCGACGGCCGCTTTCGGCCTCGGCGCTCGCCAGCGCCTCGAGGAAGGGGATGCCGCGCTCCGCGGTGAACTTCGGCAGTACGAATCCGGACAGCAGCCGGGCGGAGGTGCCGAGCCGTCGTACCAGGTCGGGGATCTGCTCGGGGGCACGGACCCGGATGAACAGCAGGGGCAGGTCCGCGTCCGGGAGGCCGTCGAGGGCCTTGAACTGGCGGACGAGGTTCTCCTCGCCCGGGCCGACGTCCGCGTCGTCGATCGAGTCCTCGAGGCACAGCACCATCGAGACGACACCGCGTCCGGCCTGCTTGAGGATGTCGTCGGCGAGGCGCGGCCGGGTGGCAGGGCTGTAGAGCGTGGCGCCCAGGGCCGCCGCGAGCAGCCGGGCCGGGGAGTCCGGCGTGAACACGCACGGCTCGCGGTGGAAGAGACGCGTGCGCGTCTCAGGGGCGATGTGCCCGAAATGACGCATGGAACTCCCCCGTGGTGGTCGTGCGGCCTGCGAATCGTCGAAAGGTGGCCGGTAATAGTACGTAGAAGGCCATGTCAGAGGTTCCCATCAGGCATGAATTTCAGGTAACGCGGGCAAGCACAGCCAGGCCCGGCCATGACGACGGTAATCCGCGACGGCCGTCGGCGCCGCTCGTGGCGCCCGGCCCCCGCGTTGTCGTGAGCAGGACCGAGAAGGCAGGATGACCGCATGACGCACGCGATGCTGAAGGGGTCGAACGTCCCGCTGGAAGCCACCACGGTGCGCGCCGTGCTGCGCTGGACAACCGGACAGGGGGTTCCGGACGTCGATGCCTCCGCGCTGCTCCTCGGCCCCGACGGTCGTGTGCGCTCCGACGAGGACTTCGTCTTCTACAACCAGCCCCGGCACCCCTCGGGGAAGGTGTGGCGGCTCGGCAAGAAGCGGGTCGCCGAGGGCCTGACCGACACGATCCAGACAGAGCTCACCGGTGTCGAGTCGGGAGTCAGCCGGATTCTGCTGGTCGCATCGGCGGACGGCATCCCGTTCGACCGCGTACAGGCGCTGCGCATCCTGCTGTACGACGCGGCGGGCACCGAGGCGGAAGCCCTGGCGTACTTCGACGTCAAGCCGGAGACGGGCGAGGAGACCGCCCTGATCTGCGGCGAGCTGTACCGGCGCGGCGAGGGCTGGAAGTTCCGGGCGCTCGGCGAGGGCTATTCGAACGGGCTCCAGGGGCTCGCGACCGACTACGGCATCTCGGTGGACGAGTCGGAGGCCGCGCAGGAGACGACGGGCCTGCCCACCACGGCGGCGACCACACAGCAGCCCGCCCCCGAGGTGTCGAGGCCGCTGCCTCCGGAGCAGCCGACCGTCGTCCCCGCGCAGCCCGCGTACGGGTATCCGCCCCAGCAGCCGGCGACGACCCAGCCGGCGTACGGCTATCCGCAACCCGCGACCACCCAGCCGGCGTACGGCTACCCCCAGGCACCTGCCGCGGCGGGCGTCACGGGGGCGCAGACCGGCTACGGCTACCCGCCGCCGATCACCGCGGCCCCCGACCCGGACTTCCGCCTGCCCCCGCAGGGCCCGCAGTTCATCGGACGCTGAGAAGCCGCGGGCCCGCCTTCTCAAAGGCGGGCCCTCAGCGCTCGACCTTCGTCTTGTAGCCCCGGCCCCACTGCAGGCCCCACCCGTACAGCCGGTCCAGCTCGGCCTGGAAGCCGTAGACGAACTTCGCCTCGCGGCGCACGATGATCTCGTCGTTCTTGATCTTCTCGATCATGACGACGGCGCAGGAGCGTGCCTGCGGCTGGCGTTCGTCGAGGTGGATCTCGATGCGCGGGCCGCTGCTCGGGTAGAGGGTGACGCTGGCGTGGGTGCGGTCGAAGGCGGGTGTCTGGTCGTAGATGTAGACGAAGACCAGGAGCCGCTTGATGTTGTCGCGGTGGTCGAGGTTGATGTACATCGTCTCGCCGGACCCGGAGCCGAAGCGGTCGTCGCCGCTGAGCTTGACGTACGGCGGGGCGTTGACGTCGCCGAAGTAGCCGCCGAGGGGCTGGACGACGCCCTTGGTGCCGTCCTGGAGCTCGTAGAGGCAGCCCAGGTCGAGGTCGACGTTGACCATGCTCTGGCTGTGGCCGACGACCTCAGGTGGCTTGAGGGCCCGGAAGGGGTGCCGCAGCAGGCTCTCGCGCTGCGGGCCGCCGATGTCGGACGTGCGCATCCGCCAGCTCAGGTTGACGCGCAGATGGCCGGTGGCCGCGTCCTGCTTGGTGAGTGATATCTGCGCGTGCCGCTTGGTCAGCTCGATCGCGTTCGTTGCCGCGTGGCCCGAGTCGAACTGCATGTTCCGCCCGCGCCCGAGTCCGTCGAACAGGCCCATTCCGCCCCCCACCTTCACTTGGAGACCGCAGGTCATCGCATGTCCCACGGCCGTGACAGCCGACGGGGCGGCGCCGAGGACTCGCCTCGGCAGCCGCCCCGCACAGAGCGTTCCTCACCCGGAGGGGTGTCACACCCCGGACGAGACCTCAGTCTTCTCGTCCGAGCCGGCTTTTCCCTCGGCCGCCGCGATGGCGCGGTTGCGGCGCACGGAGGACCAGAAGGAGGCGCCGATCAGCACGACACCGATGAGGCCGGTGATGAACTCGTTGATCTCGTACTGGATGGTGACGAGCAGGACCAGGGCGAGCGCGCCGATCGCGTAGTGCGCGCCGTGCTCCAGGTAGACGTAGTCGTCGAGGGTGCCCTCGCGGACCAGGTAGACCGTGAGGGACCGGACGTACATGGCGCCGATGCCGAGGCCGAGGGCCATCAGGACGATGTCGTTGGTGATGGCGAAGGCGCCGATCACGCCGTCGAAGGAGAAGGAGGCGTCCAGGACCTCGAGGTAGAGGAACATGAAGAACGCGGCCTTGCCGGCCAGCTTGACGGCCGACTTGGGCTTGCCTTCGCGGGCGGCCTTCTCCTCGGCCTCGTGCTCGCGCTCCTCCTCCTCTTCGAGCTTGTCCTCGAAGTAGCCGGAGAGGCCGCCGACGATCATGTAGGTGATCAGACCCGCGACACCGGAGAGCAGGACGGTCTCCGCCTTGTCGGCGTGGGTGCCGCCGTGCTGGTGGGCGTTGGCGCCGAAGGTCATCGAGGAGATCAGCAGGACGATCAGGGCGATGCAGACCGACAGCATGTCGACCTTGCCGAGCTTGGCCAGCGGGCGCTCCAGCCAGCCGAGCCACTTGATGTCCCGGTCCTCGAAGATGAAGTCGAGGAAGATCATCAGCAGGAACATGCCACCGAAGGCGGCGATCGACGGGTGGGCGTCGGTGACGTACTGCTGGTACTGGTCCTTGTCGGTGAGCGCGAGGTCGACGGCCTCGATCGGCCCCAGCTGGGCACTGATCGCGACGATCACGACGGGGAAGACCAGTCGCATGCCGAAGACGGCGATCAGGATGCCGATCGTGAGGAAGATCTTCTGCCAGAAGGCATTCATCTTCTTCAGGATCCCGGCGTTGACCACCGCGTTGTCGAAGGACAGCGAGATCTCGAGGACGGACAGGATCGCTACGACGCCGAACGCGGTCCACCCTCCGTAGAGAACCGCTGCGACCAGGCCGAGCGCGGTGACCGCGAACGACCACCCGAAGGTTTTCAGAACCACTGGCTACCCAATCGTGTGTGTACGGGGCTCCCCCGCGCCGTACCCGGCTTTACGAACTTTTGAAGCCGAAGTCTAGTCCGGCCCCCTCCATACCCCACCGGGCCCCGGATTTTGCTCATAACGCGTTATGAGACGCTGACCCCGAAGTCGAGCGCGATGCCCCGCAGCCCCGACGCGTACCCCTGTCCCACCGCCCTGAACTTCCATTCGCCCTGGTAGCGATAGACCTCGCCGAAGATCATCGCGGTCTCCGTGGAGGCGTCCTCGCTCAGGTCGTAGCGGGCGAGTTCCTGGCCGTCCGCCTGGTTCGCGACGCGGATGAAGGCGTTGCTGACCTGGCCGAAGGTCTGGCCGCGCTCGTCGGCCATGTGGATGGAGACGGGGAACACGATCTTGTCGCACTGCGACGGCACCTTGGAGAGGTCGATCAGGAGCGACTCGTCGTCGCCGTCGCCCTCACCGGTGAGGTTGTCACCGGTGTGCTCCACCGAGCCGTCCGGGCTCTTGAGCTGGTTGTAGAACACGAACCACTCGTCCCCGAGCACCCGCCCACCGCTGCACACCAGAGCGCTGGCGTCGAGGTCGAAGGGGGCTCCGGTGGTGGAGCGCGCGTCCCAGCCGAGCCCGATCATCACCTGCGTGAGGTTCGGTGCGGCTTTGGACAGGGAGACATTGCCTCCCTTGGCGAGCGTGACACCCATGATTCCCTCCCCTGTCGTTTCTCAGGTGGTCCTGCACGTCCGGCGCCGCACGTAAACCGTGCGGCGCCGGGTGGTGAGACCTTGAGCTCGTCGGCTCAGACGTTCACGCCGAAGTCCTGCGCGATGCCGCGCAGGCCCGAGGCGTAGCCCTGGCCGATGGCGCGGAACTTCCACTCCGCGCCGTGGCGGTAGAGCTCACCGAAGACCATGGCGGTCTCGGTGGAGGCGTCCTCGCTCAGGTCGTACCGGGCGATCTCGGTGCCGCCGGCCTGGTTCACGACGCGGATGAACGCGTTGCGCACCTGTCCGAAGGACTGCTGGCGGGTCTCGGCGTCGTAGATCGAGACCGGGAAGACGATCTTCTCTACGTCGGCCGGGACGGTGGCGAGGTCGACCTTGATCTGCTCGTCGTCACCCTCGCCCTCACCGGTGAGGTTGTCGCCGGTGTGCTCGACGGAGCCGTCCGGCGTCTTGAGGTTGTTGAAGAAGATGAAGTGCTGGTCGTTGCCGACCTTGCCGGAGTTGTTCAGCAGCAGCGCGCTGGCGTCCAGGTCGAAGTCCGTGCCGGTCGTGGTGCGGATGTCCCACCCCAGACCGATGATGACCGCGGTCAGGCCCGGCGCCTCCTTGCTAAGCGATACGTTGCCGCCCTTGCTGAGGCTGACTCCCACGAGTCCTCCATTGGTGTTCTGGGGCGGGATGCCCCGTTGTGCTCGGATGTCGGATCAACGAGTCGATCCTAGTGACGGGTTCCCGCCCCACCCAGGCCCTGAAGCCTGGAATTCAGCGGGTGTCGGGCACATGACGCCCGACCGGCGTCACAGGGAGTCGAGCGCCTTCACGTAGTCGTTCAGGTCGCGCGCGTCCGGCAGGCCGTTGACGACGGTCCACCGCACGACGCCCTCCTTGTCGATGACGAAGGTGCCGCGTACGGCGCAGCCCTTGTCCTCGTCGAAGACGCCGTAGTCCCGCGAGACGTTGCCGTGCGGCCAGAAATCCGACAGCAGCGGGTACTCCAGACCCTCCTGCTCGGCGAAGACCCGCAGGGTGTGGATGGAGTCGTTGGAGACGGCGAGCAGCTGGGTGTCGCGGTCGGAGAACTGCGGCAGGTTGTCGCGCAGCTCGCACAGCTCGCCGGTGCACACGCCGGTGAAGGCGAAGGGGTAGAAGAGCAGCACGACGTTCTTCTCGCCGCGGAAGTCGGACAGCTTCACGCTCGCGCCGTGGTTGTCCTTGAGCTCGAAGTCGGGGGCCTTCTCGCCGGCCTGGATCGCCATCGTGGTGGATGTCCCTTCGTGCGGCTTCTCGGGTGGACCCACCCTACGCAGGAACCGGGACATGCCGATGGGCGGGCCGACAACAGTCGACCCGCCCCGTCCGAACGACTAACGCTTGGACTTGGCGGCCTTCGGCGTGGCCAGCCGGCTGCCGCTCCAGTCCTTTCCGACGCTGACGCTCTTGGACGCCGTCAGACCCGCCGTAGTGGCGGCCTCCGAGATGTCGCTCGGCTCCACATAGCCCGAACGGCCGGTCTTCGGCGTGAGGAGCAGGATCGCGCCGCCCTCTTCGATGTACGTGGTGGCATCGACCAGCGAGTCCGTCAGGTCGCCGTCGTCGTCACGGAACCACAGCACAACGGCGTCGGCCACGTCGTCGTAGTCCTCGTCCACCAGGTCGCTCTCCACAATGCCTTCGATGGCTTCACGGAGTTCCTGGTCCACGTCGTCGTCGTAGCCGATCTCCTGGACCACCTGCCCGGGCTGGAACCCCAGCCTGGCGGCAGGGTTCGTCCGCTCCTCCGCGTGGTCCGCGGTCGCGCTCACGGGTTGCCTCCTGATCATGTTTTGGGAATGTCTCAGCCACGCGCGTGCGCGAAGCATTGGCCGTAGTCCACACGGGCGGGGCGGATCGCGCAAGTACCCGGCCGTTCAGACCGCCGAAACGGTGACGATCCTGGCCGTGTCACCGCAACTCCAGGCACACCATCATGGTCCGAGGTGACGTACACCACACCTTTCTGCCCTGTTTGGGCGTTTGGGAATCGTCTGTGGGTACGAGACTCGAATGTATTCGTCCCATACGTCACAGAGCCGAGTTCCCGCCCGGGTTACCGCTCGGTAGAGATGACGTTTACGGCGCCGAGGTAGACCATGGGTGGCGGCGCAGCCCAGCGACATCGCCCAGCGACCTCAGCGAAGCAGCGGCCCCGGCACGGCCCTCCGACAGGTAAGGAACAGCGTGGCTTCCGCATCCGATCGCAACCCGATCATCATTGGCGGCCTTCCGAGTCAGGTTCCTGACTTCGACCCCGAAGAGACGCAGGAGTGGCTCGACTCCCTCGACGCCGCTGTCGACGAGCGCGGCCGGGAACGCGCCCGCTATCTGATGCTGCGGCTGATCGAGCGGGCCCGCGAGAAGCGCGTGGCCGTGCCGGAGATGCGCAGCACGGACTACGTGAACACCATCCCGACCAAGAGCGAGCCGTTCTTCCCGGGCAACGAGGAGATCGAGCGGAAGATCCTCAACGCGACCCGCTGGAACGCGGCCGTGATGGTGTCCAGGGCCCAGCGCCCCGGCATCGGCGTCGGCGGCCACATCGCCACGTTCGCGTCCTCCGCGTCCCTCTACGACGTCGGCTTCAACCACTTCTTCCGCGGCAAGGACGAGGGCGACGGCGGCGACCAGGTCTTCTTCCAGGGCCACGCCTCGCCGGGCATCTACGCCCGCGCCTTCATGCTGGACCGGCTCAGCGAGCAGCACCTGGACGGCTTCCGCCAGGAGAAGTCCAAGGCCCCGTACGGCCTGTCGTCGTACCCGCACCCGCGTCTGATGCCGGACTTCTGGGAGTTCCCGACGGTGTCGATGGGCCTCGGCCCGATCGGCGCGATCTACCAGGCGCGGATGAACCGCTACATGCACGCGCGCGGGATCGCCGACACCTCGAAGTCGCAGGTGTGGGCGTTCCTCGGCGACGGCGAGATGGACGAGCCGGAGTCGCTGGGCCAGCTGTCCATCGCCGCCCGCGAGGGCCTGGACAACCTCACGTTCGTCGTCAACTGCAACCTGCAGCGCCTCGACGGTCCGGTGCGCGGCAACGGCAAGATCATCCAGGAGCTGGAGTCGATCTTCCGTGGCGCCGGCTGGAACGTGATCAAGCTGGTGTGGGACCGCAGCTGGGACCCGCTGCTCGCCCAGGACCGCGACGGCGTGCTGGTCAACCGGATGAACACCACGCCCGACGGACAGTTCCAGACGTACGCCACGGAGACCGGCGCGTACATCCGCGACCACTTCTTCGGCGACGACCACCGGCTGCGCGCCATGGTCGAGGGCATGACCGACGACCAGGTCCTGCACCTGGGGCGCGGCGGTCACGACCACAAGAAGATCTTCGCGGCCTACAAGGCGGCGGCCGAGCACAAGGGCCAGCCGACGGTGATCCTCGCCAAGACGATCAAGGGCTGGACGCTGGGCCCGAACTTCGAGGGCCGCAACGCCACGCACCAGATGAAGAAGCTGACGGTCGACGACCTCAAGCGCTTCCGCGACCGCCTCCACCTGCCGATCTCGGACCAGGAGCTGGAGTCCGGCGTCCCGCCGTACTACCACCCGGGCCGGGACTCGGAGGAGATCCAGTACATGCACGACCGCCGCAAGGGACTCGGCGGTTACGTCCCGACACGTGTCGTGCGGTCCAAGCCGCTGCCTCTCCCCGAGGAAAAGACGTACGCGACCGTGAAGAAGGGTTCGGGACAGCAGTCCATCGCGACGACGATGGCCTTTGTCCGGCTCCTCAAGGACCTCATGCGGGACAAGGAGATCGGCAAGCGGTTCGTACTGATCGCGCCGGACGAGTACCGCACGTTCGGCATGGACTCGTTCTTCCCGAGTGCGAAGATCTACAACCCGCTCGGCCAGCAGTACGAGTCGGTCGACCGTGATCTGCTGCTCGCCTACAAGGAGTCCCCGAACGGCCAGATGCTGCACGACGGCATCTCGGAGGCGGGCTGCACGGCCTCGCTGATCGCGGCCGGCTCGGCCTACGCCACCCACGGCGAGCCACTGATCCCGGTCTACGTCTTCTACTCGATGTTCGGCTTCCAGCGCACCGGCGACCAGTTCTGGCAGATGGCCGACCAGCTGGCGCGCGGTTTCGTCCTGGGGGCGACCGCGGGCCGTACGACGCTGACCGGTGAGGGCCTCCAGCACGCCGACGGCCACTCCCAGCTGCTGGCCTCCACGAACCCCGGCTGTGTGGCGTACGACCCGGCGTTCGGCTTCGAGATCGCCCACATCGTGCAGGACGGCCTGCGCCGGATGTACGGCGGCTCCGAGGAGCACCCGCACGGCGAGGACGTCTTCTACTACCTGACCGTCTACAACGAGCCGATCCAGCACCCGGCCGAGCCGTCGGACGTGGACGTCGAGGGCATCCTCAAGGGCGTCCACCGCTTCAGCGAGGGCACGGAGGGCTCGATCCCGGCGCAGATCATGGCGTCCGGTGTCGCGGTGCCGTGGGCGGTCGAGGCGCAGCAGATCCTCGCGCGGGAGTGGAACGTCAAGGCCGACGTCTGGTCGGCGACCTCCTGGAACGAGCTGCGGCGCGAGGCCGTGGACTGCGAGCGGCACAACCTGCTGCACCCCGAGGAGGAGCAGCGGGTGCCGTATGTGACGCGGAAGCTGGCCGACGCGCAGGGGCCGGTCGTGGCCGTGTCCGACTGGATGCGGTCGGTTCCGGACCAGATCGCGCGCTGGGTGCCGCAGACGTACCAGTCGCTCGGCGCGGACGGCTTCGGCTTCGCCGACACGCGGGGCGCGGCCCGCCGGTTCTTCCACATCGACGCGCAGTCGATCGTGGTGGCGGTGCTGACCGAGCTGGCCCACGCGGGCAAGGTCGACCGGTCGGTGCTCAAGCAGGCCATCGACCGGTACCAGCTGCTCGACGTGGCGGCGGCCGACCCGGGGGCCGCGGGCGGCGACGCATGACACGCTGAACACCGTCAGGGGGTGGTGCGCGTCACGGGTACACCGTGGGCGCACCACCCCTTCACGTTTTCTACGATGCGGCCATGCAGCAGCAGTCGGCCCAACTCCGTTGGGAACAGCACACCCAGCGGCCCCTCTTCGGCCTGGCCCTGGCCTTCGCCGTCGCCTACGCCGTGCCGATCGTCCGGCCGGACGCGAGCCGGGACGTGGTGGAGGTGTGCACCGCGGTGGAGTGGGTGGTGTGGGGGGCGTTCGCGCTCGACTACCTGATCCGGCTGGCGCTCGCGGAGCAGCGGCTGAGGTTCGTACGGACGCACTGGCTCGACCTGGGCGCGGTGTTGCTGCCGGTGATCCAGCCGCTGCGGCTGCTGCGGCTGGTGTCGACGCTGCTGCTGGTCGGGCAGCGGGCCCGGATGGCCTCGCAGATACGGCTCACCACGTATGTCGGCGGTGCCGTGGTCGGGTTGCTGATGTTCGGGTCGCTGGCGGTGCTGTCCGTGGAGCGGGACTCGCCGGACGGGAACATCAGAACGCTGGGTGACGCGGTGTGGTGGTCCTTCACGACGATGACGACCGTCGGGTACGGGGACCACGCGCCGACCACGGGCATGGGGCGGATGCTGGCGGTGGGACTGATGCTCTCCGGGATCGCGCTGCTGGGTGTGGTGACGGCGAACATCGCGGCGTGGTTCATAGCGCGGTTCGAGAAGGACGACGTGGAGGAACGCCGGCAGACGGAGGCGATACGGGAGCTGACGGAGGAGGTGCGGGCGCTGCGCGGGGAGTTGGCGGCGCTCAAGGGGACACCGGTGGAGTGAGACCCGAAAGGGCCGCCGGCGCGGTGCCGGAGGCCCTTTTCGATGCCCGGTCGCTTCCCCGGGTCAGAACAGCAGGCCGTTGCCCGGAGTCGCCGTTCCGGCCAGCCAGATGATGGCCAGGAGGGTGTCGATGGCACCCAGGACCAGGGCGACCACGGCCGTGGCCGGGCGGGAACCCGACCAGGTGCGGCCCATGGCGAGCCAGCCGCAGACGATCGCCGCGGGGCCGAGGATGATCCCCAGCACGAAGAAACCGGCGACCGCGCAGATGACTCCGATGATGCCGAGCGTCGCGCGATCCGGCCCGGTCCGTGACCACGTCCGACCACGTGAGCGGGGGTGCCTGCGCGTACCGTGTCCGAAGCTCGCCATCATCAACTCCCGGAAACCTTGGGTGGGTTGGGGTTGGTTCGAGTACGTCGTGGCGAGTACCCACGGTACGGATTTCAATCGCGCTGCCGCGCGCTGCCCCCCTCCGGCAGCGCGCCGCAGCGACCGTCCCCCGTGCCCTGCGGAGGACTTGACCCACTGTGACCTGCGGCGCGTACCGGAGGGGAGAGATCAAGGGGTTTCTCCACCCTGATGGGCGAAATCGGAGAAGAACCCCCCGAGAGACCGTCAGATGTGCGCGGCGCCCGCGCCGGCCTCCGCGTTCTCACCGCGCTTGGTGAGGAACGCCACCAGCACCGCGACCACGGCGACCCCGGCGGCCACGAGGGACGCCGCGCTCATGCCGGAGATGAAGGTGTCGTGGGCGACGCCCGTGATCTTCGCGGCGATCGCGTCCGGCGTACCCGGCGCCAGCGGCGGGACACCGACCTGGACGGCCTCGGAGGCCTGGTGCTCCTGCTCCGGCGTCAGCGGCGGAAGCCCCGCCTTCGTCCAGTTGTCCGCGAGGTCGCTGTTGACCTTGGAGGCCATCACCGCACCCAGCACGGCCGTACCGAGGCTGCCGCCGATCTGCATGGCGGCCTGCTGAAGACCGCCCGCCACACCCGAGAGCTCCATCGGCGCGTTGCCGACGATGACCTCCGTGGCGCCGACCATGACCGGCGCGAGGCCGAAGCCCAGCAGGGCGAACCAGAGCGACATGACGCCGCTGCCGGTGTCCGTCTCCAGGGTCGACATCCCGTACATGGCGATCGCGGTGAACGCCATACCGCCGGCGAGCGGGACGCGGGGACCGAACTTGGTGATCATCGCGCCGGCGAGCGGCGAGCCGACGATCATCATGCCGGTGAGCGGCAGCAGATGCAGACCCGCGTCGATCGGGCCCATGCCGTGCACGTTCTGGAGGTAGAACGTCACGAAGAACAGGCCGCCCATGAAGGCGATGGCCATCAGGATCATCAGCACGACACCCGCGGACAGCGCCACGGAACGGAACAGCGCGAGCGGGATCAGCGGCTCCTTCACCTTCGTCTCCCAGAAGGCGAAGAGCGCGAAGCACAGCACGGAGGCACCGAGGAACGACAGCGTCTTGACGTCGCCCCAGCCCCACTCGGACGGCGGGGCCTTGATGAGCGCCCACACCAGGCAGAACACGGCCGTCGACAGCAGGGCGATGCCCAGGAGGTCGAAGGAGCGCGGGGCGTTCTCGGCGCGGTGGTCGGGCAGGATCAGCACGCCGAGGACGACGGCGAGGACACCGACCGGCACGTTGATGAAGAACACCGACTGCCAGTTGACGTGCTCGACGAGCACACCGCCGAGGACCGGGCCGCCCGCGGTGGACGCGCCGATGACCATGCCCCAGATGCCGATCGCCATGTTCAGCTTCTCGGCCGGGAAGCTGGCCCGCAGCAGGCCGAGCGCGGCCGGCATCAGCAGCGCGCCGAACAGGCCCTGAAGGACGCGGAAGACGACGACGAACGCGATGCTGTCGGACAGGCCGATGGCGCCCGAGGCGGCGGCGAAGCCGACGACGCCGATGAGGAAGGTCTGCCGGTGGCCGAAGCGGTCACCGAGCTTGCCCGCGGTGATCAGGGAGACCGCGAGGGCGAGGAAGTATCCGTTGGTGATCCACTGGACCTCGGCGAAGGTGGCGCCGAGGTCCTTCTGTATGGCCGGGTTGGCTATGGCCACGATGGTGCCGTCGAGGGCCACCATCATGACCCCCACAGCGACGGTGATGAGGGTGAGCCAGGGGTGTCCCCGCAGCCCCTTGCCCGGCGTCGCGTCCGACGGCGCCGCCGGCGCCTTGCCCCCCGACCCCGTCGTGTCGATGGTGGTCTGACTAGTCATGCGTCGAGGCTAATGACAGCCGCTGACAATTGACAAACCAATTCACAAGTCGGTAACTGACAGGACACCCTCAGATAGCCTGAACTGCGAAAACGGTCCGGAGGGGAGCCGGAGGAGACTCGGAGGAGAGAGAGCCGCTTGAACCTGCGTGAACGCAAGAAGCAGCGCACCCGGGACGCGCTGCTGCGCGCCGCCCTCGAACTGTTCGCCACGCGCGGGTACGACGAGACCACCGTCGACGACATCGCCGCCGCCGTCGACGTCTCGCAGCGCACCTTCTTCCGTTACTTCGCCGGCAAGGAGGAGACGGCGTTCTTCGTGCCGCGGCTCGCGGAGGACCTCGTCGTCCAGGCCCTCCAGGTGCGCCCGCCGGACGAGGCCCCGCTGGAGGCGCTGCGCCGGGCCGTGCTGGAGAGCTGGGACACCATCAGCGAGGCCGTCGAGGAGATCGTGCCGATCGACCTCCATCTGCGCGTCTACCGGGTGATCGAGTCGACGCCCGCGCTGTTCGCCGCCCATCTGCGGCGGTCGGCGGAACTGGAGGAGCAGCTCGCGCGCATCATCGCCGAACGCGAGGGGCTGGACGTGGACGCGGATCCGCGGCCGAGGATCATCGTGGCCCTGTTCGGCGGGGTGATTCGCGTCACCGAGCGACTGTGGTCCGCGGGGGACGAACTCAGCCTCGCGGGAATGCGCCAACTCACCACGACATACCTGGATCAGGTGGGTCCGGCACTGGCCGGGAACTGGCGTACAGAACAGTCCCCTTAACACACACACCGAAACGTGATCCCGGTCACTTGGTTAACGCGAGACCCTCTCGTTCTCCTAGTGTGTCCTTTCAGTGACTTCCTTCGACACCTCCCCGCAATTGAACGTCTGGCGCGCACTGCTCGCTCTGGCCGTCGTGTTCGTGATGCTGGCGACCACCGGCTGGACGGCCCTGCGCAACCAGCGGGGCGACACGCCGCTCCAGGCCTCGCTCTCCGCCTGGGAGCACGGCCGGATCGGCGGGCACGAGCTGCCGGACCCCGAGGCCCAGCCGAAGAAGCTGGCCCGCTTCTTCGCCTCCCTCACCGCGCAGGACCGCGCGAGCCTGGTCCGCAAGTATCCGCTCGCGGTCGGCAACATGAACGGCGCCCCGGTCGAGCTGCGCTATCGCGCCAACCGCGTCGCGCTCGAACAGGCACGCAAGGCCGAGCGGGAACGCATGCACGACAGCCGCCTCACCGCGGTCGGGAAGCAAGAGGCCGGCCGGAGGATGCACCGCTTCGAGGACCTCATGGAACCGGGCCGCCACATCCTCGCCTTCGACCCGGAGGGCTCGGGCCGGGTGGCGGAGGTCTTCGGCGATCTGCGCAGGGCGGACCGGGTCTCGGTCGTCGTGCCCGGCGTGGACACCGACCTGCTCACCTTCCAGCGCACCCAGCGCAAGTACTCGGCGCCCGTCGGCATGGCCGAGTCCCTGCACGCGGCCGAGCGGAAGGCGAACCCCTCGACCCGTACGGCCGTGATCGCCTGGGCCGACTACACGGCCCCCAGCGGACTCGGCATCGACTCGGCCACGGCGATGCGCGCCGCGGAGGGTTCCGTACGACTGAACGCACTGGTACGGGCGCTGCCCGGCGACAAGCCGGTCTCGCTGTTCTGCCACAGCTACGGCTCCGTGGTGTGCGGGGTCGCGGCGGGTTCGCTGCCGTCCAAGGTGTCCGACATCGCGGTGGCCGGCAGCCCCGGCATGCGCGTCGAGAAGGCCGCCCAACTGCACACCAGCGCCCGGGTGTGGGCCATGCGGGACGCCGACGACTGGATCCAGGACGTGCCGTACCTGGAGGTCGGCGGGCTCGGCCACGGGGCCGACCCGGTGTCCTCCGCGTTCGGTGCGCGGGTGCTGTCGGCGCAGGGTGCGAAGGGGCACGCCGGCTACTTCGAGCCGGGCACGGCAAGTCTGATGAATTTCGCAGAGATCGGCGTTGGCGCATACCGCTCGGTGCACTGCGCGCACGAAGACGGCGTCTGCCGGACCGGTTTGTCCGGCACGGCGGCCGCCTGACGCGCGTAGAGGCGAAGAAATTGCGGTCTGCTCGGTAGGGGGACGGAGGAGCGTGTGCCGCATACGATGAGCCGCATGGGTGACGTACTGGCCGGATTTCATGCCGCCTGGGAGTTCGAGTCCGACTCCGTGCTCATCCGCTACGAACGGGGGATTCGAACACCGAAGCTCTTTCAGGCGCTCGGGGAACGCCGTGTCCCCCTGGACGCGATCGCCGGGGTGACGCTGACGCGCGGAAAACGCGGCACGGTCGTGCTGCGCGTCGAGCCGCGGCCCGGTGCGGACCCTCTGATGGAGGCGGCCGCCGGGCAGCTGAAGGAGAGCGGCGATCCCTACCGGCTGGTGATGCCCGCCGACCGCGAGGTGCTCGCGGAGTACTACGCCGACGAACTGCGGGGGCAGCTGACGGAGTCCGGGCCGGCGGATCGGTTCCTCGTGGAGCCGCCGAAGGGGCCGTTGTCGTTCAAGGCGTACGACGGGAAGGCCTCGTTCGACGGGCGGACCGTCAACTTCCGCTGGTTCTGGACGGGGGCGTCGTCGGCGAAGTGGAAGGCCGGGGACCAGAACTTTCCCGTCGGGGAGCTGAACGGGGTGGAGTGGCGCTCGCCCGAGGTGTTCGAGGGGCATCTGCGGTTGCTGGGCCGGGACACGGGGTCGGCTGCCGCGCAGGCCGATCAGGATCCGGCCGCGGTGGTGTTCGGGCTGGGGTACGGGCCGGTGCATGAGTCACTGCCGTTCGCTGCGGCGGTGTTGGCGGCGGTGCGGACGTCCAGTCCGGTGGCGGCCGTCACGGCGGGTGGGCCCCGCCGTGACCCCGCGGACATCGCCGAGCGGATTCGGCATCTTGGGGAGTTGCACCAGGCCGGGTTGGTGACGGATGAGGAGTTTTCGGTCAAAAAGGCGGAGTTGCTGGCGCAGCTTTAGCGTCTGCCGCGTTCGGTGCGTTGGCGGGCGCGGGTTGTACGTGGTTGTTCGCGCAGTTCCCCGCGCCCCTTGAGAGCAGGCCCCTCTACTCCCTGCCCGCCGACGTGAACGCCATGTCCGCGTACCTGTTGCCTGCCACCTTGGCCGCGATCGGGGCCAGGAGGGCCAGTTCGTCGTCGGTGAGGACGATCCTGGTCGCTGCCGTGTTTTCCTCCACCCTGGACGGCTTGCGGGTGCCTGGGATCGGGATGACCGGGAGGTCGTGGACCGATGCCTGCTGGTGGACCCAAGCCAGGGCGATCTGGCCCGCCGATACGCCGTGGGCCTCGGCGACCGTGCGGATGGGGTCCAGCAGGGCGCCGTTGGCGGTGGCGTTGTCGCCGGTGAAGCGGGGCTGCTGGCGGCGGAAGTCGCCCGACGACAGGTCCTCGGCGCTCGCGAAGGAGCCGGTGAGGAAGCCGCGGCCCAGCGGCGAGTACGCGACGAGGGTCACACCGAGGTCGCGGGCCGCGGGGACGACGTTCGTCTCGATGTCACGGCTGAAGAGCGACCACTCCGACTGCACGGCGGCGATGGGGTGGACGGCGTGGGCGGCGTGGAGTTCGCCGGCCGTGACCTCGCTCAGACCGAGGTGCTTGACCTTGCCCTCGCGGACCAGTTCGGCCATGGTGCCGACGCTCTCCTCGATCGGCACGTTCACATCGCGCCGGTGCATGTAGTAGAGGTCGATGACATCGACGTCCAGGCGCTTCAGGCTCGCCTCGACGGCCTCGCGGATATAGGGCGGGTCGTTGCGGATGACGCGGCGCGTCGGGTCGTCCGGGGGGATCGACAGGGCGAACTTGGTCGCGATGACGAGTTCGTCGCGGTGGGCCTTGAAGAACGGCGCCAGGAACCGCTCGTTCTCGCCGGCCCCGTAGGCGTCGGCCGTGTCGTAGAGGGTGACGCCGAGTTCGAGGGCCCGTTCCAGGGTGGCCCGGGAGGCGTCCGTGTCCGAGGGGCCGTAGCCGAAGTTCATGCCCATGCAGCCGAGGCCCTGGACGCCCACCTCGGGGCCGTCGTCGCCCAGCTTCGCCGTCGTGATCCTGCCGTCCGTCATCGGGACCTCTCCGACGCCAGGGCACGCCCGGCGTCCGCGTAGAAACTGATCTTCCTGTCGAGCACGGCGAGCGTGCCGCGGAGTTCGTCGATCCTGGCCAGGACGTCCTCGCGGGTCGTCTTGAGCAGGTCGAAGCGCTCGCCGTAGGTGTGGTCGCCCTCGCGCACCAGTTCCGCGTACCTGACCATGTCGGCGACCGGCATGCCCGTCAGGCGAAGCTTGCCGACGAGGTCGAGCCAGTCGAGGTCGCGGTTGGTGTAGCGGCGCTGGCCGGTGTGGGACCGGTCGATGTGCGGCATCAGGCCGATGCGCTCGTACCAGCGCAGGGTGTGCGCGGTCAGGCCGGTGAAGGCGACGACCTCGCTGATCGTGTACCTGTCCTCGCCGTCCGGGCGGCGGTCCTGCTGCGGCGGGCCGGCGCAGGTGTCGGTCCTGGTCCCCGTGGTCTCCATCACCGTCATGGCCCCAACGCTAGAACCTTGGAGTGCACTCCAAGCAAGCGCGGACGGTAAGAAATGGGCAGGACGTTTCTTGATCCGTCTGGTTAGCGTACGGAGTCATGAGTTCAGTACGTCGTGCCCTGCCCGAGGACGCCGAGGAAGTCCTGCGGCTGCGCCAAATCATGATCGACTCGATGTTCACGAGCGACCCGTCCACCCGCTGGCACGGGGAGTCCCTCCCCACGCTGAAGGCCGAACTGGGCAAGCCGGAGGCGGACTTCGTGGCGTTCGTCGTGGACCACCCGGAGCGGCCCGGGGCGCTGGCGTCGCTGGTGGCCGGGACGATCGACTACCGCATCGGGAAGTCGGGAGACCCGCAGGGCAAGGTGGGTTTCGTCTTCAGCGTCGCCACCGACACGGACGCCCGGCGCCGCGGGTACGCACGCGCGTGCATGCAGACCCTGCTGGAGTGGTTCCGCACCCGCGGCGCCCGGCGCGTCCAGCTCACCGCCTCACCGGAGGCCGAGCCGCTGTACGTCTCCCTGGGCTTCCGGCCCAAGCCCGACCCGTTGCTGGAGCTGACGCTCTGAGCGCATAGGCTCGAACGCATGTCGCTCAAGAGCCTCGCGTTGATCGAGAACTGGCCGGTTCCCACTGCCGCGGCGGGTGTCGTCCGGGCGGACGGCACCGTCCTCGGCACCCACGGACCGGCCGGACAGCGGTTCCCGCTCGCCTCGGTGACCAAGCCGCTCGCCGCGTACGCGGTGCTCGTCGCGTACGAGGAGGGGGCGGTCGAGCTCGACGAGCCCGCCGGTCCGGCCGGCTCGACGGTGCGGCATCTGCTCGCGCACACCTCGGGCCTCGCCTTCGACGAGCACAAGGTCATGGCGCCGCCCGGGGAGCGGCGGCTGTACTCGAACGCCGGTTTCGAGCAGTTGGGCGACCACCTCGCGAAGGCGACCGACATTCCCTTCGGGGAGTATCTGCGGCAGGCCGTGCTGGAGCCGCTGGGGATGACCTCGACGGCCCTGGACGGCTCTCCGGCCAAGGACGGGGTGTCCACGGTCGAGGATCTGCTGCGGTTCGCGGCCGAGGTGCAGGCACCGCGGCTGCTGGATCCCCGTACGGTCGCCGAGGCGATGACCGTGCACTACCCGGGTACGAAAGGCGTTCTGCCGGGGTACGGCCACCAGAACCCCAACGACTGGGGGCTGGGCTTCGAGATCCGCGACTCCAAGTCGGCGCACTGGACGGGGTCCTCGTCCTCACCGCGCACGTTCGGGCATTTCGGGCAGTCCGGTACGTTCCTGTGGATCGACCCCGACGCGCGTGCCGCGTGCGTGGCGCTGACGGACCGGGCGTTCGGGCCGTGGGCAGTGGAGGCCTGGCCGGCGTTCACGGACGCCGTGCTCGCGGAGCTCTAGGGCCTAGGACATTTCCCAGATCAGCAACTCGGCGTCGGTCACGCCCTCGGCCTCCAGGGACTTGGCGTCGGTGATGCGGGCCGCGTCGCCCGCGCCCAGTTGCTCGCCGTCGAGGCGTACGTCACCCCGTACGACATGCACGTACGCGTGCGCCCCGTCCGGCACCGCCGTCCGCTCCCCCGCCCCGAGGCGCCGCACGTGCAGCATCGCGCCGGCCTCCGGGACGGCGTAGGGCGTCGAGTCGGCGATGCCGTGGACGACCTCGTAGGACGGGTCGCCGCCGGGGCGGAGCGGGGCCAGCCACATCTGCACGAAGGTCAGCGGGCCGGGGCCGTCGTTGCGCTCCACGTGACGTACCCCACCCGCCGAGCTGAGCCGCTGCACGTCCCCGTGGCGCACCACCGACTCGTGCCCGGTGGAGTCCCGGTGCGTCAGCTCGCCCTCCACGACCCAGGTGACGATCTCGGTGTGGCTGTGCGGATGCTCGTCGAAGCCGGCCTCCGGGGCCAACCGCTCCTCGTTGCAGGCGATCACCGCGCCGAAGCGGAGGTTGTCCGGGTCGTAGTGGGGCCCGAAGGAAAAGGCGTGCCAGGTCTCGATCCCCACGGCGGGTTCCCCGCCGGGGTAGCGCTCGTGAGCGCGCCGTACGTCCATCACGCGGTCCACCGTAGACCCGGCGACGCACCTTCCCGTCCGGATAAGGCAGTCTTGTCCCCGTGCCCGAACCCGAAACCAGCAAGAACGCAGCCCCTGCACACGACGCCCACCCGCATGCCGCGACGCTGAAGCGGCTGGTGGAGTCGTCCGGATCGCTCGCCGCGCAGGCCATCGCGCGGATGGACGAGACGCTGCCCTGGTACCGGGCCATGCCACCGGAGAACCGTTCCTGGATCGGTCTGGTCGCGCAGGCGGGTATCGCCGCCTTCACCGAGTGGTTCCGGCAGCCGGACGCCCCGCAGGCCATCTCCACCGACGTGTTCGGAACCGCGCCGCGCGAGCTGACCCGGGCGATCACGCTGCGGCAGACCGTGGAGATGGTGCGCACCACCATCGAGGTCATGGAGAGCGCGATCGACGAGGTCGCGGCCCCCGGCGACGAGAACGTGCTGCGCGAGGCGCTGCTCGTGTACGCCCGGGAGATCGCCTTCGCCACCGCCCAGGTGTACGCGCAGGCCGCCGAGGCACGCGGTGCCTGGGACGCCCGACTGGAGTCCCTGGTCGTGAACGCCGTGCTCAGCGGCGAGGCCGACGAGGGCGCCGTGTCCCGCGCCGCCGCCCTCGGCTGGAACTCGCCCGAACACGTGTGCGTAGTGCTCGGCACCGCTCCCGACGGCGACTCCGAACTGACCGTGGAGGCGATCCGGCGGGCCGCCCGGCACGCCAAGCTCCAGGTGCTGACCGGAGTGCTCGGGGACCGCCTCGTCGTCATCGCGGGCGGCAGCGACAACCCGCTGGCCGTCGCCAAGTCGCTCATCGGCCCGTACGCGGCCGGCCCGGTCGTGGCGGGCCCGGTGGTGCCGGACCTGCTGGCCGCGACCCGGTCCGCGCAGGCCGCCGCGGCGGGGCTGAAGGCGGGTTCCGCCTGGCAGGACGCCCCGCGCCCGGTGCTGGCGGACGACCTGCTCCCGGAGCGCGCGATCGCCGGTGACCCCTCGGCCCGTGAGCAACTGGTGGAGGAGATCTACAGACCACTGGAGGAGGCCGGGGCCGCTCTCCTGGAGACCCTCAGTGTCTATCTCGAACAGGCGAGCAGTCTCGAGGGCGCGGCCCGCATGCTGTTCGTCCATCCCAACACCGTCCGCTACCGGCTTCGACGTGTGACTGACGTCACCGGTTGGTCACCCTCCGATGTACGCTCTGCCTTCACGCTGCGGATCGCTCTGATCCTGGGGCGTCTGGTCGATGGAGATCTCCAGCCCTAAGGTTTTGTCGGAGCCCGACAAAACCCCCTCGTGTTCTTCGTCCCTGTCCCCACGGGCGGCCGTGCCCGTCCCCAAGAGAGAGTGTGAGAGTGCTCGTACTCGTCGCTCCCGGCCAGGGCGCCCAGACGCCCGGCTTCCTGTCCGCATGGCTCGACCTCCCCGGTGTCCGCGGTGCCCTCGAGGCATGGTCCGACGCCGCGGGCCTCGACCTGATCCGTTACGGCACCGAGGCAGACGCGGACGAGATCCGCGACACCGCGGTGGCGCAGCCGCTGCTGGTCGCGGCCGGACTGGCGTCCACGTACACGCTGTTCGACGACCCGGCCGAGCTGCCGCGCAAGGTCGGCGCCATCGCCGGGCACAGCGTCGGCGAGTTCACCGCGGCCTCGCTGGCCGGTGTGCTCCCGCACGAGGAGGCCGTACGCCTCGTCCGCACTCGCGGGCTCGCCATGGCCGAGGCCGCCGCCGTCACGGAGACCGGCATGGCGGCCCTGCTGGGCGGTGACCCGGCAGTGACGGTTCCGCACCTGGAGAAGCTGGGGCTGACCCCGGCGAACATCAACGGCGCGGGCCAGATCGTCGCGGCCGGTACGAAGGAGCAGCTCGCCGCGCTGGAGGCGGACAAGCCCGAGGGCGTGCGCAAGGTCGTCGCGCTGAAGGTCGCCGGAGCGTTCCACACCCACCACATGGCCCCCGCGGTCGACACGCTGGCGAAGGCCGCCGAGGCCCTGACGCCCGGCGACCCGCAGGTCGGCTATGTCTCGAACAAGGACGGGCGGTCCGTCGCCGCCGGCACCGAGGTGCTGGACCGTCTGGTCGGTCAGGTCGCCAACCCGGTCCGCTGGGACCTGTGCATGGAGACCTTCAAGGAGCTCGGCGTCACGGCCCTGATCGAGGTGTGCCCCGGCGGTACCCTCACCGGTCTCGCCAAGCGTGCTCTGCCCGGTGTGAAGACGCTGGCCCTGAAGTCCCCCGCCGACCTCGACGCGGCTCGCGAGCTCATCGCCGAGCACGCCTGACCGCCGCCCCCAAGGAGCCGTCCGCATGGCGAAGATCAAGCCCAGCAAGGGCGCCCCGTACGCGCGCATCCTCGGCGTCGGCGGGTACCGCCCGACCCGGGTCGTGCCGAACGAGGTGATCCTCGAGACGATCGACTCGTCCGACGAGTGGATCCGCTCGCGCTCCGGTATCGAGACCCGGCACTGGGCGAACGACGAGGAGACCGTCGCCGCGATGTCGGTCGAGGCCTCCGGCAAGGCGATCGCCGACGCCGGGATCACCGCCGAGCAGATCGGCGGCGTGATCGTCTCGACCGTCTCGCACTTCAAGCAGACCCCGGCCGTCGCCACCGAGATCGCCGACAAGCTCGGCACGAACAAGGCCGCCGCCTTCGACATCTCGGCCGGCTGCGCGGGCTTCGGCTACGGCCTCACGCTCGCCAAGGGCATGATCGTCGAGGGCTCCGCCGAGTACGTGCTGGTGATCGGCGTGGAGCGGCTGAGCGACCTGACCGACCTGGAGGACCGCGCGACGGCCTTCCTGTTCGGCGACGGCGCCGGCGCGGTCGTCGTGGGCCCGGCCCAGGAGCCCGCCATCGGCCCCACGGTCTGGGGCTCCGAGGGCGACAAGTCCGAGACGATCAAGCAGACCGTGCCGTGGACGGACTACCGTTCCGGCGAGGTCGCCAAGTTCCCCGCCATCACGCAGGAGGGCCAGGCGGTGTTCCGCTGGGCCGTGTTCGAGATGGCGAAGGTCGCCAAGGAGGCGCTGGACGCCGCCGGCATCTCCGCGGAGGACCTGGACGTCTTCATTCCGCACCAGGCCAACGAGCGGATCATCGACTCGATGGTGAAGACACTCAAGCTGCCGGAGTCCGTCACGGTCGCCCGTGACGTACGCACCACCGGCAACACCTCGGCCGCCTCGATCCCGCTCGCGATGGAGCGGCTCCTGGCGACCGGCGAGGCGAAGAGCGGCGACACCGCGCTCGTCATCGGCTTCGGGGCGGGTCTCGTCTACGCCGCGACTGTCGTTACCCTCCCCTAGGCACTCCGTGCCGGATCAAGCGTCCGGCACGGGAGGAAACACCTGCCACACCCTCTGGATATCTACGAAGGAGCGCCAACATGGCCGCCACTCAGGAAGAGATCGTCGCCGGTCTCGCCGAGATCGTGAACGAGATCGCCGGCATCCCGGTTGAGGACGTCCAGCTGGACAAGTCCTTCACCGACGACCTGGACGTCGACTCGCTGTCCATGGTCGAGGTCGTCGTCGCCGCCGAAGAGCGCTTCGACGTCAAGATCCCGGACGAGGACGTCAAGAACCTCAAGACCGTCGGCGACGCGACCGACTACATCCTCAAGCACCAGGGCTGATCGACCGACCAGGTCCTGGGCCGACTGCCCCGCCACCCGGCGGTGGCGCCGCTTAATCCTCGTATCCGTTGGAGAAAGAATTCCCGTGAGCCCGACCAATCGCACCGTGGTCGTCACCGGTATCGGCGCAACCACACCGCTGGGTGGCGACGCAGCCTCTACCTGGGAGGGCCTGATCGCCGGACGTTCCGGCGTCAAGCCCCTGGAGCAGGAATGGGCCGCCGAGCAGGCCGTCCGTATCGCGGCCCCGGTCGCCGTGGAGCCGACCGAGGTCATTCCCCGGCCGCAGGCCCGCCGCCTGGACCGCTCGGCGCAGTTCGCGCTGATCGCGGCCAAGGAGGCGTGGGCCGACGCCGGTTTCGAAGCGAGCGCCGACGAGGACCCGAACGTCGACCCCGACCGGCTCGGCGCGGTCATCGCCTCCGGCATCGGCGGCGTGACGACTCTGCTCGACCAGTACGACGTGCTGAAGGAGAAGGGCGTACGCCGCGTCTCCCCGCACACCGTGCCCATGCTGATGCCCAACAGCCCCTCGGCCAACGTGGGGTTGGCCGTGGGCGCCCGGGCGGGCGTGCACACGCCGGTCTCCGCCTGCGCCTCGGGCGCCGAGGCCATCGGCTACGCCATCGAGATGATCCGCACGGGCCGCGCCGACGTCGTCGTCGCGGGCGGCACGGAGGCGGCGATCCACCCGCTGCCGATCGCCGCGTTCGGCAACATGATGGCGATGTCCAAGAACAACGACGACCCGCAGGGCGCGTCGCGTCCCTACGACGTGGCCCGCGACGGCTTCGTCCTCGGTGAGGGCGCCGGTGTCGTCGTCCTGGAGTCCGCCGAGCACGCCGCGAAGCGCGGTGCGCGGGTGTACGCCGAGGCGGTCGGCCAGGGCATCTCGGCCGACAGCCACGACATCGTGCAGCCGGAGCCGGAGGGCCGCGGCATCTCGCAGGCCCTGCAGCACCTGCTGGAGCGCAACGACCTGGACCCGGCGGAGATCGTGCACGTCAACGCGCACGCCACGTCGACGCCGGCCGGTGACATCGCCGAGTTGAAGGCGCTGCGGAAGGTGTTCGGCGACGACGCCGACCACTTCGCGGTGTCCGCGACGAAGTCGATGACCGGGCATCTGCTCGGTGGTGCGGGTGGTGTCGAGACGGTGGCCACGGTGCTCGCGCTGTATCACCGGGTGGCTCCGCCGACCATCAATGTCGAGAACCTGGACCCGGAGGCGGAGGCGAATGCCGATGTCGTCCGGGGTGAGGCTCGGAAGCTGCCGGTGGACGGGCGTATCGCCGCGTTGAACGACTCGTTCGGGTTCGGTGGGCACAATGTGGTGCTGGCGTTCCGGACGGTTTGATCGCTGAGCGTTTGAATGGCCCGAGCTCCCTGGGTGGGGGGTTCGGGCCATTCGCCGTTTTGTGTCGCGTTGTGGGGCGGGTGCGGGTCGCCTTTGGCTGGTCGCGCAGTTCCCCGCGCCCCTAACTACTCACACCACCTGGTGGAGCCAGCGGACCGGGGCGCCTTCGCCTGCGTAGCGGAAGGGTTCCAACTCGTCGTCCCAGGGCTTGCCCAGGAGTTTGTTGAGTTCGGCTTCCAGGTCGGTCTCGCCGCGCTGGGCGCGCTGGAGGGCCGCGCGGAGGCGGTCCTCGGGAATGAGGATGTCGCCGTGGATGCCGGTGACGGCGTGGAAGATGCCCAGGTCGGGGGTGCAGCTGTAGCGCTCGCCCTCGGCGGTGGGGCAGGGCTCGGCCGTCACCTCGAAGCGCAGCAGCTGCCAGCCCCGCAGGGCCGACGCCAGTTTCGACGCCGTGCCGGGCTGGCCCTGCCAGGAGAACTCCGAGCGCCAGGTGCCCGGTGCGGCCGGCTGGCGGATCCAGTCCAGGCTGACGCGTGTGCCGAGCACCCCGGCGATGGCCCACTCGACGTGCGGGCACAGCGCGCGCGGCGCGGAGTGCATGTACAGAACTCCACGTGTCGTCACCGGAACCTCCGGGCAGAGCGGACCATCTTTGAACGGGCGGAACGGCTGTGACCGGGCGGGTCACGTTGATGGCGAGGCTACCGTGCGGTGGGGCGAGGAGTGTGACGTACGGTCGGTCCCGGTGCCGGGAATCGCTCGTCATTCACCCAGGGGGACGCTTGTACGGGTGTGAGCCGTTGCACCTGATCGGTCGGGAACCCTCGTGCGTTGTTATGGGGTGGGGAGACAGTCATGGCGCGACGAGGGGATGGATCAGGCATGCGGAAGCGAAGCCACCGCTCACGGATCGTTGCCGCCGTGGCCGTGGCGACTGCCCTGGGCGTCACGGGATGTGACGCCGTGGGGGACAACTCCCCCGCCCCGTCCGCCAGCGCCGAGCCGTCGCCCAGGCCCACCCCGCTGTGGGATCGCAGTCCGAACTCCGTCGCCGCCGTGGGTGACTCCATCACACGCGGCTTTGACGCCTGTGACGTGCTGTCGGACTGTCCGGAGGCGTCCTGGGCGACCGGCGCCAGCCCCGAGGTGGACTCGCTCGCCGTCCGGCTGCTGGGGAGGGGCAAGGCCGCCGGGCGGAGCTGGAACTACGCCGTGACCGGGGCCCGGATGGCCGATCTGCCCGGGCAGATGACCCAGGCGGTGCGGCGGAAACCGCAGCTCGTGACGGTGATGGCCGGGGCGAACGACGCCTGTCGGGCCTCTACGGCGGCGATGACCCCGGTCTCCGGTTTCCGCAGCGACTTCGAGGACGCGCTGCGCACCCTGCGCGAAGCCCTGCCCAAGGCACAGGTGTTCGTGGCGAGCGTGCCGAACCTGAAGCGGCTCTGGTCGCAGGGCCGTAACAGCCCGTTGGGCAAGCAGGTGTGGCAGCTGGGCATCTGCCCGTCGATGCTGGGCGACGCGGACGCCCTGGACTCGGCGGCGACCCTGCGGCGGGACACGGTGCAGAAGCGGGTGGAGGACTACAACAAGGTCCTCGAGGAGGTCTGCGCCAAGGACAAGCGGTGCCGGTACGACGGGGGCGCGGTGTACGACTACCGCTTCGGCACGGCTCAGTTGAGCCGCTGGGACTACTTCCACCCCAGCGTGAACGGACAGGCCCGGTTGGCGGAGATCGCGTACCGCACCGTCACCGCGAAAGGCCCCCTGACTTAGAGTTCCGCACATGAACGAACTCTTCGGCACACTTTCCGACGGCACGCCGGTGCACCGCTGGACCCTGGAACGGGCGGGCGTACGGGTGCGGGTGCTGTCGTACGGCGGGATCGTGCAGTCCGTCGAGGTGCCGGACCGGGCGGGCCGGGCCGGGGATGTGGTGCTGGGGTTCCCTGATCTGGAGGGCTATCTCGCCCACCCCGGGCCCTACCTGGGGGCTTTGGTCGGGCGGTACGCCAACCGGATCGCCGGCGGCCGTTTCCCTCTGGACGGTCGGACGTACGCCCTGGAACCGAACAACACGCCGAACTCGCTGCACGGCGGGGTGCACGGCTTCGACAAGCGGGTGTGGGACGCGGCCCCGGTCGAGCACGGGGTGCGGCTCACCCGGATCAGTCCGCACGGCGAGGAGGGGTTCCCGGGGCGGCTGGAGGTCTCGGCGACATACACGCTCCTGGAGAGCGGCGCGCTGCGGATCGCCTACGAGGCCGTGACGGACGCGCCGACCGTGGTGAACCTGACGAACCACAGCTACTTCAACCTGGGCGGCTCCGGCGACGCAGGCGGCCACGAACTGCGGCTGGCCGCCTCCCGGTACACGCCGGTCGACGCGGACCTGATCCCGACCGGCGGCCCGGAGGACGTGACCGGCACGCGCTTCGACTTCCGCGAGGCCCGCAAGGTCGGTTCCGGCTACGACCACAACTTCGTGCTCGACAAGGGCGTGGCGGACGTCCCGGTGGAGGTCGCCGAGCTGCACGACCCGGCGTCCGGGCGGGTGCTGACGGTGGCGACGACCGAGCCAGGACTCCAGCTGTACACCGCCGACCACCTGGGCGAGCCCTTCGCGCCCGGCGACGGCATCGCGCTGGAGACCCAGCACTTCCCCGACTCCCCGAACCGGCCGGACTTCCCGACGACGGTGCTGCGGCCGGGCGAGGTGTTCCGCTCGGAGACGGTGTACGGGTTCGGCACGCGCTGAATCAGGGGCTCCGAAAGAACCCACGAGCCCCGGTCCAGGGGTCAGGTCCCGGACCGGGGCTGCTCAGTGGGGAACTTGTCCCGGATCAGACGTTAATCGTCGCGGTGATCCTACGGTCGCTGATCGAGCGCGCCACCTGGATCTCGTACGAACCCTTCACAAACGACCACGAGGCGTTCGTCTCGTCCCAGCTCTCGAAGGCGCGGCGCGGCAGTTCGACGGTCGCCTCGGCGGTCTCACCGGGTGCGGCCTCGACGCTCGCGAAGCCGGCCAGCCAGCGCGCCGGGCGGGTGGGGTCGGGCTCGCTCGGGGCGAGGTAGAGCTGGACGACCTCGCGGCCGGGGCGGTCGCCGGTGTTGCGGAGGCGGACCTTCGCGGTGGTTCCCTCGGCGCTCCCGGCGACCTCGACCGACTCGTAGGTCCAGTCGGTGTAGCCGAGGCCGTGGCCGAACGGGTAGGCGGGGGTGCGGCCCTGCTGCTCCCAGGCGCGGTAGCCGATGAAGACGCCCTCCTCGTAGGGGAGTTCGCCGCCCTCCGGGACGACCTGGGTGACCGGGGCGTCGGTCAGGGAGCCCCAGGTGGTGGGCAGGCGGCCGCCGGGCTCCTGGGCGCCGGTGAGGACGTCGGCGAGAGCCGCGCCGCCCTCCTGGCCGGGGAACCAGCTCAGGAGCACGGCGGCGACGTCGTCGCGCCACGGCAGTTCCACCGGGGAGCCGGAGTTGACGACCACGACGGTGTTCGGGTTGGCGGCGGCGACGGCGCGGACCAGGTCGTCCTGGCGGCCGGGCAGGCGCAGGTCGGTGCGGTCGAAGCCCTCGGACTCGACGCGGTCGGTGGTGGCGACCACGACGACGGCCGTCTCGGCGGCGCGGGCGGCAGCGGCGGCCTCGGCGATCAGCTCGTCGGGGTCGCGCTGCGGGTCCTGGTGGGCGAGGGTGAAGCCGATGACCCGCATGGGGTGCCCGTCGGGCGGCGGGACGGTGTAGGTGAGGGAGACCTCGACCGGTTCGCCCGCGGTGAGTTCGACGCGGGCGTGGGGCACCGGGGCGCCGAAGAAGGCGGCGAAGGGGTCGCCGTCCTCGGCGGGGCGCTGGATGTCGTCGAAGTACGTGGTGCCCGCGACGGTCAGCCTGAAGGGCCCGAGGCCCTTGAAGCCGAAGGTGTGCGTGCCGGTCTCGCGCGGGGTGAAGGTGCCGGTCAGTTCGACGCTGTGCAGGGTGTCGTGGGTGACGCCGTCGGGCAGGTCATTGCCCATCCACTGGATGTGGCCGCTGGCGGCCGAGCGGGTGCCGAGGACCTGGTGCGCGCTGTCGCGGCAGACGGCGCGCAGTTCGAAGCCCGGGTCGGCGACGGGGAGTTCGGTGTTCGGGTCGGCGCCGAGGGCAAAGGTGAGGCTGCCGTCGGGGAGGGCGGCGGTGAGGCCGTCGAGCGGGGAGACGGTCCGGGCGGGGAAGACCGTGGCGGAGCCGCCGCCGAGGACACGGGCGTCGCGGGCGGCGGCGCCGATCAGCGCGACGCTGCCGGGCTTCAGCGGCAGCGCGCCCGACGCGTTGCGGACGAGGACGAAGGAACGGCGGGCGATCTCGCGGGCGAGCGCCTCGCCGTCGACGGGCGCGGGCGGTTCGGTGACGACCGGTTCGGCGCCGTCCAGGATGCCGACCCGGGCGGCGAGGCGCAGGACGCGGCGGACGGCCTCGTCGACCTGGGCCTCGTCCGCCTCGCCGTCCCGGACCGCCTGCGCGAGGGCCTCGCCGTAGACGGTCCGCGGGCCGGGCATCGCGATGTCCAGGCCGCCGGCGAGGGCGCCGGTGGTGGAGCGGGCGGCGGTCCAGTCGGAGACGTTGATCCCGTCGAAGCCCCACTCGCCGCGCAGGACCTCGTTGACCAGGTGGTGGTGCTCGGTCATGGTCGTGCCGTTGACGGTGTTGTAGGCGGTCATGATGCCCCAGGGGTGCGCGTTCTCGACGATCGCCTCGAAGGGGGCGAGGTACAGCTCGCGCAGGGCGCGTTCGCTCACCAGGTTGTTCACCGTGAGGCGGTCGGTCTCGGCGTCGTTGGCGACGAAGTGCTTGACGGTGGTGCCGACGCCGCCGGACTGGACGCCCCGGACGTATTCCGTGCCGATCCGGCCCGTGAGGTACGGGTCCTCGCTGTAGGCCTCGAAGTGGCGGCCGCCGAGCGGGGAGCGGTGCAGGTTGACCGTGGGGGCGAGCAGGACGTGGACGCCCTTGCGGCGGGCCTCCTGGGCCAGCAGCACGCCTGCCCGGTGCGCGAGTCCGGGGTCCCAGGTGGCGGCGAGGGCGGTCGGTGAGGGCAGGGCGACGGAGGGGTCGTCGGCGCTCCACTGCACCCCGCGGACGCCGATCGGGCCGTCGGACATGACCAGCGAGGCCAGTCCGGCCTGCGGCAGCGCGGGCAGGCTCCACATGTCCCGGCCGGCCAGCAGCCGTGCCTTGGCGTCCAGGTCGAGCTTGCCGAGGGCGGCCTCGACCGCCGCCTCACGCCGTACTTCCGCTGTCTCCGTCACGTCGGAACCTCCACGTCGAAAGCCGCTGGATGCCGACATCGTGCCCGCGTTACCTGTAACGCGGTAGGTTTTGTTATGTTCTCGAAATAATCGGCTGTTCGTCATGTCGTACGGTGACGCCATGACGGCCAGGGCGAGAAGCGAGGAACGGCGCGCGGAGATCGTGCGGGCCACCCTGGAGGTGATCGCCGAGCGCGGCTACCGGGGAGCGAGCCTGACGTCGGTCGCCGAGCGGGTGGGGCTCACCCAGCAGGGGCTGCTGCACCACTTCCCGACGAAGGAGGCGCTGCTGGTCGCGGTGCTCCAGGAGCGGGACCGCTGGGACGCCATGCCCGCCGGGCGGCTTCGGCTGGACCTGCTGGCCTCGCTGGTCGAGTACAACGCGATGCGGCCCGCCATCATCCAGACCTTCTCGGCGCTGCTCGGCGAGAGCGTCACGGAGGACCATCCGGCCCGCGCGTACTTCAGGGAACGCTACGTCGGGGTCCGCGCCGGCATGGCCGAGGTGCTGCGCGCCGAGTACGGCGACCGCCTGCCGAGCGGCCTCACCCCCGAGCGGGCCGCGCCCCTGCTGGTGGCGATCCTGGACGGCCTGCAGTACCAGTGGCTGCTGGACCCGGAGTCGGTGGACATGCCGTCGGCGTTCCGGGACTTCCTGACGCTGCTGGGCGAGAGCACCGACTGAGCACCCATGGCGTAGATCACTCCTGTCACGCGATACTGCGGCCGTCCGGCACCACGCCACCGCAGCACCCCCACCGTGACGGAAGGCCTGAACCTCCTTGAACTCCATACGCGTTCGCCTCGGCGTCCTCGGCCTCGCCCTGCTGACCGGCCTCACCACCCCCACGACCGCGAGCGCCGCGGAGACGGCCCCCGCTCCCACCGTCGAGGAGCAGCGGCTCGGCAAGGCGGTCCCGCAGGAGATCCTGCGCCGCTCCGGGTTCGACACCGTGGCCCCGCGACTGGCCCGGGCGCTGGACGAGGCCCGTTCCTACGGGGAGGCCCGCCGGGCCGTGGCGCGGGAGGGCGCGCAGCTCTGGCGGCAAGCGGTGGACCGGGCGCAGGGGCGTGGACCGGCGGTCGGTGATCTGAGCCGGGACGACGACCGGCCGCTGTACTGGGCCCGCCTCGGCCTGACGCGAGAAGTGCGCACCTGGGAGCCGGAATTCGGCCTGACGGACGGGCAACGGGCCGCGCTGCTGGACGAGCTGGAGCGCACCTCACGCGGCCAGACGGCCATCGGCTACCCGCACGGCAAGGGCCTGAAGCGCATCCTGCTCACCGGCTTCGACCCGTTCACCCTGGACCGGGACATCCGTATCTCCAACCCGTCCGGCGCCACCGCGCTCGCCCTCGACGGCACGGTCATCGAGACGGCCGACGGTCCGGCCCGGATCGAGACGGCCGTGTTCCCGGTGCGCTGGCAGGACTTCACGGACGGGACGGTGGAGCGGACGCTGCGGCCGTATCTGCCGAAGGTCGACCTGTTCACGACCGTGAGCCAGGGCCGGGTCGGGAAGTTCGACATCGAGCGGACCAACGGGGCCTGGCGGGGCGGCTTCGGGGACAACGACAACATCGGCCGCACCGAGACCGTCCCCGTGACCGACCCGGCCTCGCAGCCGCAGTGGACGACGACCACGCTGCCGTACCGGGCGATCGTCGCCGCGAACACCGGCCGGTTCCCCGTGTACGACAACACCAGCGTCACCGAGATCCCGGCGGGCGGCACCCAGCCCGTCGTACGCCCCGACGGGCCGACCCCCGGCTCGACCGCACGGCAGGGCGGCGGCGGGGACTACCTCTCCAACGAGATCGCCTACCGGGCGACGCTGCTGCGCGACCGGCTCGGGCTGCACGACCGGCTGCCGGGCGGGCATGTGCACACGCCCGTGCTCCAGTTCGGCGCCGGGAACACCACCGAGGTCAACGACCCGGATTTCGTGCGGAACCGGCTGGACATCATCGCCCAGGTGCGGGCGATCCTGAAGGCGGCTGCGGAAGAGAGCTGACGCCCTCGTCGCCCGCCACGGCGGAGCCACCCGCGCGGCCCTCATCGATCTCCTCTCCGAGCAGTTCCCGGGCCATGAGGGTGGCTCCCGCGACCGCGCCCGGCATCAGGAACACCGCGACGACCGGCACCAGGAAGGCCACGGCCAGCGGCGTGCCGAAGCCCCACACCAGGGTCTTGCGGCCCCGGAGCAGGCCCAGGCGGGTGCGCAGGTCGACGCCCCGGCGCTGGAGGGCGACGGCGGTCAGCTCCTCGGTCAGGAAGAACCCGGTGACGAAGAACCCGAGCACCGGTACGGCCGTCTGGCCGATCACCGGGATGAAACCGCAGGCGAACAGCAGCACACCCCACAGGGCGGCCCGCACCACGATGCGGAGGCTGTCGCGGCCGGAGATCCACAGTTCGCGCCAGAGCGGCAGGCCCGACTCGGGGGCGTGGCCGTCCGGGGACACGTCACGGTCGACCTTCTCGGAGAGGTTCTCGTAGAAGGGCTGCCCGATCAGCAGCGTCACCGCGGTGAACGTCACGACGGCGAGGAGCAGGGCGAGGGCGAACAGCACGACGGTCAGAAAACCGCGGAAGAGCCCGAGCCACGGGCTCGACCAGTCGTCGGCGAACGGCGTCGCCCAGGTGACGGCGTCCTGGCCCCACAGCGCCAGCGCGACCAGTGCCGCCGCGTACAGGACCAGGGTGATCAGGCCCGGGACCAGCCCGAAGCCGTACTGCTTGCCGTGCCGGGCCACCCACCGCTGGCCCTTCAGCAGGTACTGGAAGCCCACCCCGAGATCGCGCATGGGAAAACCCTATCGGTGCAGGCCCGGACGGACTCCGCAGGGGCCATCCGGGTCACCGGTGACACCAACGCGCACTTGTTGCCGTTGAGTCGAACCGGTACACCTCGCCGTACCGATCTCAGTAAGCCCAGGAGGAGGTACACGTGCGCACCACGAGAGCCGTTCCTGCGAGACCTGTACTGATCGTCACCCTCGGCCTCGCGACGGCGGGCTTATCCCTGCTCGCCCCCCACACCGCGGGAGCGGACCCGAAGCCCGTCACCCGGGAGGGCGCCGCCGTCGACGACCGCGCGGCCCGGGCACCCGCGAGCGCCGCCCGGCGCGCCCTGACCGACGAGACCTCCACCGGCCCCACGACCCCCACCCGCGGCTACCCCCGCCGCCAGGTCCTCTCCCCCGACCCGGAGAACCCCGGCGACAAGTCCCTGAAGCTGGGGCTCACCCCGTACCACGCGATCGCCCCGAAGCTGAACGCCCTGCAACGCCTCGGCGACCGCGTCAGTGTGGAGGTGACCGGCCGCTCGGCCGGCGGCCACCGCCTCTACCTGGTCACCGTCACCGCCCCGGAGACCACCCGCCAGGCCCGCGCCCAGGAGCGGATGCGCGAACTGATCGAGAACGCGCCCGCGTCCGCCGCGAAGTCCCGCGAGATCAAGCGGACGTACAAGGCCCCGGTCTTCGTCAACAACAACATCCACGGCAACGAGTGGGAGGGCACGGACGCCTCCCTGAAGGTCATCGAGCGGCTCGCGACGGCCAAGGACGCGGGGACCAGGGATCTCCTCGCGCACAGCCGCCTGTACTTCAACATCACGGCCAACCCGGACGGCCGTATCGCCGGCACCCGCGCCAACGCGAACGGCTTCGACCTCAACCGCGACTTCGTCACGGCCTCCCAGCCCGAGAGCCGCGCGATGCGGCAGATCGAGCTGGACAAGCAGCCGGCCGTCCTGCTCGACCTGCACGGCTACGTCAACGGCACGCTCATCGAGCCCACCACTCCCCCGCACGGCGAGAACTACGAGTACGACCTCTTCCTGAAGAACTCCTACGCCAACGCCCTCGGCATGGAGTCCGCCGTCAACGCCCTCGGCTACACGCCCGCGAAGGACGGTGTGGAGCCGGCGCAGATCCCGTTCCGCGACCAGGAGGAGGGCTGGGACGACTGGCCGCCGATCTTCACCCCGCAGTACGCGGCCTTCCACGGCACGGTGGCCGCGCACACGGTGGAGATCCCGCTGGCGGTGAACAACGAGGAGTACGACACGCTCCCCGTCCCGGAGCTGCGCCGCCGCTCGGCGGTCAACACGGCCGTGGCGGGCGCCGCCGTCCGCGCGACCCTGGACCACGTCCGCGAGCACCGCGCCACCCTCGTCGCCGACCAGATCGAGACCTTCCGCCGCGGCGCGGCCGGCGCCCCGCAGGTGCCGGTGTCACCGAAGACGGTCCCCGGAGTCCCCGGCATCGGCCCGGAGGACGTCTACACGACCGACTTCCCGCGCGCCTACGTCATCCCGCCCGGCGACTCCCGCACCCAGCGCTCGGCTCCGGCCGCCGCCCGCCTCGTCGACCACCTCCTCGCCAACGACGTCCGCGTCACCCGCGCCACCCGCCCCTTCGGCCTCGCCGGACGGACCTACCCCAAGGGCTCGTACGTCGTCGACCTGCGCCAGCCCAAGCGCGGCATGGCGAACGTCCTGCTGGCCGACGGCCGGGACATCAGCGACAAGGTGTCGGTGATGTACGACATCTCCGGCTGGAGCCTGGGCCGCCTGTGGGGCGCCACGGTCGAGCGGGTGACCTCGGGCAGCCTGCGGGGCGCGCCCCTGCGCCCGGTCACCGAGGCCGCACCCGTCGCCCACGTGCCCGCGCACGGCACCCTGCGTCTGCGCCTGACCGACCCGCGCGAGGTCGCGGCCCTCAACTCCCTGCTCGGGCAGGGAGTCACGGTCCGGCAGGCACGGGACGGCAGCGCGATCGTCCCGGCGTCGGCACGCCGCGCGGCGCTCGCCGCCGCCCGCACGCACGACGTCTCCTTCACGGCCACGCGGCTCAAGGGCGAGACGCCCCTGCACCGCCTGCGCGTCGCCGCCGCCGTCACCCCGGGCGAGCTGTTCGCCCTGCGGGAGATGGGCTTCGACGTCACACCGGTCTCGACGGCCGTCCTGAACGCGGGCTTCGACTGGTCCGGCACGGACGTGCTGTTCGTCTCCGCCGGCCTCGACCACGCCGCCCTCACCGCCCCCGCCCGCGAGGCCCTGGACGCCTTCCTCGACGGTCACGGCCTGGTCGGCCGGGGCGCGACGGGAGCGGCCCTGAACGCGGCGGCGGATCTGCTGGCCGTCAAGCCGGTCGAGGGCAACCCGGACGCCAACGGCGTCGTACGCGCGGTGAACTCGGGCCGCCTCACCCAGGACGCCCCCGCGCACACCTTCGTCTACGCCCCGCTGTGGTTCACCGACCTCGGCCCGGGTGTGCGCGAGGAGCAGTCGTACGCGATCGGGAACCCGCTCGTCTCCGGACACTGGCGCCCGCTCGGGGACGGCACCGGCGGCCCCGCGGCGGCAGCGGGACAGGCCTCGGTGGTCAGCGGCGGCCGGACGGTCCTGTTCGGCACCGAACCCCTCTTCCGGGACCACCCCAAGGGGGAATTCCCGCAGGTGGCGAGGGCATTGTTCACAGTGGCACACAGCGGTTCAGATGAGGAGAACGGATGACGCAAGAGATCCACGGCACCGTAGCCGACGGCTTCGAGGGGGTGCGCGAGGAGTTCGCCGCGTTCGTGGCCGGGGAACGGCCCGACTACGAGGGCCAGCTGTGCGCCTACGTGCGGGGCCGGAAGGTCGTGGACCTGTGGGCGGGGACCGAGGCGGACGCCCTCTACGGCGTGTTCTCGTCCACGAAGGGCGCCGCCTACCTGGTCGTGGCTCTCCTCGTCCAGGACGGCACGCTCGAACTGGACCGCAAAGTGACGTACTACTGGCCGGAGTTCGGGGCCGAGGGCAAGGGTGACCTGACCCTGCGTGATCTGCTCGCGCACCGGGCGGGCGTGGTCGGCACGGACACCGGCTTCAGCCTGGCGGAGCTGGCCGACGACCGGCAGCTCGCCGAACGCCTCGCCGACCAGCGGCCGTTCTGGCGCCCCGGCACGATGTTCGGCTATCACGCGCTGGTCGCCGGCGCCCTGTCCGGCGAGGTGGTACGCCGGGCCACGGGCCGCACGCTCCAGGAGATCTACCAGGAGCGCGTCCGGACCCCGTACGGCCTGGACTTCCACCTCGGCCTGCCGGCGCCCCAGGAACCCCGCTTCCGCACCACCCAGCCGATGATCCCGACCCCGGAACAGCAGGCCCTCCTCGACGCCACGCCCACGGGCCCGCACACCCTCGCCTCGATCGCCTTCAACCGCAACGCGAGCGAACCCACCGACCTGGCCTCGCTCCCCAACATGCCGCTGGTCCGCGCCAAGGGCCCGGCGTCGGTGGGCGGAGTGGCGTCCGCGCGGGGCCTGGCCGGGATGTACGCGGCGGCGATCAGCGGGGTGGGCGAGCAGGCGGCGCTGCTGAAGCCGGACACGGTGGCGGAGTTCGGCCAGTTCCACTCGGTCGGCTACGACCTGGTCGCACGGGCCCACAAGTCGTTCGGCCTCGGCTTCCAGACGACGGCTGACACGTGGCACCCGTTCCTCGGCGCCGGGACCATCGGGCACAGCGGCGCGAGCGGCTCGCAGTCCTTCGCGGACCCGTGGAGCGGCCTCGCCTACGGCTACACACGCCGCCGGTTCGCCTTCCCCGGCGGGGCGGCCCCGGAGAACAACCGCCTGGCGCACGCGATCCACAAGGCGGCGCTCGCCACCTGACCCCGGGCACAGGCGGAGGCCGCACCCCACGTCCAAGGGTGCGGCCTCCACGTACGCAACGACTGAGGTCAGACCAGCGTCACGGTGATGTTCCCGCGGGTCGCCTTCGAGTACGGGCACACCTCGTGCGCCTTCTCGACGAGCGACCGCGCGGCACCCGGCTCCACCTTGGGCAGGTCGGCCGAGATCTCGACGATGATCCCGAACCCGTCCCCGTTCTTCCCGAGGCCGACCCTGGCGGTGACGGTCGACCCGGTGAGGTCGGCGCCCGTCTCCCGGGCGACGACACCGAGGGCTCCCTGGAAGCAGGCGCTGTACCCGGCGGCGAAGAGCTGCTCGGGGTTGGTGCCGGCGCCGCTGCCTCCCATGGCCCGCGGCGGATTGACGACGACGTCGAGCCGGCCGTCATCGGTGGCCACGCGCCCGTCGCGCCCGTTCCCGGCGGTGGCGACGGCGGTGTACAGGACGTCGGACTGCTGGATCGGCATGCGGTTGTGTTCCTTCGGTCGTCCGCCGCGGCTCGCGCCCGGGCCGAGCGGATTCGGAAAAAACTTACCGCATGCCGAAAACCAACAGAAGGCGTCAGAGCTTGACGATCATCTTCCCGGTGTTCTCACCGCGCAGCACGCCCATGAACGCCTCGAGGTTGTTCTCGATGCCCTCGACGACGGTCTCGCGGTACTTCAGCTCACCGGAGGCGACCCAGGGGGCGACGTCCTGGACGAACTGCGGCTGCAGGTCGTAGTGGTCCCCGACCAGGAAGCCCTCGATGCGGCCGCGGGTCGCGATCAGACGGGCGAGGTTCCGCGGGCCCGGGGCGGGCTCGGTGTTGTTGTAGACGGAGATCATGCCGCAGACGGCGATCCGGCCGCCCTGGTTGAGGGAGCCGATGGCGGCCTCCAGGTGGTCACCGCCGACGTTGTCGAAGTAGACGTCGATCCCGTCCGGGGCGGCGGCGCGGAGCTGCTCGCTCACGGGCCCGTCCTTGTAGTTGAAGGCGGCGTCGAAGCCGTACTCCTCGACGAGGAGCTTCACCTTCTCGTCGGACCCGGCGGAGCCGATGACCCGCGAGGCGCCCTTCAGCTTGGCGATCTGCCCGACCTGGCCGCCCACGGCACCGGCGGCGCCGGACACGAAGACGGTGTCGCCCTCCTTGAAGGCGGCGGTGCGCAGCAGGCCCGCGTAGGCGGTGAGGCCGGTCATGCCCAGCACACCGAGGTACGTCGACAGCGGCGCGGCGTCGGCGTCGACCTTGACGGCGTTCTTCGCGGCCACGACGGCGTACTCACGCCAGCCGAGGAAGTGCAGTACGTGATCCCCGACGGCCAGCCCGTCGACGTTGGAGGCCACGACCTCGCCGACGGCACCGCCCTGCATGACCTTGCCCAGCTCGAACGGGGCGACGTAGGACTTCGCGTCACTCATACGGCCACGCATGTACGGGTCCACGGAGAGGTACTTGTTCCGCACGAGGACCTGCCCCTCGCCGGGCTGCGGAATCTCCGCCTCGACGAAGGCGAAGTCCTCGGGCTTCGGCCAGCCGACGGGACGGCTCGCCAGGTGCCACTCGCGGCTGACGGCGGGGAGGGTGGGGGTGTCGGTCATGATGCGCCTGTCCTCACTGGCTCGAGCGGATGTTTCAGTAACTGAAACAACCATGCTCCTGAAAATTTCATGTTGTCAAATAACCGGGTACCCTCGACGTCATGGTTTCCACCACATCGACCCCGGACTCCCCCCATCCCGACGCACTGAGCCTCGAGGTCGTCGAGCTCATCGGGGAGGTCGTGGCCCGGTTCCACGAGGACTACGAGGAGGCTGCGGCGGAGCATGCCCTGACCGGGGCGCAGGCCCGGCTGCTGAGCCTGCTGTGCCTGGAGCCGCTGCCCATGCGGAGGCTCGCCCAGCGGCTGAAGTGCGAGCCGTCCAATGTCACGGGGATCGTGGACCGGCTGGAGGCGCGGGGGCTGGTGGAACGACAGCCGGATCCCGCGGACCGCAGGGTGAAGGTGGCGGCGGCGACGAGTGAGGGGCGGGCGGTGGCCCGGAGCCTGCGGGAATCCCTGCGGTTCGCCCGGGAGCCGTTGGCCGGGCTCTCCGAGGGAGAGAGGGTGGCGCTGCGGGATGCGCTGAGGGGGATGCTGGGGGCTGCGTGAGGGGCTGATCCGAGTCCGATGTTCTCAGTGGTCGTAGGCGATCAGTGAGCGTTTGATCTTCGCGTCGGTGGTCCGGTTGTCCTCGTGGACGGGGACCTGTTCCGGCACCGCCGGCCACACATCGGCCGACCGCACCGGAACAGGTCACGCCAGCTGAAGGATCGGCCTGCCGCCCGAGGGCGGAGCCGTGGTCAGCAGCGCCGGGTTCCCTGGATCAGCGGTCAGCCGCGGCGAGCCACTGGTCCCACTCGTCCTGGCCCTGGGCCCACTGCCGGTCGACCTCGTCGGCCTCCTCCGCGCTGGGCTTCGCGTTGTCGCAGTCGGCCGGCGCGGAGCCGCCGGACATCAGATCCGAGCACTGGCCCGTGCGCCTGTCCGGCAGACCGAGGATGTGACCGGTCTCGTGCGAGGTGATCCGGGTGGAGTTGAACTCCTTGTTCTGCGTGAAGTCCAGGAAGACGAGGCCCTTGCCCTTGCCTTGGCCCGTCGCGTACGACCCCCGGGAGTCATCGCCCTCGCGGTAGATGAAGTCGGGGTTGCTGCCCTCCTTCAACTCCACGTTGTCCAATGCCGCGTTCCATATGGCGGCGCTGCGCTTGATCTGCTTGCGGAAGTGCGGGGCCTCCTTGGTGCTGTAGGTCACGGTGACGGCGGCGTCCGCGCTCTTCGTCGCGTTCCCCGCGTTCTCCTTCTTCGCCAGGGCCGACTTCAGCACGGCCTGGATGAACGCGTCGGTGTCGGCCTTGTCGTCCTTGCCCGTGGTGTAGAGGTCGGTCGCCGCCGGCTGCCCGGATCCGTCGCCCGACGCGTCGGGGGACGCGGATGCGATGGACAGACCGGATGCGAGGAGGCCGACGCCCAGAGCCGTGGCGAGCGCCAGCTTGGGGAGCTTCATGTGTGGGGTTCCTTGCGGTTTGCGCGCAGTGCGTGGGAGAGGGACGCAGGATTCCCAGCACCCTTCCCCTGCCCGCGCGTTCTGGCAGTTTCCACAGAGGAGGACTGGCAGTCGGGCAGGGGATCCCGCAGCTTTACCCACGCTTTACCCGCGGGGATGGGTCGAACTGTCCATCAGCGCAGGCCAGTTGACCTTTTCGCCCCGTCGAAGGTCGCGCAGGCGACTACGCGCACCACCACAGGAAGCGGTTGCACGTCCTCGTCGGGGACGGTTCCGGCGTCGGGGTCGGCGCCGGGGGCGTCGGGTCAGCGGTCTGCGTCGGAGCCGGAGGGGCGGCGGTGGGGGCCGAGGCCGGGCGGCTCGGGGACGTTTCCGACGAGGGGGACCGGGTCGGCTCGGGGGCCTTCGACTTCTCGTCCTTCGGGGATCCGGAAGCCGACGGCGAGTCAGACGCCCCCGGGGAAGGGGACCTCGACGCCCCCTCGGCCCCGGTCTTGTCACCCGCGGGGCGGACCGTCTCGCCCGCCCCCGCCGGCTCGCCCTCGGCCTCCGCCGGCTTCGACGTCGACTTCGGCGCGTCCATGCCCAGCTCGGCGAGGCTCAGCCCACCCGCCGCCAGCACGAACCCCGCCGCGACGAACAGGGTCCGACGCCGCCGCCGGCGATGCGCGGCCGCCTTCCGGTCCCGCCGGCTCGCCCCGCCCGGACCATCGGCACCCGGCCCGTGTTCACGCCCACGCCCACGCCGCCGAGCAGCACGCCCCAGCGGCTCATCGTCGTCGTAGTCGTCACGCTCGCCGTCGGACACGCCGGAGCCACCCGACTCGCCCGAGTCCTCGTGATCGCCGTACTCACGCTCGCGCCGGCGCAGCGCATCCGCCGAGGTGCCACACCCCGGGCACGTCAGCGCGCCGTTGAGGTGCCGTCGGCACGGGTCGCAGTAGTCCATGACGCGGGAAGATTAAGTTCCCCGCCGGTCACGTTCCTAGCTCCAGCTGTGAAGGTTCTGCACGGACACGCCTCTCCCCTGGTTTCGAAACTGTCGAAACCGTTATGCGCGCGACCCATTGACACTCCCACCACCGCGTCCTTACTGTCACGCCAGCATTTCGAACGTGTGCCGAAATCTCGAACACGTCGAACTGGCTGAATGAACTGAATGACTGACGGAACTGAGCCGACGAAGCTGCGAGGGACAACCGCCGTGCGCATCACCGGAATCAGCACACACGTGGTCGGGACGCCGTGGCGCAACCTGACCTACGTCCAGGTGCACACCGACGAGGGGATCACCGGAGTCGGCGAGACCCGGATGCTGGGACACACCGACGCCCTTCTCGGTTACCTGAGGGAGGCCGAGGCCAACCACATTCTCGGCTCCGACCCGTTCGCTGTCGAGGACCTCGTCAAGCGCATGAAGTACGGCGACTACGGCCGCGCGGGCGAGATCGTGATGTCCGGTATCGCCGTGATCGAGATGGCGTGCTGGGACATCAAGGGCAAGGCCCTCGGCGTCCCCGTCTGGCAGCTGCTGGGCGGCAAGGTCACCGACAAGGTCAAGGCGTACGCCAACGGCTGGTACACGACGGAGCGCACCCCCGAGGCGTATCACAAGGCCGCCCAGGGCGTGATGGAGCGCGGCTACCGCGCCCTCAAGATCGACCCCTTCGGCACGGGTCACTTCGAGCTGGACCACCAGCAGAGCCTGTACGCCGTCTCCCTCATCGAGGCCGTCCGGGACGCCATCGGCCCCGAGGCCGAGCTGATGCTGGAGATGCACGGCCGCTTCTCCCCCGCCACGGCCGTACGCCTGGCCAAGGAGCTGGCCCCCTTCAACCCGGCGTGGCTGGAGGAGCCGGTCCCGCCGGAGAACCTCAAGGCGCTGGAGAAGGTGGCCGCCAAGGTCGACATGCCCGTCGCCACCGGCGAGCGCATCCACGACCGGATCGAGTTCCGCGAGCTGTTCGAGAGCCAGGCCGTGGACATCATCCAGCCGGACGTCGGCCATATCGGTGGAATCTGGGAGACCAGGAAGCTCGCGGCGACGGCCGAGACCCACTACATGCTGGTCGCCCCGCACAACGTCGGCGGCCCGGTCCTGACCGCCGCCTCTCTCCAGGTCGGCTTCACCTCACCGAACTTCAAGATCCTGGAGCATTTCAACGACTTCGCGGACGCGGAGATCAAGAAGGTCGTCAAGGGCGCCCCGCAGGTGAACCCGGAGGACGGCTGCTTCCACCTCTCCGACGCCCCCGGACTGGGTGTCGAGCTGGACGTGGACGCCGCCGCCGAGTTCCCGCAGCAGCAGGCCCGTTTCGACCTCTGGGCGGAGGGCTGGGAGCAGCGCAAGCCCAAGGCCGGCCAGTGAGCACCGAAGGGCTGCCCGCGAGCGCCGCGGTCGTCATCGACGCCCCGGGCGAGCACCGTCTCGTCCCGCACGAGCCCCGGCGGCCCGAGGCCGGCGAGGCGCTGGTCCGGGTCCACGCGTCCGGTATCTGCGGCAGCGACCGCGAGGTCTACCAGGGCAACCGCCCCGAGGGCTACGTCCGCTACCCGCTCACCCCGGGCCATGAGTGGTCCGGGACGGTCGAGGCGGTGGGCGCGGGTGTCCCGGAGTCGCTCGTCGGCCGCAAGGTCGTAGGCGAGGGCTTCCGCAACTGCCAGGTCTGCGACCGCTGCCACGCGGGCGACACGACGCTGTGCACGGCCGGTTACGAGGAGACGGGGTTCACCCAGCCGGGCGCGATGGCGACGACGCTGACGCTCCCCGCCCGTCTGCTCCACACCCTCCCCGACGACTGCGACCTGACCGCCGCGGCCCTCCTGGAGCCCGCCGCCTGTATCGCGGCCGCCGCGCTGAAGGCGAACGCGCAGCCGGGCGAGCGGGTCGCCGTGGTCGGCACGGGCACGCTCGGCATGTTCGCCGTGCAGTTCCTGAGGGCGAACTCGCCGGCCGAGCTGCTGGTCGTCGGCACCCGCCGGGACCGTGAGGCGCTGTCGCGGCAGTACGGCGCGACGGACTTCCTCACGAAGGACCAGGAACTCCCGGACGACATCGACGCGGTGATCGAGACGGCCGGGTCCGCGGACGCCGCCCGGATCTCCGCCGCCCTGCTCCGGCGGGGCGGCCGGCTGGTCCTGACGGGTATTCCGGCGCCGGGCGCGGACGGTCTCGATCCGACCGATCTCGTCGTGAAGCAGCTGGAGGTGCACACCGTCTTCGGTGCCGCGCCGGACGCCTGGGCGCACACGGTGCGGGTGTTCGCCGCCGGTCTGCTCGATCCGCTGCCGCTGGTGACGCACGAGCTGCCGCTCGCCGAGTTCTCGCAGGCCATCGAACTGGTGGGGGCAGGCGATCCGAAGGTGGGCAAGGTGTTGCTCCGCCCGTAGACGTACGCCGGTACGGGGGCAACCTGACGGCTCCCGTACCGGCGTACCCCACCCCCGCACCTTGCCGTACCCAGAGCCGCGAACCTCGTCCGAAATATCGAACCGAAGGACTTTCCTGTGACCGACGCTCCCGCCACGGCAGCCCGCAGGCCCGGTGAGCAGGCGCTCGCCGATCTCGGCCTGAAGGCCCCCGCCCTCGACCCCGCCGACGCCTCGCCGCACTCCTTCCCCGGCGGTGGCCGCTGGCGCACCGAGATCCCGTCCTGCGAGGGGCCCGAGGCGCTGGCGGTGGTGCTGAAGGAGGCCTCGCGGCTGGACGTGCCGATCCACCGGATCAGCCAGGGCAGCGGCGTCTGGATGCTGACCGACGCCGAGATCACCGAGATGGTCGAGTCGACGGCCGAACGCGACATCGAGCTCTGCCTGTTCACCGGCCCGCGCGGCACCTGGGACATCGGCGGCTCGACCCGGACCGACTCGCGCGGCGCGGGTCTCAGAGCCCGCGGCCACGACGCCGTCGCCGGATGCGTCGAAGACGCCGTCCGAGCAACGGAGTTGGGCGTCAAGTGCCTGCTCGTCGCCGACGAGGGCGTGCTGTGGACCCTGCACCGGGCGCGCGCGGCCGGCATCATCCCGGCCGACACGACCCTCAAGGTGAGCGCGCTCATCGGGCCCGTCAACCCGGCGGCGTACGCGGTGTACGAAAGACTGGGCGCCGACTCGGTCAACGTGCCCAGCGACCTGACGCTCGATCACCTCACCGAGATCCGCCGGGTGTCCGGCGCTCCCATGGACATGTACATCGAGGCCCCCGACGACCTCGGCGGCTACGTCCGGATGTACGAGGTCGCCGAACTCATCCGGCGCGGCGCCCCGTTGTACCTGAAGTTCGGCCTGTCGAAGGCGCCCGGGATCTACCCCTACGGGCACCACATGCGGGAGTTGACGCTGGCCACCGCCAAGGAACGCGTGCGGCGCGGCCGGCTCGCCCTGGACCTCCTCGCGCGCCACGGGGCGGACGGCGACATGGCCCCGCTGGGGTCCCGACTGCCGGGCGCTCTGCAACGGTTCGAGATCTCGGCATAACGTTCCGGAAACTCGGCTTCACAAAAGAAGACACAGCCGACCACAATCCGACACATCTCTTCTCGGTCTTTCCGGCACGACCACCCGGAGCGACTTCGCGCCTCCCAGACCGAGCCCTGCACACAGATCAAGGATGATCAATATGCGTAACCGCAGAGCCGCTCTCGCCGCCATAGCCGGAGCCGCGTCCCTCGCCCTGACCCTGTCCGCCTGCGGCCAGAACAGCGAGGGCGGCAGCAACGAGAGCGACGGGGACGCCAAGGGAGGCACCATCGGCATCGCGATGCCGACCAAGTCCTCCGAGCGCTGGATCGCCGACGGCAACAACGTCGTCAAGGAGCTGGAGGCCAAGGGCTACAAGACCAAACTGGTCTACGGCGAGGACGACCCGGACCAGCAGGTCTCCCAGGTCGAGAACCTGATCACGCAGGGCGTCAAGGCGCTGATCGTCGCCGCCATCGACAACAAGTCGATGAACAACGTGCTCCAGCAGGCCAAGGACGCGAACATCCCGGTCATCTCCTACGACCGCCTGATCCTCGGCACGCAGAACGTCGACTACTACGCCTCGTTCGACAACGAGAAGGTCGGCGAGCTCCAGGGCACCTACATCGTCGAGAAGCTCGGCCTGAAGGACGGCAGCAAGAAGGGCCCCTTCAACATCGAGCTGTTCGCCGGCTCCAACGACGACAACAACACCCGCTACTTCTTCGGCGGCGCGATGAAGGTCCTGCAGCCCTACATCGACAAGAAGCAGCTCGTCGTCCGCTCCAAGCAGACCAAGCTCAACCAGGTCACCACCCTGCGCTGGGACGGCGGCACCGCCCAGAAGCGCATGGACGACATCCTGACCTCGGCCTACAAGAGCGAGCGCGTCGACGCGGTCCTCTCCCCCTACGACGGCATCTCCATCGGCATCCTGTCGGCGCTGAAGTCCGACGACTACGGCTCCAAGGCCAAGCCGCTGCCGGTCGTCACCGGCCAGGACGCCGAGGTCGCCTCGGTGAAGTCGATCATCGCCGGCCAGCAGTCGATGAGCGTCTTCAAGGACCTCCGAAGGCTCGCCAAGGTGTCCTCGAACATGGTCGACGCGCTACTGAACGACAAGAAGCCCGAGATCAACGACGACAAGACCTACGACAACGGCTCGAAGGTCGTCCCGGCCTACCTGCTGGAGCCGGTCGCCGTCGACAAGAGCAACTTCCAGAAGGAGCTCATCGACTCCGGCTACCTCAAGGAGAGCGACGTCAAGTAGTCCCCGCCACCGACCGACGATTCACCACTGACTGGAAGGCACGACCATGGCGGGACCCGTCCTGGAGATGCGCTCGATCGTCAAGACCTTTCCCGGCGTCAAGGCGCTCTCGGACGTCACGCTGTCCGTCCGGCAGGGCGAGGTCCACGCCATCTGCGGGGAGAACGGCGCCGGCAAGTCGACCCTGATGAAGGTCCTCTCCGGTGTCCACCCGCACGGCACCTACGAGGGCGACATCCTCTTCGAGGGAGAGGTCTGCCAGTTCAAGGACATCCGGGCCAGCGAAGAACGCGGCATCGTGATCATCCACCAGGAACTGGCCCTGGTGCCCTACCTCTCCCTCGCGGAGAACATCTTCCTCGGCAACGAGCACGCCACCCGCGGGATCATCAGCTGGACCGAGACCCTGCGGCACGGCACCGAACTGCTGCGCCGGGTCGGTCTCTCCGACCACCCGGACACCCGCGTCGCCGACATCGGCGTGGGCAAGCAGCAGCTCGTGGAGATCGCGAAGGCCCTGTCGAAGAAGGTGAAGCTGCTCATCCTGGATGAGCCGACCGCCGCGCTGAACGACGAGGACAGCGGCAAACTCCTCGATCTCATCCTGGAGTTGAAGAAGCAGGGCATCACCTCGATCATCATCTCCCACAAGCTCAACGAGATCCGCAAGGTCGCCGACTCGGTGACGATCATCCGCGACGGCCAGAGCATCGAGACCCTCGATGTGAAGGCCGCGGAGACCACCGAGGACCGGATCATCAGCGGCATGGTCGGCCGCGACCTGGAGCACCGCTTCCCGGAGCGGTCGCCGCACGAGCCCGAGGAGGGCGTGGCGCCCGCCCTGGAGATCCGGGGCTGGACCGTGCACCACCCGATCGACCAGCAGCGCAAGGTCGTCGACGATGTGTCGCTCCAGGTGCGGCGCGGGGAGATCGTCGGCATCGCGGGCCTCATGGGAGCCGGCCGCACCGAACTGGCGATGAGCGTCTTCGGGCGGACGTACGGCCGGTACGCGGGCGGCACGGTCCTCAAGGACGGCACCGAGATCCGTACGAAGTCCGTCCCCGAGGCGGTCAAGCACGGGATCGCGTACGTCACCGAGGACCGCAAGCACTACGGCCTCAACCTCATCGACACCATCAACCGGAACATCTCGCTGACCGCTCTGGGCAAGGTCGCCAAGCGCGGTGTGGTCGACGAGCACGAGGAGCGGCAGGTCGCCGAGGGCTTCCGCAAGTCCATGAACATCAAGGCGCCGACCGTCTTCGAGCCGGTGGGCAAGCTGTCCGGCGGCAACCAGCAGAAGGTCGTCCTCAGCAAGTGGATCTTCTCGGGTCCGGACGTGCTGATCCTGGACGAGCCGACCCGGGGGATCGACGTCGGCGCCAAGTACGAGATCTACACGGTCATCGACCAGCTGGCCGCCCAGGGCAAGGCGGTCGTCTTCATCTCCTCCGAGCTGCCCGAACTGCTCGGCATGTGCGACCGCATCTACACGATGGCCGCGGGGCGGCTGACCGGTGAGTTCTCGAAGGCCGAGGCCTCCCAGGAATCGCTGATGCGTCAGATGACGAAGGACAAAGAGGTATCCCGATGAGCACGGACGTGACCGCCAAGACGCCGGCCCCGGCGCCGACCGGCAAGGGAGGGGAGGCCACGGGGGGCGGACTGCTGCAGCTGATGCTGGACGGCATGCGCCGCAACATGCGGCAGTACGGCATGCTGTTCGCCCTCGGCCTGATCGTGGTCCTGTTCGCCGTGTGGACCGACGGCGACCTGCTGCTGCCGCGCAACGTCTCCAACCTGGTGCTGCAGAACAGCTACATCCTGATCCTCGCGATCGGCATGATGCTGGTCATCATCGCGGGCCACATCGACCTCTCGGTCGGCTCGCTGACGGCGTTCGTCGGCTCGATGGCCGCCGTGTTCATGGTCAAGCACGACATACCGTGGCTGCTCGCCGTGGTGCTGTGCCTGGCCGTGGGCGCGGTCGCGGGTGCCGTCCAGGGGTTCTTCATCGCGTACGGCGGCATACCGTCGTTCATCGTGACCCTGGCGGGCATGCTGATCTTCCGCGGTCTGACCGAGATCTTCCTGGAGGGCCAGACCCTCGGCCCGTTCCCGGAGGGCCTGCAGAAGGTCGCCAACGGGTTCCTGCCCGAGGTCGGCCCGCAGACCAACTACCACAACCTGACGCTGCTGCTGGGCTTCGCGATGATCGCCTTCGTGATCTTCCAGGAGGTCCGTGACCGCAAGCGGCAGCAGGAGTTCTCCCTTGACGTCCCGCCGGCCAAGCTGTTCCTGCTGAAGCTGGTCGCGCTCGGCGCCGCCATCCTCACGCTGACGATGCTGCTGGCCAGCTACAAGGGCGCCCCGATCGTCCTGCTCATCCTCGGCGTGCTGCTCGTCGGCTTCGGCTACGTGATGCGCAACGCGATCGTCGGCCGCCACATCTACGCCATCGGCGGCAACCTGCCCGCGGCCAAGCTGTCGGGTGTGAAGGACAAGAAGGTCACCTTCCTGGTCTTCCTGAACATGGGCATGCTCGCGGCCCTGGCGGGTCTGGTCTTCGCCGCCCGCTTCAACGCGGCCTCTCCCAAGGCCGGCCTCAACTTCGAGCTGGAGGCGATCGCGGCCTCGTTCATCGGCGGTGCGTCGATGAGCGGCGGTGTCGGCACCGTGCTCGGCGCGATCATCGGCGGCCTGGTCCTGGGCGTGCTGAACAACGGTATGAACCTCGTCGGCATCGGCACCGACTGGCAGCAGGTCATCAAGGGCCTGGTCCTGCTGGCGGCGGTCGGGTTCGACGTGTGGAACAAGCGCAAGGTCGGTTCGTAAGTCAGATCGGGGCCCCGCCGGGAAGGCGGGGCCCTCTCCTTATACGGGAGCCGCACGCATGGAACTGAACAGACGCACGGTCATCGCCGGAGCAGCGGCGGCTGGAGTCGCCGCCACCACCCTCGGCGGCACGGCGCACGCCACGGGAGGCAGGAAGCCGGTGAAGACGCTCTTCGGCAAGCTCGCCGACGGCACCAAGATCTACAGCTGGGCCCTGGAGAACGGCGGCACCCGCCTGAAGGTCCTCTCCTACGGGGGCATCGTCCAGTCCCTGGAGATCCCCGACCGCCGCGGCCGCTACGCCAACGTCTCCGCGGGCTTCGACAACGTCGAGGACTACGTCGCCAAGAGCCCGTACTTCGGCGCCCTGATCGGCCGCTACGGCAACCGCATCGGCAAGGGCAAGTTCACCCTCGACGGCAAGAACTACCAGCTCTCCGTCAACGACGGTGAGCAGAGCCTGCACGGCGGGGCCAAGGGCTTCGACAAGCGCGTGTGGGACATCGAGCCGTTCACCAAGGGCTCGGACGTCGGTCTGCACCTGTACTACACGAGCGTCGACGGCGAGATGGGCTACCCGGGCACGCTCAAGACGAAGGTGACGTACACGCTCACCCGGCACGGCGACTGGCGCGTCGACTACGAGGCCACCACCGACAAGGCCACCGTCGTCAACCTCACCAGCCACGTCTACTGGAACCTCGCCGGCGAGGGCAGCGGCACGATCGAGGACCACGAGCTCCAGATCGCCGCCTCCCGCTACACGCCCACCGACGCGGGCCTGATCCCCACGGGCGAGCTGGCCAAGGTCGCGGGCACGCCCTTCGACTTCGGCCGGGCCAAGCCGATCGGCCGGGACATACGTGTCGCGCACCCCCAGCTGGTGACCGCCAAGGGCTTCGACCACAACTGGGTCCTCGACAAGGGCCGCACCGCCCGGCCCGAGCATGTCGCCACCCTGCGCGACCCGGCCTCCGGCCGCACCCTGAAGATCGCCACGAACGAGCCGGGCCTGCAGTTCTACTCCGGCAACTTCCTCGACGGCACCCTGACCGGCCCGTCCGGCCGCACCTACCGGCAGGGCGACGCGCTCTGCCTGGAGACGCAGCACTTCCCGGACTCGCCGAACAAGCCGAAGTTCCCGTCGACGGTGCTGCGGCCCGGGCAGACGTACCGGACGACGACGATCCACTCATTCGACTGCTGAGCCTTCACAGGTAGGACACAAGTTCTGACCGTATTCCCAACGGTTGAACAGTGTCACCACAGTCTCCGTATGTAAGGGCGGCCCGCGCTCCCCCGCGCGGGCCGCCCTTAAACGTCGGGTCCGGCCGTCCCCAACGGACCCGCCTCATACGGAGGTTCCATGGCCGACAACGTCACGTCGCTGTTCCGCAGCACCGCGGCGCACAGCCCGTCGATGGCGGCGTTGACACGTGAGGGCGGCGAAGGCGCCGGGCCGGTGGACTTCTGTATCCCCTGCAACCCGTACTTCCCCACCCCGGCCATGTTCGACGACATGTCGGCCAGACTCCGCGACATCATCACGTACTACCCGAGCGGCGCCGACACCATCACGGCCGAACTGTGCAGCCTGCTCCAGCTGCCGCCGCAGTGCGTGGCCATGGGCAACGGCTCCACCGAGCTCATCACCTGGATCGACCACCTGCTGGTCCGCGAGTCCCTCGCCATCCCCGTCCCCACGTTCGGCCGCTGGACCGACCAGCCCATGGAGACCGGCAAGCGGGTCGACATGTTCCCGCTCCAGGAGTCCAGCGGCTTCGCCCTCGACCTCGCGCAGTACGCCGAGTTCATCCGCGCCCGGGGCACGCGTGTCGCCGTCATCTGCAACCCCAACAATCCCGACGGCGGCTTCCTCCACAAGCACGCCATCGTGCAGTTCATGGACGCCATGGCCGACCTCGACCTGGTCGTCATCGACGAGTCGTTCCTGGAGTTCGCGGACGCCGAGGCCGAGCCGTCCGTCGTCCAGGAGGCCATGCTGCGGCCCAACGTCATCGTGCTGCGCAGCCTCGGCAAGAACTTCGGCCTGCACGGCATCCGCTTCGGCTACCTCGTCGCCAACCCGGCGCTCGCGGGCCGGGTCCGCTCGATGCTGCCGAAGTGGAACCTCAACTCCTTCGCCGAGCACGTGGTGTTCATGCTCAAGGAGCACGGCGCCGAGTACGCGCAGAGCCTCCAGCAGGTGCGCCGCGACCGGCTCGACATGGCCAGCCAGCTCTCCTCCCTGCCCGGGCTGACGGTCTACCCGTCGCAGGGCAACTTCCTCTTCGTGCGCCTCCCCGTGGGCGCCGAGGGCACCGTGGTCCGGGACAGGATGCTCACCGAGCACCGGATCCTGGTCCGCGAGTGCGGCAACAAGATCGGCTCGTCCAGCCGCTTCCTGCGTCTCGTCGTGCGCCCCCAGGTGGACGTGCGTCGCCTGGTGTCCGGCCTGGAACAGGTGCTCTACGGGACGTCCAGGAGGGGAGCCGCCGTACCGGAGCTGAGCAACGGGACCAGCTACAGCTCCGGTACGGCGGCCGTGGACCGCCTGGTGAGCGAGACCAACGGGTCGGGCATGCGCGGGCTCGCCGCTCAGGCCACCGGTTTCGGTGGTCCGGGGCCCGCCGCAGCCCCGGCCGCCGCCGGCACCGGCATGCCGCTCCCCGCCACCGCGTCCGCCATGCCGGCGGGCCCGGGCGGAGGGATGCCGATGCCGGCGGCGGCGCAGATGGGCCAGATGCCGCAGATGGGCCAGATGGGCCAGATGGGTCAGCAGCAGATGCCACAGGCCGTGCCGCAGCCTGTCCCCCAGCCCGCTCCCCAGCCGATGGCCGCACCGCTCCAGCAGCCGCTGGCACCGGTGGCACAGGCCCCGGCTCCCGCACCGGCTCCGATCCCCACCCCGACCCCGGCGCCGGCCCCTGCTCCGGCGCCGGCTCCCGTACCCACACCGGCACCCGCACCGGCCGCGACCGGTCCCACACCGCCCGGCGTACCCGCCCGGGGCGGCCTGACCGCCGCCCAGGTCAGGGGCACGAACGGGCTGTCACCCGCCCCGGCCACGGGCTGGCCGGGCACCCAGGCCTGGCCCAACGCGGCGGGCATGGGGGCGGCGGGCTAGGCCGCTCCCCCGCCCGCGTGGAAGCGGGATCGAGGAGACCCTGAGCACCTACGGGGCGCCCGGCAGATCGACCTCGGCACGAACGGTCTTGCCGGGCTCACGCCGCAGCACTTCCCACCGGTCGGCGAGCGCGTCGACGAGGAGGAGGCCTCGGCCGTGCTCGTCGAGGGTGCCCGGGGGACGCACGTCTCGCGGCCCGGGCGGGCAGGAACCCGCACGCGCGTCACTGACCTCGATCCGGACGCCACCCGTGACAAGACCGAGCCGCAACTCGAAGTCCCGCCCTGGCACACGCCCGTGCGTCACGGCGTTGGCGGCCAGCTCTGCGACGATCAGAACGACGGTCTCGGAGGCGTCGGTGCCGTGAGGGATGCCCCAGCCGTCCAACTGGTGAGCGGCCAGACGCCGGGCGAGACGGGCGCCGCGCGGGGTGGCACTGAAGCGCTGACTGAACACACGTACGGTGACCGGAGGCTGGGGCGTTGCGGGGGTGGTCCTTGCTGTCATACGCCCAATGTGGCGGGTGAGAGCCGGATTTCTCCAGGTCAACGCCGCGTACGCTGCGGCAGCGTACGCGGTGACGGACTGGACAGTACCGATCACGTCCCGTAACCATGCTCCGGGAGGTGACCGACAGTGGTCGATGGCGCGATGGGGACGGGCAGCGAGCCGGAGTCGTCGGACAGTCTGCGGACGTTCGGGGCGGTGGTCCAGGGCTTGCGCGAGCACGCGGGGCTGAGCAGGGAGGAGTTCGGCGAGCTGGTGCGGTTCTCCAAACACACGGTGGCTTCGGTGGAGTTGGGGAGGCGGATGCCGGATCCCACGTTCGTGACGCGGGCAGAAGAGGCGCTGGGCATGACTGGCGTGCTCCAGAAAGCCGCAGCACGCCTGGAGCGGCAGCCGGGTCTGGCGGCTTGGTTCCGGCGTTGGGCTCTTCTGGAGCAGGTGGCGATCACCCTGTACACGTACGAGTGCCGCATGATTCCGGGCCTGTTGCAGACAGAGGCGTACGCACGCCAACTGTTCGTCGATGAGCTGCCCCCGCTGGGCGACGAGCAGATCGAGGCCCAGTGGGCAGCGCGTGCCGAACGACAACGACTGTTCCACGAACGCCCGAACACCGCGTTCAGCTTCATCCTCGAAGAGCACGTACTCCTACGGCGTACCGGCGGGGTGGAGGTCACGCGAGAGGCCATCGATCACGTACTGGAGATCGCCGAGCTGCGTAACGTCGAGATCCAGGTCATGCCGTTGATGCGTCAGTCGCACGCGGGACTGCATGGCCCGCTGCAGTTACTGGAGACCCCGGAGAACCAATGGTTCGCCTACCTCGAGGGGCAGCAGAGCGGCCAGCTGGTCAGCGACCGGAAAGTGGTCAGCGTGCTCCAAAGGAGGTATGCCAGGATGCGTGCACAGGCTCTCTCCCTCTCAGACTCCGTGAGCCTGCTGCAGCGCTTGCGAGGAGACCTATGAGCACCGACGAACTGGCATGGTTCAAGTCGAGCTACAGCAGCAGCGGTTCCGGCGACTGCGTTGAGGTCGCCACCTGCCCGGGCACGATCCACATCCGCGACTCCAAGAACAAGCAGGGCCCCCAGCTCACCCTCTCCCCCACCACTTGGGCGGCCTTCCTCACCCACGCCACCAAGTAGCAACTGTCGGGGCCGCCCGCTTCTTCGCAGTGTCGTGCCTCCACGGCCTGCATCAAGGGCGCTTCGCGTCGCCTTCGGCGATGACCCTTCGGGTCACCCTTGACCCAGGCCGTTCCAGCACGGGAGAGAAGCGAGCGAACGGCCCGGAAAGCGGGTGGCCAGGGCAAACGGGCCCTTCGGTCGGCTCCATACCCACTCGGCGTTGCGGGACGCGCCGGCGGAGCGGCGGCACGCCGGGTGGCTAAGCGACCGCAGGCGGGTGGGTGGCGTGGGAAGGCGTCAGGCCATGCCCTTCGGGCGACTCACCCGGCGTAGCCGGTGAGGGACGACAAGCGGACGCCGGCACACCCGACCACCCCGCCCACGGCCCAGTTCGCGAGGGCGCCACCGCCGATTGGAGCATTTGGGCCCGCCCGCTACCTCCCAAGGGGCATCCAACCTGGGCATCTCTCCTCACTTACTGCCCGAATGCTCCAATCGCCGCACCGAGCCGCCCCGATCGCGCCCGTGACCCCTGCGCCGGAAACCGTGAACACATTCGCCCAGAGTGTTCACGGTTTCCAGGCAGGGTCCGGACTGCCCGACATTCGGCAACGGGATCCCGGCCGGGGCGCCCCACCGGCCGGTGGCCGCTGAGCCCGCCCGGCGTGCCGCCACTCCGCTGACGCGCCCCGCGTCGCCGATGGCCATGGAGTCGGCCTGAGGGGCCGACACCCCTGGCCACCCGTTCCTCCCCGGCCGCTCGCTCGCTTCTCTCCCGTGCTGGAACGGACTGGGTCAAGGGGGACCCGAAGGGTCATCGCCGAAGGCGACGCGTAGCGCCCTTGAGGCTGGCCGTGGAGGCACGACACTGCAAAGAAGCGGGCGGCCTCGACAGCACCTATCAACTCCGGTGTCTCACAACACACTTGACGCCGCATCACTTTACCGAACACACAGCTCTCCAACAGCAAGCCTCCTTACGATGCCGTGTTCATGACAGACACACCGAAGGAACACACACCCAACCCCGTAGGCCGCCGCACCGTACTGCTGGCTGGAGGTGCCACCGCAGCTGCCCTGGCCGTAGGCGCAGGTGCACGTGCACAGGACACCCCGACCACCGCCACCGACCCGAGCACGGCACCCGTCGCCGCCGCAGCCGTCTGCACCCTCACCAGGCAGATGACCGAGGGCCCGTACTACCTCGACGGCCAGTACGTCCGCTCGGACATCAGCGAGGACAAGACGGGCATCCCCCTGAAGCTGACACTCACGGTCGTGGACGACGACACCTGCGTCCCGCTCAAGAACGCACTCGTCGAGATCTGGCACTCGGACGCGCTCGGCGAGTACTCCGGCTTCGTGGGCAACAACGGCCACGACGAGCCGGACAACGGCACGTTCCTGCGCGGCGGCGTCCTCACCGACTCCAACGGCGTCGCGAAGATCACCTCGGTCTACCCGGGCTGGTACCGAGGCCGCTGCGTCCACATCCACATCAAGGTCCACACGGACGTCACCCTGACCCCCGACGGCTCCTTCACCGGCGGCGAGGAACTCCACACCGGCCAGCTCTTCTTCAGCGAAAGCATCACGACCAGGGTCGCGGCCCTCGCCGCATACAAGGTCAACACGGTCCCCCGCACCACCCTGGCGCAAGACTCCATCTACGACGAGGGAGGCGCCGCCTCAGGCCTCCTCACCCTCACCGCCCTCGGCAGCACCACCTCCGCCGGCTACGCGGGCACGCTGACCCTGGGCGTGGAACAAGGCTGACACCGACCAGGCACCACAGGGGCCGCCCGCACCCCGGGCGGCCCTCATCGGCCAGCGGCCAGCACTGCCGCCAGGCCCTCTTGCAGGTCCTTGACGAAATACTCGGGGACCTCGAGCGACGGGAAGTGTCCCCCGTTCTCGGGCGACTTCCATCGGACGATCTGTCGGTACCGCTCCTGCGACCAGGGGCGCGGACACTTCTCGATGTCGCGGGGATACATGGTGATCGCTGACGGGACGTCGACCCGGAGTTCGGGATCGAGTGAGTTGTGGCTTTCGTAGTAGATGCGGGCCGCTGATGCGCCGGTCCGTGTCAGCCAGTAGAGGGTGACGTCGTCGAGGATGCGGTCCCTGGGAATCGTCTCGAACGGGCTGTCCTCGGTGTCTGACCACTCGGCGAACTTGTCGAGGATCCAGGCGAGAAGGCCGACCGGTGAGTCGACGAGCGAGTAGCCGATGGTCTGCGGCCGGGTCGCCTGCTGCTTCGCGTATGCCGCGCGGTGGTGCCAGAAGTCGTGGGTTTCCTCGGTCCACCTGCGCTCGACCGCCGTCAGCCCGTCCGTCGTCAGCCCGGGTGGCGCCTCCGCGAACGTGGTGTGGATGCCGATGACGTGCGCCGGGAACCTGCCGCCGAGGACCGTGGTGATATTGCCTCCCCAGTCGCCGCCGTGGGCTGCGAATTTGTCGTAGCCGAGCCTTCCCATCAGTTCCACCCACGCGGCTGCGATCTTTTCGGTTCCCCACCCGGTGGTGGCCGGCTTGTCGCTGTAGCCAAAGCCCGGTAGCGAGGGGACGACGACGTGGAACGCCGGCGTGTCCGCGTCTTTCGGGTCGGCCAGCTCGTCCATCACATCGGTGAACTCGGCGATGCTGCCCGGCCAGCCGTGCGTGAGGATCAGAGGAGTGGCATCCGCGCGCGTGGATCGGCGGTGCAGGAAGTGGATTCCCAGACCGTCAATGGTCGTGCGGAACTGTCCGAGGCGGTTGAGGCGCTCTTCGAACGAGCGCCAGTCGTAGCCGGTGCGCCAGTAGTCCACGACATCGACGAGGTCAGCGAGCGGAACGCCCTGTTCCCAGCGGCGAGAGCCGGGCGCGGCGCCCTGGACCGTCTCGGCCTCCGGCAGTCGCGCCGCGGCCAGTCGCGCGCGCAGATCGTCGAGGTCGGCGTCAGTCGCACGGGCTTCGAATGCTTGCACGTCGCTGGTCGGACGGGGCATGAGACCTCCAGGCCATAGCGGAACCGGCTAAGACGGTTCTAGCAGCCCTCCGAGCCGCGCCGCAACCGGCTAAGGTGGTTCCATGCGTTCCGGCCACCCTGACTTCCGCCTCGGCAACGTGCTGGCGACCAGCTTCACGGGGACTCTGTCGGAGCGACACGGCGACGCCGTGGAGCGCATTCCCACGCCGCAGCGACTCGTCGACTGGCTGGCGGTGTACGGCCTCGCCGTGAACTCCTGCACCGCTGCGCAGCTCGACCTCGCCCGGGAACTGAGGGAGGCGATCCACGCCGCGGCGACAGCGGCCGCGCTCCAGGACCCGCTCCCCGTGTCCGCCGTCCAAGTCATCAATGACCACAGCGCTCAGGGTCGGGCCGCGGCCTTCCTGACGCCCGAGGGCAAGCGGCAGTGGCGGCTCGGCTCCGCTTCCCGCGTGGAGGATGCCCTCAGCGTGATCGCCGCCGACGCGATCAGCGTCATCTCGGGCGAACGAGACGGAAAACTGGCCTTGTGCGCGTCACCGACCTGCCAAGCCGCCTTCTTCGACACCAGCCAGAGCCGCACGCGCAGATGGTGTGACATGAACACGTGCGGGAATCGCCAGAAGAAGGCGCGCTTCAACGCCAATCAGCGCAGGAACCCCAGATCGGCCGAGTGATCGTTGCCCGATCAGCGCCGCCCCCCGAACTCCCACGCGCGCACCTCGACATCCGCATACCGCCCCACCGCCAGGACGCCACGCGCGGCCTCCGCGTCCGAGGCCCGCACCAGGACCGCCGTACCCACCCACACCTCGCCGTCGTCCGACAGCAGCGGCCCGTAGGCGATGAGGTCATCCCGGGCGGCCGAGGGCGGCGACTCGAGGTCGGTGGCCGGGTCCGGGCCGAGGCCGATCACGAGGTAGCGGTTGCCCGTCGTCGGGCCGCCGGGGAAGTCCCACATGGTGCGGCCCAGCAGGTTGCGCCAGCGGCGCAGCAGTACGTCCCGGTACGCCCCGGCCTGATAGTTGGGCTCGTCGAAGGCGAAGGCCCGGGCCGCGGCGGGATCGGGGAGGGCGACGATGTGCACGCTGCCGGTGGGTGTCTCACCGTCATCCGCGAAGGTCGGCCCACGGGCGATCAACTCGGCCTCGTACTGGTCCATATAGGCCCAGTGCGCCTCTCCCAGTTCCTCACGCAGCTGCGGGGAGCCGACCCGATCGCGGTGATAGCAGAAGAACTCCATGGCCCCAGACCCTGCCACCTCGACCGCTGGCTACTCTCGTCTCTCCATCGATTCGTGACCGCAGGAGAACACACCGTGCGCAGCGCCGCCGTAACGCCCGAGGGCGATCACATCCGCTGGGTCGAACTGCCGGGGCAGGAGCCGCCGCGCGTCTACGTGCACGGGCTGGGCGCCACATCGCCCGCCTACTTCACGGAGGTCGCGGTCGATCCCCGGCTGGCCGGACGCCGGTCGCTGCTGATCGACCTGCTGGGGCATGGGATCAGTGACCGGCCGGCCGGCTTCGACTACACGCTGGAAGGGCATGCCGACGCGCTCGCCACCGCCCTGGACCGGGCCGGTGTCGAGGGCGCGGAGCTGATCGCGCACAGCATGGGCGGCTCCGTGGCGATCGTCCTGGCCGCCCGCCATCCCCGCCTGGTCTCCCGGCTGGTCCTGATCGACGCCAACCTCGATCCCATTCCGCGTGCGCCCGGTTCGTCCGGCAGCAGCGGCATCGCCTTCTACTCCGAGGAGGAGTTCACGCAGGGCGGGGGTTGGGAAGAGGTCCGCGACCGGGTCGGGGCGCACTGGTGGTCCACCATGCGGCTGGCCGGCCGGGAGGCCCTGCACCGCAGCGCGGTCAACCTCACCCGCGGCACGGTCCCGACCATGCGTGAACTCCTGCTGGAGCTGAAGATCCCCCGGAGCTTTTTGCTGCCCGAGGCCGACGGTCCGCTGCCGGGCACCGACGCCCTCACCGAGTCGGGGGTGTCCGTCGTCGCGATCCCCGACTGCGGCCACAACATCATGCTGGACAACCCGGAGGCCTTCGTGAAAGCCACCGCGGCGGCACTGGCTGCGCCCGCATGATGCGGGCGCAGCGCGTTGCGAGGTGACGTCAGTTGCAGGATCCCACGGTGAGGAGGTTGTCGACGACGACCTTGCTGCCGACCTTCATGTAGGAGTACGCCTCGCCGCAGTAGCCGCGGTTCTGGTAGACGGGCCCGGCGTAGGTGCTGAAGGTGCCGAAGTCCTGCTTGGCAGGGGTGTCGGTGTAGTTGTCGTTCAGCCGGACCCCCATGTAGTGGGCCGAGCCGGTGTCGTTGAAGAACACGGCGCAGATCGGCTTGTCGTAGTAACTGTCGCCCGTGGTCTTGCCGTTGGTCCACGTGTAGGCGGTGCCGTAGGTGCCGTAGCGGGCAGCCCCGGTGGAGATGGTGTAGCCGGATCCGCACACGTTGGCGGCGGCCGCGGCAACTCCCGCGTTGGCCTCGATGATCTGCTTGGTCTCGGCCGACGCCGTCTTGGCGACCTTGACGCCCTTGATGTCCACGGTCTGGTCGGCTGCCGACGCCGACGCCGTAGGAGCGATCACCGTCGCGGCCAGCAGGACGGCACAGACGCCGCCCAGACGCATCCCAGTCTTCACATTTTCCCCCAGTAAGTGACAGTCGGATGATCGTGTCGCACAGACCGTAGCGCATCGAACATCCAAACGGGCAAGGGGTTTTGCCAGGTCGGACCGGATGGGCGGAAACCAGCCAACGTTCCGAATCTCCCTCCCGTGTATCCCGTTCGGCCTCCTCAGGAAGTTCACAGATCAGCAGACGGCAGCTCCTGGTCGGGACGCCGCCCGGACATGACCTTCTTTCTGCCATGTCCCCACTCGGTGCTTATTTCTTACGGTTCCGTGCGTCTACAGTGACCTCGCACTCAGGCGACCTGGTCTCATCACCCGGTCTTCGGGTGTCGCTCGGGGGGGCCGGTGCTGTTGACGCAGCACCCGTATGGCCACGTCCTCCCGTCGCGTCGAAACGGGGGAGGAACAGGAATGCCTGACATCTGCTGCGAGGGTCGCCCATTCGGCCTGCGCGGTCTCGGCCGTCGAGTCCGCCGCGCACAGCGCTACTGAGCCGGGGAGAGCCCGGCTGATTCTCCGACCGAGCACCACGACGGTCGTCAACTCCCGCTGACACACGGCAGAGCGACGCGCACGACGATGTGCCGTCCTCCTCTGCCGTCGCGGTCGCTTTCGCCCCCTGTCGACGCAACCATCCGCGTGCCGAGGCTCCGTTGTGCCCGCGCACGAGCATTCCCCCACCTCTCACTCATGGAGATGTTCTTTGAGACGGGCCAGCAGACACGCGTACGCGCGTGTTCCCATAACCTGCGCCATCGCCACCGCGATAGCGTTCGGAACCGCCACCCAGGCGCACACCGCCCCGCAGCAGGCACCGACGCCGCCCTCGAACGCGGCCGAAGGATGGTCCGACCCCGCCGCGCCGCGCGTGAAGGCGGACGAGAACGGCGACAAGGACCGCGTTCCGGCCAAGAAGCGCAAGAAGGTGCTCGGCAGCGGCTACACCAAGTCCTCCGACACCTCGTGGACCACCATCGGTGACGCCACCGGCTTCCACTTCATGACCGCCGACGAGGCCGACGGCTACCGCTGGAAGACCGCCGCGACCCTCGTCGAACCCGGGTTCAGCGACACCGACACCTGGATCGGCAACGCCTGTGTCACCGCCTCCGGTGACCGCGCCCTGGTCGCCTACGCGCCGCGCACCTTCACCAACAAGCCCGACCTGATGGCCCGGGGCGCGTTCGCCGCCGCCGTGGATCTCAACTCGGGCGAGGTCACGAAGCTGCCGTTCCAGGCGAGCCTCGCGTACTTCTCGCCCGGCTGCGGCGACGGCGAGCAGGCGGTGCTGTCGCAGTTCAGCGACGAGAACATGTCGGACCGGAACGAGACCCGCCTGATCACCGTCGACGCCCGTACGGGAAAGACGAAGAACAAGATCACGGTCAAGGGCCAGGTCACCTCCGCGGTCCCGACCCGGGACGGCATCGTCGCCGCGCAGGGCAACGCGATCGTCCGGGTCACCGCGGGCGGGAAGACAGAGCTGGTCACGCGCACCGACAACGCGCCCTACAGCCTGTCCGTCACCAAGGACGGCGGCATCGCCTTCCTGGACCGCGCCTACAGCGCCAAGGCCGCGAAGGACGTGCGGGCCCGGGCCGCCAAGGCGAAGCCCGCCGAGACCGCGTCGGCCGGCACCACCTCCGAGGTCAAGTACCTGACCGGCGGACAGCTCAAGGGCAAGGACGTCAAGGCCCGTACGGTCGCCGAGGGCAACCTGACCGGCATGGACCTCACCCGCGCCGCCGACGGGACCGCGATCGTCACCGGCGCGGCCAAGAGCGTCGGCACCCTGCCCAAGGACGTGCGCAACCCGGGCGGGATCGACAAGGACGCCACCGTCTCCACCAAGGGCCGCGCCGTCGTGAACTCCGCGTGGGCGGACGGCAAGGACACCCGGATCCGCCCCTCCGAATACGAGACGGCGCGCACGGCCCGCATCGAGATGAAGCATCTGCCGACCGGCAGCAAGCCCGTGTTCGAGGCCAACCCGGCCGCGTCCCCGGTCAGTTCGGACCCGGCCGAGGGCGAGAACCGCTCCCCGGCCCTCGGCGCCGCGCCCGCCGGAAGCGGTGGCACCGTGGGCGGCAAGAAGACGGCGCTGCTGAACATCGCCGAGCCGGAGTCGGAGCGGACCTGCGCCGTGGAGCGGGGCAACCCGCAGAAGCAGGCATTCCAGCCGAAGCCGCGGCAGATCGAGTGGGCTGTCAACCGGGCCATCGAAGGCACGATGGACCAGCACGTGAAGCGGGCCGCCAACTGGAAGAACATGGGCATGGGCGCCTACTCGCCGCAGGCCCTCATCGGCGGCCTCACCCCGCTGTCCGGCGGCGGGCGCATCCCGGCCCAGGTGTTCCTCGGCATCACCGCCCAGGAATCCAACATGTGGCAGGCCACCCGCTTCGCCGCACCGGGCACCACCGCCAACAGCCTCATCGGCAACTACTACGGCCTCGTCCACGACGAGCACGGCCAGGTCGACGACCCCTGGGCCATCAACTGGCGTGCCGCGGACTGCGGTTACGGCATCACCCAGGTCACCGACGGCATGCGGCTGCCCGGCAAGCCGTACCAGAACGGCGAGGTCCGGCCGTCCAAGCCGCGCGCCTACCAGGACGCCGTCGCGCTGGACTACACCGCGAACGTCGCGGCCGGCGTGAACATCCTCGCCGAGAAGTGGAACACGACCCGCAACGCCGGCCTCACCGTCAACAACGGTGACCCGAAGGCCATCGAGAACTGGTTCTTCGCCCTGTGGGCCTACAACTCCGGTTTCTACGAGCAGTCGGCCGCGGGCAAGAACGACGGCAAGTGGGGCGTGGGCTGGGCCAACAACCCGGCCAACCCCACCTACAAGCCGAACCGGACGCCGTTCCTGGAGAACCCGAACGGCGGTGACGACTACTCCCACGCCGCCAAGCCGCAGTTCTGGCCGTACCCGGAGAAGGTCATCGGCTGGGCCGCGCGCCCGCTGGAGGCGCTGGAGGCGCCGGGCACCCTCGTCCACGGTTTCCGGCCGGCCTGGTGGACCGAGCCCATGTTCCGCACCCTGGCCAAGCCGCCGGTCGCGCTGTTCTGTGACGGCTCCAACGAGTGCGACCCGGACAAGATCAAGGAAGGCGCGTCGAACGACTCGCCCGCGTCGGGTCCCTGCCAGCGTACGGACTTCAAGTGCTGGTGGAACAAGAAGGTGGAGTGGAAGAACTGCGGAGCCGGTTCGTGCGGCAACGAGATCTTCCGCTTCAACAACACCTACCCGGAAGAGGCGGACGGCAACTCCCACCCGCCCCGTTGCGACTCCGGCATTCCGGGAACCACGTACATCGTCGACAACGTGAACTCCGGTCAGCGGATCGCGGGCAAGGACGGCAGACGCTGCTTCGACACCGGCCAGTCGGCCGGCTCGTTCAAGTTCGACTTCGCCACACCCTCGGCGAAGATGGACACCCATCAGCTCGGTGTGGGATACGGGAACCACATCTGGTTCTCCACCACCCGTAAGGCCAGTTCCCCGGGGACGGATCAGCGGCTGAAGGCCACCGGCACCTGGACCGGCCCCAGCGCCGTCAAGGGCTGGACCCGGGTCCTGGTCCACATGCCGAACGTGGCCGCACGGTCCCAGCAGGCGAAGTACTCGGTGTCGGGCACCGACTCCAAGTCTCCGCACCGTGTCGCCCCGCAGCGCATCCGCAGCAACGAGTGGCGGTCGCTCGGCGTCTTCAACTTCACCGGAACCCCGTCGGTGGCCCTGTCCAACATCACCGATGAGGCTCCGGGCGTCGACATCGCCTGGGACGCCGTCGCCTTCCAGACGCTCGGCGCCAACCCCACGCACGTGGTCGGCATGGGCGACTCCTTCGCCTCCGGCGAGGGCGCCGACAACGAGGGCGGCAAGGACTACTTCCGGGAGACGGACTACAAGGAGGACCTCGGCGACAGCGAGATCGTCAACAAGTGCCACCGCTCCAAGCAGGCCTGGATCCGGCAGGCGACCCTGCCCGGCAGGTCGCAGTCCATCGGAAAGATCTCCGACGACTACGGCAATGTCGACCTGAGCTTCATCGCCTGCTCGGGCGCCCGCACCTACAACGTCTGGTCGGGCGGCAAGGGGCAGCAGAACTCGCTGCCGCAGATGGACCTCGGCTACCTCGACCAGAACACGGACATGGTGACCATCGCCATCGGCGGTAACGACTCCCTGTTCACGGACGTGTTCAACGAATGCGTCTGGAAGGCCGGACTGAGCCTCTGCCAGAACGCCGAGATCGAGAAGCGGAACCCGGACACGGGCGACAAGACCGGCGAGATGACCGGTCCGCTCAAGGACTTCATGCCCACCTGGCTCGCCAATCAGGTCAAGCCGAGGATCGTCAAGGTCCTCAACGAGATCAAGGCCCGTGCGCCACAGGCCAAGATCTACCTCGTGGGCTACCCGCCGCTGCTGTCCGGGAACGGTCAGTGCATCCCGGGTATCGGAACCGAGGAGGCGCCCTGGCTGAACGACGAGGTCGCTCCGAAGCTGAGCCAGGAGATGAAGGCCGCCGCGACGTCGGTGGGAGCCACGTTCGTGGACCCCGCGTCCGACTTCAAGGACAAGGCGATCTGCGGTGACCCCGAATCCATCCACGGTATCGTCATGGACGGCCGGTCCGAGGCGGACAACGATTCGCCCAACCCGTCGATGAAGTCGTTCCATCCGAAGATCGCCGGCGCCCGGCTCTACGCCAACGCCTTGGAGCGTTCCCTGTAGCACCTGAGGGACCGGCCACGCCGTGGTCGCCCTCCGCACACATCCGTGGGCCCCAACACACTCGTGCTGGGGCCCATCGGCCTGCGAAGAGCGAGGAGTTGCGTCATTCGGTACGTACGACATGCCAAGGGTGCACTGACCGTCGTCGCCGCCACCGCGGCCTGTCACGGCGTCATGTCCGGCGGCTACGCGTGGGCCCGCGAGAGCGCGGCCGCGAGTGGAGACACGATGTTCTCCGGAGCCTTCGAGTTCCTCTTCACGACGGCCGCTTCGTGGGCGCTCATGCCCCTGCTGCTGTGGTGCGGCATGTGGGTGCTGCGGGAGACCGGCAACACCGTGCTCGTCCTCGTCGGGGGGCTGGTCTGGGCGGGAGTCTCGGGGTACTTCATCGACGACATCGACCGCGCGGGCGGGCACATACCGATCCTGGCCCTCGCCGCATACGTGCTTCTCGGGACGGCGCTGGCCGGGGCCGACACGAGCCGCCGCGACTGAGCTCCGGGGGCGGCCCGCCAGGCCGGAAGGCCGCCCCCGGTCATCCCGTCAGGGCTACGGGCATTCCTTCCACGCCAGGTGGTACACCGTGCTGATGTCCCCGTCCGTCGAGTCCATGGTCATGAAGCTGACCTTGTCGGCCGACTGGGTGCCGGCGTTGACCCGGATCTCGGTGTTGATGTTGAAGTTGCGCTGGACTCCGCAGGGTGCGTAGACCAGTTGGGCCCAGTCCGTCTCGTCGGTGGCCTGCCAGTTGTCGTTGAGGGGGCCGCTGAAGGGGTGGTTCTTGTAGACCGTGCTGGGCGAGCCCTGGAAGTAGTACGAGGCTCTCTGGGATGCGCTCGCGCCGCGCTGGAGGGCGGCGAAGCCTCGGTAGTCCGCGCTCGCGATGGCGTAGGTGAAGCCGCCGGGGACGTGGACCTTCAGGTTGAGCTGGCAGTTCCTGCGGAACGCGGTCGGGTCGGAGTTCCCGCCGGCCTGGGCGAGGTAGTCGCTGTAGGTCACCGTGAAGGCGGTGTTGTCCTCGGAGACGGCGACCGCCGCCGTGCCCTGCGGACAGCCGGAGCCGTTCACCGTGGCGACCTGGATGACGATCTTGTCCGGGGGCGGGTCGTCGAACCCGGAGGACGGGGATGTTGCGGGGAGTGCGCTGGTGAGGAGCGCGGCTACCGCGCCGCTCAGAAGCAGGCCACCGGCCATGGTTCTCCCATCCGTTCGTGGGGGGTGGAACACCGAAGAGCATGGACATGTCAAGACGACAGCGCATGCGCACCCGACCTGTGACCGTTCCATGAAGGAGCTGTGAAGGCCGGGAGCGGTCGCATCGTACGCAGGGCGGCAGGGGTCGGCCAGGTCGCTGCCCGGCCATTCACAGTGGCGGGATTTCGTCCGGGGTGTGGGCGGGCGCATAGGGTGCGTTCCACCGACGCGTCAGACCGAGGGCACTCCGAGGACGTCATGAGGATCACGCACAGTGCGGCGAGCGGCCGCCGCCCCTCACGGGTTCTCCCAGGCCGCCGGTTCCGCCGCCAGCCGCTCCACCTGCTCGGGCAGCGCGCCGGCCGCGAGGTCGGCGACCGTCACGCCCTCCAGGATCCTGCGCACATTGGCCCGCAGGGCGATCCACAGCGGCAGCAGCGGCTCGGCGGTGCCGCTGTAGGCGAGGCCGGTCGGCCGCTCGCCGCGCACCGAGACGATCGGTCCGTCCACCGCCCGGATCACATCCGCGACCGTGATCTCCGAGGCCTCCCGGGCCAGCCGGTAGCCGCCGCCCCCGCCCCGCCGGCTGTCGACGACGCCCCCGCGCCGCAGATCGCCGAGGATCCCCTCGAGGAACTTGTGGGGGATGTCCTGCGCGGTGGCGACGGCCTCCGCCTTGACGGGCCCTTCCTCCTGCCGGGCGGCCAGTTCCACGACCGCTCGTACCGCGTAGTCAGCACGTGCCGAGATCCTCATAGGACCATTGTCGCGGTCGGGCTGTGGACAATGACGCACAGGCACCACCCAGGCACCACGTAAGCACCATGTACACGTAGGCAACACGCACACGTAGGCACCACGCACGGCACGGCAGCACAACAGGAGGCGCTCCCTTGGAGCTCAGCAGGCGTACCTTCCACGCTCTCGCCGGCACGGCGGCGCTCGGCTTCGCGCTGACCGGCAGCGGGTCGCCGACCTCCGCCGTTCCGGGACGGACCGCGCCCACCGGCCCGCCGCCCCCGGTGCCGAGCGCGGACGGCGAGCGGCACAGCATCGGCTTCGACCGGTACTCGCTCCTGGTCGACGGCCGCCGCCTGGTGCTCTGGTCGGGCGAGATGCACCCCTTCCGGCTGCCGAGCCCGTCCCTGTGGCGGGATGTGCTGCAGAAGATGCGCGCCCATGGCTACAACGCCGTCAGCGTGTACGTCGCCTGGAACTACCACTCCGCAGCGCCCGGCCGGTACGACTTCACCGGGGTGCGCGATCTGGACCTGTTCCTGCGCATGGCCGCCGAGACCGGGTTGTACGTGATCCTGCGGCCCGGCCCGTACATCAACGCCGAGGTCGACGCCGGCGGCTTCCCTGGCTGGCTGACCGCCACCGAGGGCACGGCCAGGACCTCCGACCCGACGTATCTGAAGTACGTCGACGAGTGGCTGACCGCCGTCAACGCCATCGTGGCGAAGCGGCTGTTCACGCGGGGCACGGGCACCGTGCTGCTGTACCAGATCGAGAACGAGTACGACGCGCACGTCGACGAGCCGTCCGGGCGCGCCTACATGTCGTACCTGTACGAGAAGGTCCGCGCCGACGGCATCGACGTCCCGCTGTTCCACAACGACAAGGGCCGCAACGGCCACTGGGCGCCCGGGTCGTTCGGCACCGGCGGCGAGAAGGGCCGCTGGCTGTACGGGTTCGACGGATATCCGGAGCCGGACGAGGTCCCGCCCGACTGGGGGCACTTCGGGACCGGCGGGGCGAAGGGCGGGGCCACGGCCAGTCCGCGCACGCCCGGGTTCGTGCCCGAGTTCGGCGGGGGCTGGTTCGACCCGTGGGGCGGGTCCTGGTTCGGCGGGAAGGGGTACGCCGAGTCGCGCCGGACCCGGGACGCGGCGTACGAGCGGCGCTTCTACCTGACCAACCTCGCCAACGGCATCACGCTGCACAACGTCTACATGACGTTCGGCGGCACCTCCTGGGGCTGGCTGCCCGCGCCGGCCGTCTACACCTCGTACGACTACGGCGCGGCCATCGACGAGGCCCGCAACGCCACCCCCAAGCTCGCCTCGATGCACGAGATCGGGCAGTCGGTGCGCCATCTGCCCGACCTCGCCAAACTGGACCGGGCGAAGGCCGTGCGCGCCACCGACAAGCGGGTCAAGGTCTACCCCCTGACCAACCCGGACACCGGCGCCCGCTTCTACGTCCTGCGCAACGACTCCGCCGAGGCGGTCACGGTGACGCTGCCGGACGCCGGGATCGACGTACCGGTCATGGTCCCGGCGCGGGACGCCAAGCTGATCGCCGCCGGTCTGAAGCTCGGGAAGCGGACGCTGGCGCACTCCACCGTGCAGCCGATGCTGAGCCTGACCGCGGGGCGGCAGGACATCGCCGTGTTCGCGGGGAGGCGCGGCGATCTCGCGCAGGTCGTGCTGGAGTGCGTCGACGAGCCGACACCGATGCGGCTGGACGCCGAGCCCGCCTGGTCCTGGAACCTCAACAAGCTGAACATCACCGCTCCGCTCGGCGCCGGCGGACTGAGCCGGGTGCGGGTCGAGGGCGACGGTGTGGACACACCGATGCTGGTGCTGTTCGCCGACGACGCGACCGCCCTGCGGCTGTGGCCGTACGAGACGCCCTCCGGCGCGCTCCTCGTCTACGGCCCGTCCCTGCTGCGGTCGGCGACGCTGCGCGGCTCCACGGTCCATCTCACCGGCGACACCACCGGCGCGACCGGCCTGGAGGTGTGGGGGCCGCGCGGGATCACCCATGTCACCTGGAACGGACGGCCGGTGCCCGTGCGGATCAGCGCCTCCGGCAGCCTGCTGGCGCTGCGGCCGCTCCCCGGGGTGACACGGCCCGCCCTGCCCGCGCTCGACGGCTGGCGGCGGCGGACCGAGAACCCGGAGTCCGAGCCCGGTTTCGACGACTCCGGCTGGACGGCGGCCGACAAGGAGACGTCTTTCAGCACGACGCCCGTGCCCGACGGGCAGCCCGTCCTGTTCGCCGACGACTACGGCTTCCACTACGGCGACGTCTGGTACCGGGGCGAGTGGAACGACGAGAACGGCGTCGAGTCCGTCTCCCTCGCCTACAGCACGGGCACACAGGGCCTGCTCATGGCCTGGCTGGACGGCGAGCCGCTGGGCACCCACCGGATGCCCGTACCGGACAAGAGCCGGGCCCGGCAGGGGACATGGACCGCGAAGGCCACCTTCGCCCTGCCGGAGGAACTGCGGGAGAGGTTCCGTGAGGCGCGGGACGGAGAGCGCGACCGGCATGTGCTGTCCGTGCTCGTCCGGCCGATGCAGCACGACATGGACGGCAAGGCGCTCGACACCCACAAGGCGGCGCGCGGCCTGACCGCCGTCACCTTCGAGGGCGGCTCCCCCGAGGTGACGTGGCGCGTCCAGGGCGCGTCCACGCCCGACCCCGTGCGCGGGCCGATGAACAACGGCGGGCTGCACGGGGAGCGCGAGGGCTGGCATCTGCCCGAGCACGACGACGCGGACTGGAAGGACGCCGAGCTGCCCCGGGCCGACCGGCGGCAGGGCGTCACCTGGTACCGGACGGACTTCCGGCTGGACGTCGCCCCGGACGTCGACGCCTCGGTCGGGCTCGTCCTCGACGACGACCCGGGCCGGGCCTACCGCGTGCAGATCTTCCTCAACGGCTGGAACATGGGCCAGTACATCAACGACGTAGGGCCGCAGCACACCTTCGTGCTGCCGAACGGGATCCTCCGCACACGTGGGGCCAACACACTGGCGCTGGCGGTGCTGTCGGACGGCAGCACACCTTCGGGCCCCAAGGATGTACGGCTGACCCTGCTGGGCGCGGCGGCGGGAGGAGTGCCGGTCAAGCCCGTGTGACCGGAGCGACCGGCGTGACCGGATCGAGCCGTTCTCGTGCATTGCCTTCTGCGGCACGCTGGTTCACCGTTTGGCCTTTCAAGGGCTTTCGACCGGGAGGGGAACTCGTGCGAAGACGGCGTTTCATCAGCGGATTAGTCGGTGCCGGGGTGGGTCTCGGACTCGCCCCGGCCGCGGTCGCCCGGGACACCGGCGCACCTCATGCGTGGCAGGCCGTGCCGACACCGGCGGGCACAGCGGCCGCCCAGCTGCGGGACGTCGCCGCCGCCGGGGACGGCCTCGCGTGGGCCGTGGGCGAGGAGGGCCGCAGCGGCAGCACGCTCGGCTCGCCGCTGGCCCTCGTGTGGGACGGCACGGCATGGGCGCGGACCGGCCTCGGCCACCTGGGCTTCCGCGGCTACCTGCACTCCGTGGCCGGTACGTGCGCCGGCTCGGCGTGGGCGATCGGCACCGACACGGCCGGGGTCACGCACCTGCTCGCGTGGGACGGAGGAACCTGGCGGGAGACCGACTTCCCCGGCCGGGGCCAGTCCGGCACCTCCCTCACCGGCGTCGCGGTCGACCCCGGCGGCGGGGCCTGGTTCTCCGGTCGCGACTCCGACGGCCGACTGCTCCTGCACCGGGACGGCGGCACCTGGACCTGGCTGCCCGCACCCCCGAGCGCGACCGCCGCCACGCCTTCGGGCCTCCAGCTGACCCAGTCCGGTGACGTCTGGCTGTACGGCGTCGGGATCGTCGCCCGCTGGGACGGCTCGGCCTGGAGCGAACTGCCCGCCTACCAAGGCATCCGGGCGAGCATCACCGGGCTGCTGCCGGTGGCGGACGACGACCTGTGGCTCGTCGGGTACGACTACGGGGTGGGCGGCCCGGTCGGCAAACCCCCGGGGGTGCTGCTCCTGCACGGGGACGGCAGCACCTGGGAGAGCGTCACCAAGCCGTTCGGCGTCGGCATGCTGAACGGGATCGTCGCCGACGCGCAGGGACGGCCGGACCGTATCGCCGGGTGGGACTTCTGGGACCAGACCCGGGCCCACTATCTGCGGTGGGACGGCGCGGCCTGGGTGAGCGAGCGGGGGCCGGTGGCCACGACCCCCGTCGTCATGAACGCCCTGGCCTCCGTGCCGGGTTCGGCGGGCGGCTACTGGGCGGTCGGCACGACGTCGACCTCGGCGTCCTCGGCCGCCCTGCTCCGCGTCGAGCGCTGACCCGGCCGGTCTCTCACGCCAGCCGGATCACGTTCCACGACAGCGGCTCCAGGACGGTGCTCAGCGTGCCGTCCTGGAGAGCCGTGCCGTCGACGGTGTGCGGGGTGACCCGCTCGGGCTCGTCGAGGGTGTTGCGGGCGTCGGGGTCGGCGTCCGCGAGCGCGCTGTGCTCGACGACCGACGTCAGACCGAGCCCGCTCAGGGCGACCTCCAGCGGCAGCGCCTCGGTACGGCCGCGGTTGACGGCGAAGACCGTGACCGTGCCGTCCTCGGCGCGTACGGCGGTGGCGTGCAGCAGGTCGGCCTCGCCGTACTTCTTCGTCTCGTACGTCGGTGAGTCGACGCGGACGTCGAGGACCTGGCCGCGGCCGTACCGGCTCGCCTGCGCGAACGGGAAGAACGTGGTCTGCCGCCAGGCCGGGCCGCCCGGCTCGGTCATGATCGGCGCGATGACGTTGACGAGCTGGGCGAGGCAGGCGACCGTGACGCGGTCGGCGTGCCGGAGCAGGGCGATGAGGAGCGAGCCGAAGACGACGGCGTCGGTGACGCTGTAGTTGTCCTCCAGGAGGCGGGGGGCCTCCGCCCAGTCCCGCTCACCGGAGTTCTCGATCTCGTGCCACTTCGAGATGTACCAGACGTTCCACTCGTCGAAGGAGAGGTTGATCTTCTTCTCGGACTTCAGCCGGGCGCCCACGTGATCGCAGGTGGCGACCACGTTCTCGATGAAGGACTCCATGTCGACGGCGGAGGCCAGGAAGGAGTCGAGGTCGCCGTCCTCGGGCTGGTAGTAGGCGTGCAGGGAGATGTGGTCGACGAGGTCGTACGTCTCCTCCAGGACCGTCGCCTCCCACGCGGCGAAGGTCGGCATGGACTGGCTGGAGGAGCCGCAGGCGACGAGCTCGACGCCCGGGTCCATCTGGCGCATCGCGCGGGCCGTCTCGGCGGCGACCCGGCCGTACTCCTCTGCCGTCTTGTGGCCGGTCTGCCAGGGGCCGTCCATCTCGTTGCCCAGGCACCACAGCTTGATGCCGAAGGGGTCCTTGTCGCCGTGCGCGGCACGGAGGTCGGACAGGGCCGTGCCGGCCGGGTGGTTGGCGTACTCCTGGAGTTCGAGGGCCTCGGCGACGCCCCGGGTGCCGAGGTTGAGGGCCATCATGGGCTCCGCCTGGGGGCCGATCTTCTTCAGGAAGGCGATGTACTCGGAGAGGCCGAAGCGGTTGGTCTCGGTGGAGCGCCAGGCGAGGTCCAGGCGGCGGGGGCGGGCCTCGGCGGGGCCGACCGAGTCCTCCCACTTGTAGCCGGAGACGAAGTTGCCGCCGGGGTAGCGGACGGCGGTGACGCCGAGTTCCCGCACAAGGTCCAGGACGTCCTGGCGGAGGCCGGCCTCGTCGGCTGTGGGGTGGTCGGGTTCGAAGATGCCGGTGTAGACGCAGCGGCCGAGGTGTTCCACGAAGCTGCCGAAGAGGCGCGGGTTCACCTCGCCGACGGTGAAGGCGGGGTCGAGGGTGAAGCGGGCGGTGTGCATGGTCGCCTTTCTCCAGGACTGCCGGTTTCTCCACAACGGCCGGCGTTCGGCATTTCGAATTATGCTCGTGACTTCGAACAGGACCGTAAATTCGAAGCGCTTGCCCGTCAATGGTGCGGCCGGACTGTGGACATCGCTTTCTGTGCAAGAACGGTCGTTCTCCGTTGAACTACGGGCGTCGGATCGCATGACGTGAACACATTCGGGCGCGTAGTCTCGGACCCGCTGCCAAGCCGTCGGCCGGCGGTGAGAAGGGGGAGCGATGGACATCGCGGGCGCGCGGATCGGGGCCCGAGTCACCGCCGCGCTCAGGCGCTCGCGCAGGGGCTCCGCCATGCGCGGCCTGGCCACCCACCTCGCCACCGCGGTCCGGGCGAGAGAGCAGTCCCCCACCGACGTACGGTCGTTGTGCCGGGCGCTGTGCGAGGAGATGAGCGCGCGGCGCGGAGGGCGTCCCGTCGAGCTGCGTTTCGAGCGCTTTCCCGACGAGATCGAAGTGACCGGGCTGTGGGTCGAGTTCCAGGACTTCGACCTCGTCATCGTCGAGGAACGGGCCGAGGCCGTGCAGCAACTGGTCATCCTCGGGCATGAGTTGTGGCATCTGCACGCCGGGCACGGACATCACCATGTCGCCGGCACGGCGGCCGTCCGGGCCATGGACCGCGAGCCCGGCTGGACGTCCGCGGCACTGGCCGTGGCCGCCCGCGACGGTTCCCGCGAGCGGGACGAGGCGGACGCCGACGAGTTCGGACACCGGCTGGCCACGGTCTTCCGTGGTTTCGCGGACGGTTCCGCGGACGGTTCCTTCGCGGGCGGGCCGGGCACTGACGCCGCCCTCGATCCGGTGCGGCGGTCGATGGGCTACCGGGGACGCGGAGGCAGTGCCCGATGATCCACGCCCGGGACGTCCTCGACAGCTTCTCCGTCTCCTTCTGGCTGCCGATCGGGGCGCTGACCGTCGCCCTGGTCATCAAGCTGCCCAGCCTGGTGAAGATGTGGCGGGACCCCATGCTGCGCGCGGTCGGCGGGCTGCTGCTGTTCGCCTGCGCCGTGTTCGTCTTCGCCTCCCCGGCCGTCATCGGCTGGACCAACCGCGTCACCGGCGTGCCGAACATCGCGGCGCCGCTGGTGTACTCGCTGCTCACCGCGCTGTGCGCGTCCTGGCTGCTGCTGATCGTCGCCTGGCGCAACGGCCTGTCCGACCGTTCGGCCTCGACGCGCCGGGCCGCCCGCTGGGTCGTCTTCGCCTACGCGGGTGTGGTCGTCGCCCTGTGGGTGCTCTTCTGGCTCGCGGACGTGCCCGTGGAACGCCGCCGGGACCTGGACACGTACTACGCCAACACGCCTTTCATGCGCGAGGAGATCCTGCTCTACCTCCTCGCGCACACCGTGGCCTGCTCGATCACGGCCCGGCTGATCTGGAACTGGGTCCGCACCGACGGCCTGGACGCCTGGCTGCGCTGGGGCCTGAGGTTCCTCGGCGTCGGCTACGCGACGAACCTGCTCTTCGACGCGGCCAAACTCACCGCCGTCATCGCCCGGTTGACCGGCAACGACCTGGACTGGCTGAGCACCTACCTGGCCCCCTCGGCCGCCTGTCTGTCGGCCACCATGGTCGCGATCGGCTTCATCATTCCGCACGGCGGCCAGTACCTGCACGAACGGTGGCGCATCCGGCTCGCCCACTGGCAGCTGCGTCCCCTCTACCGGTTACTGCGCACCGTCAACGGCGGCGGCGCCCCCTTCGCCCCGCGCGCCACCGGCGAACTGCGCCTGATCCGCCGCGAGACGTACATCCGCGACGTGCTCCTCCAGCTCTCCCGGCACCTCGACGAGGAGCTGCGGGAACGGTCGTACGACGCGGCCCTGGGGCTCGGCTTCGAGCCCGGCCGGGCGAAGGCGCTGGCCGCCGCCGTCACGATCCTGGACGCCGTCGCCGCCCGGGAACGGGCCCCGCAGAGCGACAGCGCCGCCTCGCCCTCCGGCCCCGACACCACCTACCTGCTGCGGGAGATCCAGGCCGTGTCCCGAGCCCTGCGTCACCGCGACCACATCGAGGCGGTACGCTCGCGCGCGGCCGCCCCCGGGAGAGAGAACGCCCGCGCATGACTGACAGCTCCACCCCCGCCAGAACCGCCGTCGTCCTGGGGGGATCCCACTCCGGCATGCTCGCGGCACGCGCCCTGGCCGATGTCGCCGACCGGGTCGTCGTCGTGGAGCGCGACGCGCTGCCCGCCGCTCCCGGACCCCGCAAGGGACTTCCGCAGGCACGGCACGCCCACATGCTCTGGTCGGGCGGGGCGCGGGCCATGGAGGAACTGCTGCCCGGGATCACCGGGGCGCTCAGGGAGGCCGGGGCGAACCGGCTGCCGGTCACGACGGACATCGTCGCCCTGGGCACCCGGGGCTGGTTCCGGCGCTGGCCCGAGTCCCACCACGTGATCCTGGCCGGCCGGGACCTGCTGGACGCGACGGTCCGCGCGCGGGTCCTGGCCGACGAGCGGATCGAGGTCGTCGAGCGCGCGGAGGCGGTGGGCCTCACCGGCACGGACACCACGGTCACGGGCGTACGGATCCGGCCCCACGACGGCCCCGAGCGGACCCTGGAGGCGGACCTGGTGGTCGACGCCTCGGGCCGCGGTTCCCAGGCGGCCCCCTGGCTGACCGCCCTCGGCCTGCCCCAGGTGGAGTGCCGCGAGGTCGACGCGGGACTGGCCTACGCCAGCCGCCTCTACCTGGCCCCCGCGGCGGCCCGCGACGGCTTCCCGGTCGTCAACGTCCAGCCCGACCGGCGGGACGGCGGGCCCGGCCGGGCGGGCTTCCTGCTGCCCATCGAGGAGGGCCGGTGGATCGTCACCCTGTGCGGCACGCGCGGCGGCCGGCCGTCCCGGGAGAACGACGACTTCGTCCGCTTCGCCCGTGAGGACCTGCGGCACCCGCTGATCGGCGACCTGCTCGAACAGGCCGAGCCGCTGTCCGACGTGTCCTTCACCCGCACCACCGTCAACCGCCGGCACTTCTACGAGCGGATGCCGGCCTGGCCCGAGAACTTCGCCGTCCTCGGCGACGCCCTCGCCGCGTTCAACCCGGTCTACGGGCACGGCCTGGCGGTCGCCGCGCAGAGCGCCCTGCTGCTGCGGGACACGGTACGGCGGCACGGCTGGGCCAAGCCCGGGCTGTCCCGGCGGATCCAGAAGGCCGCCTCCCGCCCGGTCGGCGCGGCCTGGGACCTGGCGATCGGCCAGGACGTGTTCTACCCGGGCGCGACGGAGCAGGGCCCCACCTTCCGGGACCGGCTCGTGACCGCGTACGTGGACCGGCTGATGTACACGGCCACGGGCAGCGGGCGGATCGCCCGCCGGGTGACGGATGTGACGTCGCTGGAGCGGGGGGCGGGGGTGCTGCTGACTCCGTCGGTGCTGCTGGCGGCGGCGGTCGGTCCGCTCAAACCGTCGTTGAGCGGACCGCCGTTGACGGCCGCGGAGCGAAAAGCGGCGGGGCTGGAGGGCTAGTACTCCAGCAGCGTTTCGCTATCTGGCCTGGTCAGAGGCATCGTCGGGAGTGTACTTGGCTGCTGGCATGTCAGGGGCGATCTTGCCGGACCGCCCCTCCAACGAATGACATCGTCGTCGGTAGTGGCAGTGCCTGGCGATCGCCTGACGTCTGCGCCGCCACTGGGACCAGCTC
>NZ_JBHUTX010000011.1:0-78771 GCF_042671245.1 Streptomyces sp. NPDC057099
CGCCACGGCGAGACGCCGGGGCGGGCCGCACCGTGAGGTGTGGCCGGCCCCGGCCCGTTCCGGGTCAGCTGCTGGTGATGCTCATGCTGTTGGCGCGGAAGTCCAGGCCGCCGGACGACGAGGTGATCTCGAAGCCGAACTGGACGTCACCGATGGTCTCGTTGCCCATCCAGCCCTTGGTGTCCTTGATCCACTTCAGGACGGGCAGGATCTGCACGGAACCCGAGGTCGAGTCGGAGGTGCGCAGGAACGAGAAGACGTCCCAGTACGTACCGTCGGACCGCTGGGCCCGGCCCTTGTAGACGTCCCAGGTGTGGCCGCCGACCGAGACGCGCTCCTGGTAGCTGCCGAGCGCGCCGACGGCCCCGTTGTAGTTGACCCAGAGCATGATCTCGTAGTCGTGGTCCGTGTCCCAGACGTCGTACGAGGTGTTGTACGAGCCCGAGGACGGCACGGTGACGTTGTAGCTGCTGTTGAGCGACCCCAGCGAGGTGATGGACTTGTTCACCACCTTCTTGGCGTTCGGGTAGGACTTGATGCCCCCGGTGTTGGGGTGGTTGGCGTTGACGCCCCAGTTGGTGCCGGAGTTGGCCCAGATGCACTGGGCGCCTGCGCCGCCGCCCCAGATGTTGTTGTAGAGCGTGTAGCCGTTCAGGCTCGTGTTGCCCCACTGGTCGCAGGAGTTCCAGACTGCGGCGGAGGCGGGCGCGGAGGCGAGGGCGATGGTCGCGCCGAGTGCCAGGGCCGGGGCGAGCAGGGCCTTGGTGACCCTGCCGAGCGTGCGTGATGCCATGGGGTCCCTTCCAGGGGTGGGGGGATGGGGTAGGGGCTACCGCGCCCTCAGGGTGAGGACGTGGTCTTCTCCGGCGACCAGGTGGAGGGATTCCGTGCCGGAGGAAGTCCGCAGTTCGACGCGGTGGGTGCGGCCCGGCCTGATGACGGCGGCGGCGCCGTCCCGGGTCCAGGTGAGGTCGATCTCGGCCCCGAAGCGGGTGCGCACCCCGCGCAGTGCGCCGCTCGGATACGCGGCCGGAAGCGCGGGCAGCAGGACCAGCCGGTCCGGGGTCGACTGCACGAGCATCTCGATCAGCACGGCGGGCAGGGTGTGCGCGGCGTCCGCGTTGTAGACGTCCCGCTTCGGGTAGTGGGCGCTCATCAGGGAGGCGTGGAAGAAGTCGCCGTCCAGGACCTGGCCGAGGGCGTGGGCGACGCGGTCTGAGTCCCTGAGCCGGGCCGCGATGAGCGCGTGGTGCAGATGGCCGTGCGCGGAGTCGTTCTCGGCGCCGCGCAGTGCGAGGGCGCGGTGGGCGGCCGTGGCCAGCTCGGGGCTGTCGTAGGGGGTGATCTCGTCTAGCGGCCAGACGCCGTAGAGGTGGCTGAGGTGGCGGTGGTCGTAGGAGTCCTCCAGACCCGGCCAGGCCCATTCGGCCAGCGCCCCGTCCGGGTTGATCCGGTGCGGTGGGAGGCGCTCGGCGAGGGCGTGCCAGCGGGCGGCGTCGGGGCCGGGGTGGTAGGCGGCGGCCGTGCGCAGGGCGTGGCGGGCCGCGGAGAGGTCCATGGCGGCGTTGAGGGTGCCCCAGCTCGCGTTGGCGGGGCGGTTCTCGGGCGAGTAGGAAGGGACGACGACGAGCCGGCCGTGCTCGTCGGTGCGGGTGAGGAAGTCCTCGTAGAACTGGGCGACTTCGGCGAGTGCGGCGGCGGTGCGCGGGTCGCGGGTGCCCTGGGTCTCGTCGTGGTCGACGAGCGGCTTGAGCAGCCAGTCGGCGCCGGCGGTCCACAGGTGCAGCGGGTATTCACGGTCGAAGTGGTACGAGTGGCCCGACTCGCCGTCGCTGTGGCCGGGGGCGACGACGCCCCGGGTGCCGAAGATCGCGCGGGCGTTGTCGCGCCAGTCGGGCAGTTGCCGTCGGATCAGGGTCGCGTGGGCCTCGGTGACCTCGGGGAGGGCGGCGGCAGCGGCGGAGGCGGTCTGGAGGTTGAGGTTGGCGTCGTTGGTGAAGGCGCCCGACCAGGCGGTGTTCCAGTCGCCGGTCCACAGTCCGGTCAGACGGGGCGGGAAGAGGCCACTGGCGGACAGCAGGTGGTAGCGGCCTGCGGCGAAGAGGCGCTCCAGGAGGGCGGCGCTGCGCGGCCGTCTCAGCAACTCCGAGCCCGGGAGGGCCCGTTCGGCGGGGTCGGCGGCCAGGTCGAGGGTGACGCGCTCGTAGGCGGTGCGGTGGAGGGCGACGTGGCGGTCGAGGAGTTCGTCGTACTCCAGGGGCAGATCGCGCAGGGCGCGGCCCTCGGCCACCACGTCCAGTTCGCCGGTGTGGCGGTGCACCCGGGTGAGGAGCAGCACGGACCGGGCGCCCTCGGCGCGCACCCCGGGCGGCACGAGGCGCGTCGTGCCGCCCGTGGCGGCGACCAGGGTGACGCCCGTGCAGGCCAGGTCGCTGTCCGGGTAGCGGGCGCGCAGGCTCAGCAGGGCGCCCTCGGGGGTGAGGACGGCTCCGTGGCCGATGCGCAGTCCGGCGGGGGCGCCGGGCAGCCGGTGGTCCAGGTCGACGTCGAGGCTGAGGCCGGGTCCGGTGACCTGCTGGACGATCACGTCGTCGGCGCGGGAGACGAAGACCCGGCTGGCCCAGCCGGAGCAGGAGGCCCGCACCACGCCCGTGGTGAAGTCGACGTCTCGGCGGTAGTCGCGCCGGGCACCGGGCGGACGGCGCAGTCTGATCTGGAAGGCGGGGTGGAAAGGCTGCACCCACTGGTGCGGACGGCCGTCCGTGAAGCTCTCTGCGGCGGTCGTGTCTCCTGCCAGAAGGCGGTCCTGGAGTGCGGGGAGGTCCTCGGCGAGCTGCGGGGGCCGGGGGTTCCTGCCGTTGGGGCGCACCAGGGTGTGGTGCGTGACGACTACCCGCTCGACGTCCGGGTCACCGAACACAAGGGCGCCGTGGTGGCCGTTGCCGCTCAGGAAGCCGTCCTCCCAGCGGCGGGCCGGGTCTGGCTCCCATGTGCCGTGGACGGGGGCGGAGGGGGTCATGGCCGGAGAACCGCCGCCTCGTAGCGGCCGAGGGTGACCCGGTCGGTGACGGCCGTGCCGGTCAGCAGGTCGTGGTGGGTGCCGGGGACCTCGACGGTCACCGGCTCGCGGCCGTGGTTGAGGAGGAACAGCAGCTCTCCCCGACGTACGGCCTCCACCTGCTCGGGGAGGCCGTCGAGCACGGGCCCGACGCCCGCGCCGTCGGCGATCCGGGCCAGCAGGTCGCGCAGCGCCTCCGGCTCCGGGAGCGTGGAGAGGTACCAGGCGCTGTCCTTGCGCAGGACGGCGGGCATGCCGTCCAGTTCGCCGCCCTTGTAGCGGGTCGTGTCGTCGGGGTCGGAGGGCTCGATCTCCTCGGACCACAGCGTGCCCCGGAAGCCCTCGCAGGCGACGGTCTCCCCCGCGTCCAGCGGCCACCACTCGTGCAGCACGCGGATGCCGAACAGCTCCCGCAGCCGGGCGTCCATGCCGCCGGGGCGCACCCGGTCGTCCTCGTCGGCGACGCCGGTGAGGAATCCGCAGACGAGGGTGCCGCCGCCGCGGGCGTAGGCGAGGAGGTTGTCGATCGCCGTGTCGGTGAGCGCGTACAGCTGGGGCACGACGACCATCGAGTACGGCGTCAGATCGTGCTCGGGGTGGGCGAAGTCGGTGGTGAGGTGGGCCTGCCACAGGGCCCGGTGCCAGGCGCGCAGCACGTCCGGGTAGTCGACCCGGGTGGAGAGGCGACCGTCCTGGGCGCCGGCCCACCAGGCGTCCCAGTCGTGCAGGACCGCGATATCGGCGGTGATGTGCTGCCCGGTGACCTCGGGGGCGATCCTCGCCAGGTCCGCCCCGAGCCGCTTGACCTCCTGGTACGTACGGCCTTCCTCCCCGGCGTGGCTGACCATGCCGGAGTGGAACTTCTCGGCGCCCTGCCGGGACTGCCGCCACTGGAAGTAGCAGACGGCGTCGGCGCCCCGGGCCACGGCCTGCAGCGACCACAGCCGGTTGAGGCCCCGGGGCTTCGGGTGGTTCACGCCGCGCCAGTTGACCGGCCCGGCCGCCTGTTCCATGAGCATCCACGGCCCGCGTGCCTGGGAGCGGGTCATGTCCTGGACCAGGGCCCCGTTCTGGGCGCCGAGCGGATCGCGCGGGTCGGGGTAGAGGTCGACGGAGACGACGTCCTCCTCCCCCGCCCAGCGCCAGGCGTCCTGGCCGAACCACAGCGGCATGAAGTTGCTGGTGACCGGCAGGTGCGGGGTGTGGCGCCGGACGATGTCCCGTTCGGCGACGTAACACTCCAGGAGCATGTCGGAGGTGAAGCGCCGGAAGTCCAGGACCTGGCAGGGGTTGCGCATGTAGTGGGGCAGGCGGGGCGGCAGGATGCCGTCCCAGGTGTCGTAGCCCTGGCTCCAGAAGGCGGTACCCCAGGCCTCGTTGAGGACGTCGAGCGTGCGGTACTTCTCGCGCAGCCACCGCCGGAAGGAGGCGGCGGCCTGGTCGCCGTGGTCGAAGGTGCAGTACTCGTTGTTGATGTGCCACATCGTCAGGGCGGGGTGCCCGCCGTAGCGGGTGGCCAGGTCCTCGGTGATGGCGGCGGCGTACCGCCGGTAGGTGGCGCTGGAGTGCGAGAAGTGCTGACGGCCGCCCCACCACTCGGTGCGGCCGTCCTCGGTGACGGGCAGGGTGTCGGGGTGCAGCCGGCCCATCCAGGGCGGCGGCGAGGAGGTGGGGGTGGCGAGGACGACCCCGATGCCGTGCTCGTGCATCAGGTCCATCAGCGTGTCCAGCCAGCCGAACTCCCGTGCCCCGGGCTCCGGTTCCAGCTTCGACCACGAGAACACCCCGAGGGTGACGGAGTTGACGCCGGCGGCCTTCATCAGCCGGACGTCCTCGTGCCAGGTCTCCTCCGGCCACTGCTCGGGGTTGTAGTCGCCGCCGAAGAGGAGCCGGCCCCGGGTGGCACCGGACAGGCCGGGCCTGTTTCGCTCGGGCATCAGGCGGGCTCCCCGTACTGCACGCCGCGTCCGTTGGTGGCGATGTAGACCCGGCCGTGGATGCGCGGGTCGCCGGTGATGGCGGCGCCGATCCAACCCCACTGGTGCTGGTCGTCGTTAATCCGCGTCCAGGTCTTCGCCTCGTCGACGGAGCGGTACACGGCGGTGATGCTCTCGGTGGAGCCGACCATGTAGAGGGCCGGGTAGGAGGCGCCCCCTGCGGCCTTGCCGAAGCCGACGGTGTACGAGGCCCAGCAACTGCTCACCTTGGTGAAGGTGGCGCCGCCGTCGGTGGAGCGGTACAGCCCGTTCCACTTCAGGCTCAGCCACAGGTCGCCGGAGCGGCCCGGGGCGGCGGTCAGCTGGAACTCGGTGTCGCCCGAGTTCAGGCCGGTGGCGCGCGCGGTGAAGGTCTTGCCGCTGTCGGTGCTGGCGTGGAGCGTCCCGGTCGTGGTGTCGAAGGCGTAGAAACACGTCGCGTCGGCAGGGTCCGCGACCGGGACGGCGCCCTTCGGGAAGGAGGCGACCTCGGACCAGGTGGCACCGTTGTCCGCCGAGCGGTAGCCCGCATTTGCCGAGCCGAAGGACCACAGCAGCACGCTGCCGTCGGCGTTGGCGGCGATCGGCCCCGGCGCGGACTTGGCCATGGCCGGCTGGGCCTTGAAGGGCGCCCAGCTCTTGCCGCCGTCGTTCGAGTAGGCGCCGTTGCCGTTGTCCCCCCACCCGGCCCGCACGACGTACGACGGCTTGGCCGCGGCCAGCGCGAGCCCCGTCGCCGTGCCGAACACCGGGTTCGACGCCATGCCGCGTGAGGGGGAGGCGGTGAGCCGCTCGTGGTACATCACCCCGATGTCCCCGGACCCGCTGATCAGGTGCGCCTCTCCGGCCGGAGGGGAGATCAGCTGGCGTATGGACGCCTCCTCCAGACCCCGGATCTGCGGCGCCCAGTGCTTGAGGTCCCGGGTGCCGTAGAGGGTCGCGCCCGTGCCGTAGACGACGTGCCCGGAGTCGAAGGGGTCGACGCCGACGGCCTGGATCCACCAGCCGAACTTGGGCTTGTCGGCGCCCCACTTGAGGTACGGCGTCTCGGAGACGTCGAGAACGGCCTTGTCCTTCAGGGACTTCCAGGTGCGGCCGCCGTCGGTGGTCCGGAACAGGGTGTCGATCAGCGCCCAGCGGTTGTTGGTGGAGACGACGACGGTGCCGGGCCGCCGGGCGTCGACGGCGACACCGCCGTACCCGAAGGAGTCGGTCCCGCCGTCCTCCGTCGCCCCGCCGGGCTTCACCGGCGTGACCTCGGTCCACTTCCCGTCCGTCGTCCGCAGCTTGTGCACGCTACCGTCGGACTGGCCGTTGGGGCCGGGCGCGTTGGCGTACGTCACGTACAGCTCGCGCGTGTGCCGGTCGTACGCCGCCCGGATCGGCACCTTGGCGGCGGTGCCGGCGGGCTGCTTCGGGACGGCCTCCCAGGTCGTACCGTCGGAGGTGCGGTAGAGGTTGGGCTTGCCGGCCGTGCCGTCGGAGTCGCCCCAGCCGACGTAGAGGGTGCGGCCCGCGGCGACCAGCAGCGTGACGCCCTGGCCGGTGGCACTGGGCGTGGCCGGGAAGCTCACGGCCTTCCAGGTGGCGCCCCGGTCGGCCGACTTGAGCAGTCCGTCGTGCCGGGTGCCGAGCCACAGGGTGTCGCTGTCCCTCGGGTCGACGAGCAGCCGCTCCCCGCAACCGCGCCCGTCCTCGTTGGCCCCGAGCTTCACGGTGAGGTCGGTGCGCGTCCAGGTGGCGCCCCGGTCCTCGGACCGCAGCACGGCTCCGTTGCCGGCCCAGGACTGCGCGTACGTACCGAGGGCGAGGTACAGCCGGTTCGGATGCGCCGGGTCGACCGCCATGGCCTCCACGCCGAGCAGGTTCCAGTCGTCCCAGCCGATGTGGTCGGTCAGCGGGACCCACCGGTCGGTGCGGTCGTCCCAGCGGTAGGCGCCGCCGATGTCGGTACGGGCGTAGGCGAGGCCTCGGACGGCGGGGTGGAACAGCACGCCGGTGACGAATCCGGTGCCGCCCATGACGGCGTTGCGCCACCGGTACCCGTTCTTCTCACCGGCTGGGGGCGTGACGGCATCCGCCCGCCCCCGAACGACCGGGAGGGAGACGACTGCGGCGACGGCAGCGGTCCCGGCCAGCACGGATCGTCTGCTGAGGTGGAAAGTGGCCATGACGTACCTCGGTTCTTGCAAAGACAGGGAAGGGAGATGCCCTTTTCTTGGGGGCGCGGGGAACTGCGCGAAGTGCCACAACGCAGCCGCAGACACAAACAACCGACAGCCCTACGGCGAGACAAGAAACAAGGGCACTACCCCTTGATCGCCCCCGTGAGCATGCCCTTCTTGAAATGCTTCTGGACGAACGGCGAGATCACAGCGACGGGCAGCAACGCCATCACCATCACGGCCATCTGAATCGCCAGCCCGGAAATCTGCCCGGTCTTGATCGCCTGACTCACCCCCACCGGCGCCTCCTGCTTCTGCACCAGCTGAATCATGACGTTCTGCAACGGCATCATGTCCTGGTTGCTCAAGTAGATCGACGCGTTGAACCAGGCACTCCAATAACCGACCGCATAGAACAAGGTGATCACCGCGATGACGGCCCGGGACAGCGGCATCACGATCTGCCAGAGAATCCGCCAGTCCCCCGCCCCGTCGATCCGCGCGCTGTCGACGAGTTCCGGCGAGATCCCCATGAAGAACCCGCGCAGCACCAGGATGTTGAAGACACTGACCGCACTCGGCAGGATCAGCGCGAGATACGTGTCCGTCAGCCCGAGCGACTGCACCAGCAGATAGGTCGGAATGAGCCCGGCCCCGAAGAACATCGTCGCAAGCAGGGTCATCAGCAGCCAGCGATGCCCGAGCGACCCGCTGCGGGACAAGCCGTAGGCGGCCAGCACCGACACCGTCATCGAGAACACCGTGCCGACCAGCGTCACGCACACGCTGACGATCGCGGCCCGGGTCACCTGCCCGCCGCTCAGCAGCTCCTGGTAGGCGATGAAGGTGATGTCCTTCGGGATCATCACCAGTCCGCCGGCCTCGGTGATGGTCTGCTTCGAGGAGAGGCTGGTGACGATGACGATCCACAGCGGGAACAGGACGGCGAGGCAGGCACCGGCCAGGACGATGCCCTTGCCCGCGATCCCGGCCCTGCCCGGCTCGTCGTCCCAGACGGGCCTCGGTGGGGCCTCCCACCAGCGTGGTGCGCGCGCCGCCTCCTCGACGGACGCCTTGTCCATGACGGTGGTCACTTCTTGTACACCCCCTGCTCGCCCATGAAGTGGGCCACCTTGTTCGCGGCGAGGACGAGTGCCACGCTCACCAGGCCCTTGACGAGGCCCGCGGCCGCCGCGTAGCTGAAGTCCTGGTTGCGGACGCCGTTCCACCACACATAGGTGTCGAGGACTTCCGACGCGCCCGGTCCCACCGCGTCGCGTTGCAGCAGGATCTGTTCGAAGCCGACGGTGAGCGCGTCACCGACCCGCAGCACCAGCAGCAGGGCGATCACGGGCCGCAGCGCGGGCAGCGTGACGTGCCACATGCGGCGCCAGCGCCCGGCCCCGTCCATGGCCGCCGCCTCGTAGAGGTCGGGGCTCACGGAGGCGAGCGCGGCGAGGAAGACGATGATGCCCCAGCCGGCGTCCTTCCAGACGCCCTCCGCCGTCACCAGGAACTTGAAGATCCCGGGGTCGGTCATGAGGTCGAAGCCCTCGTAGCCGTGCTCGCGCAGGGTCTGCGCGATGATGCCCGCCCCGCCGAAGATCTGCTGGAAGACGGTGATGACCAGTACCCAGGAGAAGAAGTGCGGCAGGTAGAGGATCGCCTGCGACACCGCCCGCACCCGGGGCCTGATCACGCTGTTGATGAGCAGCGCGAGCACGATCGGGATCGGGAAGAACAGCACCAGTTGGAGGCTGAACAGTACGAGCGTGTTCTGCACGGCGTCCCAGAACGCCGAGTCCGCGAAGATCCGCTCGAACTGCTCCAGGCCCACCCAGGGGCTCTCCAGCATCGCGACGAAGCCGTTGTCGCTGACGTACGGGTCGTACTCCTGGAAGGCGACGGCGTTGCCCAGGATCGGTATGTAGTTGAAGACCAGGACCAGCGCGATGGCCGGCAGGGTCATCAGGATCAGGGTGCGGTCGCGGCGCAGCCGCAGCCTGAGGCTCACCTTGCCGGAGAGTTTCCGCCCCGGCCGCTCCCCGGTGGGGACGTCCGTCCCCCGGGAGGCTTCCTCACTCGTCTTCGCCTCGGCCCTGCTGCGAGGCACCGTGCTGTGGGACACGGCCTACTCCTTGCCTCAGCGCCTGGTCACTGCGCGGAACCGTTGGTGTCGTGCAGCTTCTGGTACCAGTCCCGCAGCTTGTCGCCGCCCTGCTTCTTCCATTCGGCGACGGCCTGCTGCACATCGCTGATCTTCTTGCGGCCGCGGACGACGTCGTCCTCCAGCTGCTCGAAGTCGTTGGAGAGGTTGGTGTAGCGGGCGGGCTCGGTGATCTGCATACCCCAGAAGGTGGACTTCTTGGTGAAGGCGCCCATCCGCTGCTGCCACTCCACCTGTTCCTTCGCGATGTCCGGGAAGTCCGGGTGCGCGATGGTCGGGGCGGGGCTGGCGAGCATCTCGTAGGCGTTCGCGACCTCCTGGTTGCCCTTGTCGTTCTTGGTGGGCACCCCGTCCTTGACGGTGTAGTGCGTGCCCTCCACCCCGTACTTGGTGAGCATGTACTCCTTGGTGCCGTACGGGGCGGCGGTGACGTTGGCGGCGGCCAGGATGTCCTCGACGACGGCCTTGGACGCCTTCTTGTTGACGAAGGCGAAGATGCCGGCGGGCGAGCCGGCCCACAGGGTGGGGTCGCCGCCGTCGGCGCCGAAGATGTCCATGCCGGAGATGCGGAAATCGGAGTTCTGGCCCGACTGCTCGGCCATCTTGCCCCACCAGTCGGTGATGTTGTTGTTGTAGATCAGCACCTGGCCGGCGGTGAAGCGGTCACCCGCGGTGCCCTGCACCGCCTTCGCGTCGGGGTGGACGAAGCCCCCCGCGTACAGCTTGCGCGTCCACTCCAGCGCCTCGAGGTACTCCTCGGTCTCGACGCGGTAGACCAGCTTGCCGTCGGTCAGGTTCCAGCCGAGGGGCTTCTCACTGCCGGAGAGCACACCGAAGAAGTTGAAGGCGGACCACTTCATGTCGTCGCAGGCCCACACCTTGGCCTTGGGCCGGGTGATCTCCTTGGCGAGCGCGAGGAACTCGTCCGGGGAGGTGGGGAGGTCCCAGCCCTCCTTGTCGAAGACGTCCTTGCGGTAGAAGGGCACGATGCCCACGACGGAGGGCGCCGGCTGGGGCAGGCCGCGCAGCTTGCCGCCGAAGATGGAGTACTGCCAGGCGCCGCTGGGGATGGCGGCGAGGTTCGGGTACTTCTTGACCGCGTCCCCGGACAGATACGTACCGAGGTCGGCGAACTTGCTGATGATGGCGCTGGGTATCTTGCCGCCCATGTTCCAGCTGGGGATGACCACGACGTCCGGCACATCGCTGGAGGCGAGGACCGCGCCGAGCTTCTCGTCGTAGGTCATGCCGTCCTGGTTCTGCCAGGTGATGTCGACGCCGATCAGGTCGTTCATCGCCTTGTAGTAGGCGTTGTCGCCCTTCGGCGGGGTGCCCCAGAACGGCGACATGATCTTGATGGCGCTGCCCTTGCCGAGCTTCTTCGGCACCGAGGTCTTGAGGTCGGACAGGGCGAGCTTGCTCGTGAAGCCCATCGCCGAGCCGTGCTTGGACGGGATGTCCGGCGTCACCACGTTGCTGGCGACGTACGCCGGCAGCAGCTTCTTCGCCGTCTTCCCCGACGTGGTGCCGTCCCGCGAGCCACTGTCCGAACCGCCGCAGGCGGCGAGCAACGGCATCCCGCCCGCCACGGCCGCGGTGGCGACCGCCGTGGAGGCGAGGAAGGATCTCCGGCTCGGTCCGGAGGAGGCGGAGGCGGCGTTCGGCGTCATTGCGTCAACCCTTCATGGCACACCAGGACACCCGGCGGAGGGCCGTCGGCTGCGGTGTCTCGAGTGGAACTGGCTGAGCCGAAGCGAGCTGTCGACCCACCCGGGACTTCTGTAGTCGAAGCGCTTCGATGTTGTGTGAGGTTAAGTGAACACACCAGGGTGCACAAGGGTCGTTCCCAAACTTCCTCCCCGGTACGAAAGGAGACTTTCCGCATGCACTGCTTGAAGGGACAGAGCTGATCCCTTGACACCCGACCCGTCGTCGACTCAGCATCGAAGCGCTTCGAAAGTGCACCGCCGATCCATCGCAAGGGGATCCCCACGTGACCGCACACACGCCGCCCACGCCGCCGTTCCGCGATCCGCGCCTGCCGTTCGCGAAGCGGATCGACGACCTCCTGTCGCGGCTCACGCGCGAGGAGAAGACCGCCTTCCTGCATCAGTTCGCACCCGCCGTCGAGCGGCTCGGCATCGCCGCCTTCCGCACCGGCCAGGAGGCCCTGCACGGGGTGGCGTGGATGGGCCCGGCGACGGTGTTCCCGCAGGCGGTCGGTCTCGGCGCCACCTGGAATCCGGAGCTGGTGCGGCGGGTCGGCGACGCGGTGTCCAAGGAGGTCCGCGCGATGCGCGCCAAGGACGACCGGGTCGGGCTCAACGTCTGGGCCCCGACGGTCAATCTGCTGCGCCACCCGCTGTGGGGCCGCAACGAGGAGGGCTACTCGGAGGACCCGAAGCTCACCTCGGCGATCGCCACCGCCTATACGCACGGACTGCGCGGCGACCACCCCACCTACTGGCGCACCGCGCCCGTGCTGAAGCACTGGCTCGCCCACAACAACGAGACGGACCGGTCGACGACGTCGAGCTCGGTGCGTCCGCGGGTGCTGCACGAGTACGACCTGCGGGCCTTCCGCGAGACCGTGGAGGCGGGTGCGGTGGCCGGGGTGATGCCGGCGTACAACCTGGTCAACGGCCGTCCGAACCATGTCTCGCCCTACCTCGGCAAGCATCTGCGGGCCTGGACCGACGAGGAGCTGCTGGTCTGCTCGGACGCGGGCGCGCCGAGCAATCTGGTCGACTCCGAGCACTACTTCGACACCCATGAGGAGGCCACCGCCGCCTCCCTCGTGGCGGGCGTCGACAGCTTCACCGACCACGGAACGGACTCCGCGCGGATGACCGGGCGGCTGCGCGGCGCCCTGGAGCGCGGTCTGCTGACCGAGGCCGACCTCGACCGGGCCGTCCGCCGTCAGCTCTCGGTCCGCTTCCGGCTCGGCGAGTTCGATCCGGAGTACGACCCGCACGACGCCACCAGCGAGTTCGACTCTCCGGGGCACCGCGCCCTCGCCCGGGAGGCGGCCGAGCAGGCGGTCGTGCTGCTGAAGAACGACGGGGTGCTGCCGCTCGCCCCGGACGCCCGTATCGCCGTGGTCGGGCTGCTCGCCGACGAGTGCAAGCTCGACTGGTACAGCGGCACGCTGATCCATCGCTCGACCCCGCTGGAGGGGCTGTACGAGCGGTTCGGCGCGGAGCGGGTGGAGTTCGCGGAGGGGGTGGACCGGGTCCGGCTGAAGGCCTCTTCGGGCGCGTTCCTGCACGTGCCGCCGGCGGCGGACGCCGCCGACGAGGTGCGCGGCGCCGAGGGCGCGCTCGACCCGGCGCTGCTCGCGGGCCGCACCGACCTGCCCCCGCTCACCACCGACGCGACCGGCACCGAACTGGCGCTGGTCGACTGGGGCGAGGGCGTGCTGACGCTGCGCGCGCCCGACGGCCGCTACCTCTCGGTCGCCGAGGACGGCCGGGTCCGCGCCTCCGCCGACCAGCCGGGCGGCTGGATCGTCCAGGAGACGTTCCGCCTGGAACCGCACGAGAGCGGGCACCTCCTGAAGCACGTGGGGACGGGTCGCCACGTGTGTGTCTCCGCCGACGGCGTGAAGGTTGCCGAGGAAGATCCCGAGGTGTTCGAGCTGATCGTCGCCGAGCGCGGCGAGGACGCGGTGACGCGCGCCGCCGCCGAGGCCGACGTGGTCGTGGTGGTCGCGGGCAACGACCCGCACATCAACGGCCGTGAGACCGAGGACCGTACGACCCTGCGGCTGCCGGAGCACCAGGAGCGGCTGCTGCGGGCCGCCCGCGCGGCGAACCCGGCGACCGTGCTGGCCCTGGTCTCCGCCTACCCCTACGCCGTCGACCCGGCCACCCTCCCGGCCGTGCTGTGGACCGCGCACGGCGGCCAGGCGGCCGGCACCGCCCTGGCCCGTGTGCTGGCGGGCGACGTCTCCCCCGCCGGCCGTCTGCCGCAGACCTGGTACGCGGACGACGCCGATCTGCCCGGCCTCCTCGACTACGACGTGATCGGCGCACGCCAGACGTACCTGTACTTCGAGGGCACACCCCTGTTCCCCTTCGGACACGGCCTGTCGTACACGTCGTTCGCGTACGACGGTCTGACGAGCCGGGCCGAGGACGGCACGCTGCACGTCTCGTTCACCGTCACCAACACCGGCGACATCACCGCCGACGAGGTCGCCCAGCTCTACACGCGGGCCGTCGACCCGTCCGTGCCGCGTCCGCGCCGCGAGCTGCTGGACCACCGCCGCGTCACGCTGGCCCCCGGCGCGACGGCGGAGCTGAGTTTCGAGGTCCCGGTGTCCGCCTTCGCGTTCTGGGACGTCGCGCAGGACCGGTGGCGCGTGGAGCCGGGCGCGTACGAGCTGCTGGCCGGAGCCTCCAGCGAGGACGTCCGGCTGCGGACGACCGTCACGCCGGAGGGCGAGCCCACCCTGCCGCGCCCGGTCGTCGCGGGCGGCCTCGCCGCGGCCGGTTTCGACGAGCAGAGCGGCATCGAGATCGTCGACCGGACGAAGGTGTCGGGCGACGCGGTGACGCCGGTGGGCGGGTCCACGGGTGAACTGCTCTACCGCGCCTGCGACTTCGGGCGCGGCATCACCGAGGTGACGGTGGAGGCGGCCGGCGAGGGCACGGTCGAGCTGTCCCTCGACGGCGGCCCGGCGCTCGCGGTGCTGTCAACCGCTGGACCCACATCGGGCCCGTACGACTACGTCTCCCTCAGCGCACCCGTCACCGCCGCGGGCGTGCACGAGGTCCGCCTCAGGCTGCGCGGCCCGCTGCGGCTCGCGCACGTCGGCTTCTCCGGCTGAGGGTCCGGAGCAGGCCGACGCAAAGAAGGGGCCCGGCACCGGAAGGCATCGGTGCCGGGCCTCTTCGGAGAGCCTATATGAAAATGGTTCCCATGAGCTAGAGCTTAGAGGTCGATCCCGGTCAGGACCAGCACACGCTCGTACGTGTAGTCCTCCATGGCGAACCGCACGCCCTCGCGGCCCACGCCGGACTGCTTGACGCCGCCGTACGGCATCTGGTCGGCGCGGTAGGACGGCACGTCGCCGATGACGACTCCGCCGACCTCCAGGGCCCGGTGGGCGCGGAAGGCGGTCTGGAGGTCGTGGGTGAAGACGCCCGCCTGGAGGCCGTACTTGGAGTCGTTGACGGCGGCGAAGGCCTCGGCCTCGCCGTTCACCTTCTGCACGGTGAGGACCGGTCCGAAGACCTCCTCGCAGGAGATCGTGACATCGGCCGGCACGTCGGCCAGGACGGTCGGCGCGTACGAGGCGCCGTCCCGCTTGCCGCCGGTGAGCAGCGCGGCACCGGCGTCCACGGCCTCCTGGACCCACGTCTCGACGCGCTGGGCGGCGTCCTCGCTGACCAGCGGGCCGACGTCGGTGGCGTCGTCACCCGGGTCGCCGGTGACCTGGGCCTCGACGGCGGCGACGACGCGCGGCAGCAGCCGGTCGTAGACCGAGGCGTCGGCGATGACGCGCTGGACGGAGATGCAGGACTGGCCGCCCTGGTAGTTGGAGAAGGTGGCGATGCGCTGCGCCGCCTTGTCCAGGTCCTCGTCGCTCGCCCAGTCGGCGAGGACGACGGCCGCGCCGTTGCCGCCCAGCTCCAGGGTGCAGTGCTTGCGCGGCACCGACTCCATGATCGCGTAGCCGACCTTCTCGGAGCCGGTGAAGGAGATGACGGGCAGGCGCTCGTCCTGCACGAGGGCCGGCATCTTGTCGTTGGCGACGGGCAGGACGCTCCAGGAGCCCGCCGGCAGCTCGGTCTCGGCCAGCAGGTCGCCGAGGATCAGGCCGGACAGCGGGGTGGCCGGGGCCGGCTTGAGGATGATCGGCGCGCCGGCGGCGATGGCCGGGGCGATCTTGTGGGCGCAGAGGTTGAGCGGGAAGTTGAAGGGCGCGATGCCGAGCACGACGCCCTTCGGGAAGCGGCGGGTGAGGGCGAGTCGGCCCTGGCCGCCCAGGTCGGTGTCGAGGCGCTGGGCCTCGCCGCCGTTGAAGCGCCGGGCCTCCTCGGCGGCGAACCGGAAGACGGACACGGCCCGTCCGACCTCGCCGCGCGCCCACTTCAGGGGCTTGCCGTTCTCGGCGGAGATCAGCCGCGCGATCTCCTCGGTACGCTCGACGAGGCGCTTGCTGACGTGGTCGAGGGCGGCGGCCCGTACGTGGGCGGGGGTGGCGGCGAACTCGTCGCGCACGGCGTACGCGGCGGCCACGGCCTCCTCGACCTGCGCGTCCGTCGGCACGCTCACCTTGCCGACGAGCCGCCCGTCCCACGGGGAGCTGACGTCGAAGGTGTCCTCGCCGGTGGCCTGGCGGCCGGCGAGCCAGAAGGCGTGGGTGGAAGTCATCTCAGTTCCGGCCCTTCGGCGTCGGGGGTGGTTCCTGTGCGGGTTCCCACGGTAGGGGCGGGGTGGCCGAACGGCGTTTGTACGAGGTGTAGCAGTACCGGCCGCGAACACTACGGTTTGGCGGACGGGGCCGGTTCGGTGGTCGTCGCCTTGAGGGCCAGCCAGAGCTCCATCCGCGCGTCCGCGTCGTCCAGGGAGCGGCCGAGGATCTCCTCGACGCGGCGCATGCGGTAGCGCAGGGTGTGCCGGTGGACGCCGAGGTCGGCCGCCGCCGCGTCCCACTGGCCGTGCCGGGACAGCCAGGCGCGCAGGGAGGCGACGAGGTCGCCGCGGCCCGTGGCGTCGTGCTCGTAGAGCGGCCGCAGCATCCCGTCGGCGAAGGCCCGTACCGCGTCGTCCGCCAGCAGCGGCAGCACCGATCCGGCCGCCATCTGCTCGTGCTCCACCAGGACTCGTCCGCGCCGCCGGGCGACCGACAGGGCCTGCTCGGCCTGCTTGTACGCGCCGGAGGCCCCGATGGGACCGGCCGGTGCCGACAGGCCGACGACCAGCTCGGCCTCCTCGCCGCCCGGCACCTTCTCGCGTACGCCCGCCCGGGCCGTCTCCAGGGCGGCCGCGTACTCCCCGCAGGCCGCGGCGGCGGCACCCCGGTCCGCGGCCAGCACCACCAGCCGCTCCCCCTCGGGCACCACCAGGACGGCTTCGCCGGCCCGGGCCGCCGCGGACTCCATGACGTCGGCGAGCGCCGCGAGGGGGTCGCCGCCGGTGTCGGCGGCGGCGAGCGCGGCGGCGGAGGGCCGGTCGACGGCCGGTACGCCCGCCCGGGCCTCGGCACGGGTCAGCGCGGCCGAGGCCGACACGGGCACCCGCTCGGCGACCAGCATCCGGAACGGCGCGTCCAGCAGCCCGCCGTACAGGCTCCCGGCGACCGTGCGCGCGTGGTCCGGCTCCCCGGCCAGCAGCATGCGCAGCACCGCAGCGCCGACCCGCTGCTCGGCGGCCTGGAGGGACCGGGAGCGTTCCGTGGTCAGGGTCAGCAGCGCTATGGCCGAGTGGACGGCGTAGCGCTCGGCGGTGCCGAGGGCGGCGGCGGTGCCGACCGCGAGGGCCGCGCGCGGGCGCCGGCCCGTGCCGATGGTGTGCAGTTCGACCCGGTCCTCGTTCTCCGGCCCGCCGACCACCGAGGAGGCGGGCGCCGGCCGCTCCCGCAGCCGCTCGACGTCGCCGGTGAGCCGCGCGGCCCGCCGTCCGGCCCACTCCGGTGCCGTGGCGACCACGGCGCCCGAGGCGTCGTACAGCGCCGCCCAGCCGTCGACCTGCGCGGCCAGCGCGGCCAGCAGCCCCTCCGGCCCGCCGGTCTGCGCCTGCCGGGTCAGCTCACGCTGGGCGGCGAACCCGGCCGTGACGGCCCGGTACTGGTCGGCGGCGATCGCGGCGGACACGGCCTTGCTGATGGCGAGGAAGGGGGTCCGGCGCGGCACCTCCAGCAGCGGCAGGCCCTCTTCCCCGGCCGCGTCGACGAGCGCCTTGGGCGTCTCCTCGTAGTTGACGCCTATGGCGAACCCGAGCCCGACCACTCCGGCCTCGGCCAGCCGCCGCACATACCGGCGCATGGCCTCCGGGTCCTCGGCGTCCAGCTTGAGCGCGGTCATCAGCAGCAGTTCCCCGCCCTCCATGTAGGGCACGGGGTCGGCCAGCTCACTGACGTGTGCCCAGCGCACCGGCACGTCGAGGCGGTCTTCGCCCGCCCGCACGGTCAGTTTCAGCGCGGAGTGGTGGACGAGCGAGGCGAGCGTCGGGGGCATGAGGCCTTCAGGTCTGCGTCAGGGCTGAGCGGTGCTGTGTGATCTTTGTGCTCATTTGGCCGCCACGTATGAACGACCTGTGACGATTCTGCCTCACCGTACGGTCCTCGCGTACCGCGCCGGTGCCCGGCAGGCGTCAGCCCCGCAGATCGACCAGCAGCGGCGGCGCGTGCTCGCCCTTCACATCGGTCAGCGACAGCACCGCGTGCCCCGCCGGTACGCCGTGCGCCAACTCGGAGGCGGACCAGCGCTCCCGCTCGACCTGCCGCACGGTCACCGCCCGTGCGGTCGGCGCCTTGCCGGTGATGACCCGGCGCAGCATGTGCACGGCCTTGCCCGCCGGGGTCTCGGCGATGATCTGCCGGTCGGTGACGTCCCGGGCCTCGATCCACTCCTTGCCCCACACCTCGGCGAAGTCCTGCCCGTCCCAGGGCGTGAGCCCCGACAGCGCCATCCGGCACCCGGTGGCACCGAGCAGCGGTCCGCGCAGCGGCCTGGCCACGTCGTCCAGCGTCCGCAGGGTGAGCACGACACCGGCGTTGCCGGACCGCAGCCGCTGGATGCCGCGCACGGCCTCCGGCGTCACCACACCGGTCGCGTCGTCCAGCACCAGGCAGGCGAACAGCGACCGGTCCTCGCGCACCGCGACACTCGCCGAGAACTGCGCGAGCACCAGCCGCGCCAGCATCCGGGAGGCGTCGGCGTGCCCGCGCTCGGGCAGATCGATCCGCACCCGCACGGGGTGGTCGAGGGCCTTGAGGGTGAAGGGCCGGGTCGCCCCGGAGGTGTCGAAGAACGAGGCGAAGGCGGGACGGTCCAGCAGCGCGACCCGGTCCGTGAGCACCCCGCCGACATCTCCGGGCTGCCCCATCTGCCGCTCCCGGGCGTCGAGCTCCCGCAGCAGCGACTCCTGCCCGGAGTCCTGCAACCCCTGCCGCAGCGCGGCGAACGGCCCGGGCGCCCCGTCCAGGAGCTGCCGCAGCTCCGGTACGGAGGGAAAACGCCCGTGCACGGCCCGGAACGGTCCGAGCAGTTGGGCGAGGACGGTCGTGGAGCGCCGGGTGTCACTGCCCGGGTGCGGGTCGGCGAGGTCCCCGACGAGTGCCTCGGCCAGCACGGCCGCGGCCTCGTCCGGGTCGGCGGTCCCGCCGTACAGGTCGAGGTCGTACTCGGAGTCCTGGTTCCCGATCCGCACGACGACGTCGTACGCGTCGGCCGGCCCGAGCCCCGCGCCCGCCGCTCCGACCACGACCACGGCGGCCCGCCCGGCCAGCGCGTGCAGACACAGCGACTCGGCGAGCGGCCGGACGACGGCACCGGTCTTGCCGGACCCGGCGGGACCGACGGCCACGAGCGAGGTACCGAGCAGATCGGGCCCCAGGCCGAGCCCCGCGCCCCGGTAGGCGTACGGGTTACGGGTGTCGTCGACGGTGGTCCCCAGCCGCACCTGGCCGGTGACGAGGTCGTGCCGGGCGAGGCGCGCCGGCAGGTCGCGCTCTCCGGAGGGGTGGAGGCAGGCGGCGGCGCCGTCGCGCAGGACGGTGGAGCTGAAGGTGGCGAGGCTGTGCCGTCCGATGCGCACGCCCTGCCAGGCCCGGAGGATCCGGGCGTGGTCGACGTCCCGCATGAGCCCGGAGCGGGCCTCGGCGGCGAGCCGATCGGCGGCGTCGACGGCTCCGGCGGCGCGGAGCTCGTTCCACTGGGCCGGGTCGTCCTGAGGGTCCCGAGGGGCCGTCTGGGGTTCCGGCCGACGGAAGCGGGGGACGACGAAGCGGCGCCAGACCTCGCCCCAGCGGCCGAGCCGGGCCACCCCGACCATGATCCCCAGAGCGACGAGCAGCTCGTAGCCCTGGTACACGATGAACGTGCCGGTCTCGCCGAGATCGCTGTCGCCGCCGCGCCAGGCATCGGGAATGATCAGGTCGAACGGCACCCACCACCAGTTGCCGAGGTACCCGTTCTGCAGCAGCGACCAGATCAGCCATCCCACCAGGAAGGCGATCAGCGCCCCGCTCAGCAACTGCCGGGTGGGGATCTCCTCGGGCTCCTCCGCGGGCCGCGGCCGGTGTCCGAACCGCCACACGCCCGGTGCCGCGTCGGGCCGGGGCGTGCGCAGCCAGGTCATGAAGGACGAGCCGTCGGGCCCCGGCGGGGTCCCGGGAGCCCGCGTGGGCCGGGGCGGCACGGCCGGTCCGTCCGGGGGCCCGCTCCGGCCGCCCGGTGGCTCGCCGGGGCCGTTCGGTGGCACCGAGGGCACCTCCGGCGCCCCCGCCGGACGCGGTACGGGGCTCGCATGCGTACCCCGGGCCTCCTGCGTCCCGTCGCTGTCCATCGCCCTTTCCCCCTGACCAGCCGCTCCGTCCACCATCAGCGAGCCAATCTAACGCCCTCCCCTGGGGAGTTCACCGCTTACACGGCCGGGTCGTGGGCAGCAGCCCGTCAGAGCGCCATGTCCACCCCGGACAAGCCGCCCCTCCGACAACGCCCACATGGAGCATGCCCACCCCCCTTTCCCCGCCCTAGCCTGCGAGAAAAGAAGCCAAGCGTCCGCAGAACACACCGTCCGCACCACCCCAGGAGCCCCGCATGACCTCACTTCCGCAGGAGCGCCGCGTCGTCACCGCCATCCCCGGACCGAAGTCGCAGGAACTGCAGGCCCGCCGCACCGCCGCGGTCGCGCAGGGCGTGGGCTCCGTACTGCCCGTGTTCACGGCGCGTGCGGGCGGCGGGATCATCGAGGACGTCGACGGCAACCGGCTCATCGACTTCGGCTCGGGCATCGCCGTGACGTCCGTCGGCGCCTCCGCCGAGGCCGTCGTCCGCCGGGCCTCCGCCCAGCTCGCCGACTTCACCCACACCTGTTTCATGGTCACGCCGTACGAGGGGTACGTCGAGGTCGCCGAGGCGCTCGCCGAGCTGACCCCCGGTGACCACGCCAAGAAGAGCGCCCTGTTCAATTCCGGCGCCGAGGCCGTCGAGAACGCCGTCAAGATCGCTCGCGCCCACACCAAGCGTCAGGCCGTCGTCGTCTTCGACCACGGCTACCACGGGCGTACCAACCTGACCATGGCGCTGACCTCGAAGAACATGCCGTACAAGCACGGCTTCGGGCCGTTCGCACCCGAGGTCTACCGGGTGCCGGTGGCGTACGGCTACCGCTGGCCGACCGGCGCGGAGAACGCGGGCCCCGAGGCCGCCGCGCAGGCCATCGACCAGATCAGCAAGCAGGTCGGCGCGGAGAACGTGGCCGCCGTCATCATCGAGCCGGTGCTCGGCGAGGGCGGCTTCATCGAGCCGGCCAAGGGCTTCCTGCCGGCGATCAGCAAGTTCGCCTCGGACAACGGCATCGTCTTCGTCGCCGACGAGATCCAGTCCGGCTTCTGCCGCACCGGGCAGTGGTTCGCGTGTGAGGACGAGGGCATCGTCCCGGACCTGATCACCACGGCCAAGGGCATCGCCGGCGGCCTCCCGCTGGCCGCCGTGACCGGTCGCGCCGAGATCATGGACGCCGCGCACGCGGGCGGCCTGGGCGGCACCTACGGCGGCAACCCCGTCGCGTGCGCCGGCGCGCTCGGCTCCATCGAGACGATGAAGGAGCTCGACCTCAACGCCAAGGCGAAGGACATCGAGGCGGTCATGAAGGCCCGCCTCACCGCGATGGCGGAGAAGTTCGACATCGTCGGCGACATCCGCGGACGCGGCGCCATGATCGCCATCGAGCTGGTCAAGGACCGCGCCACGAAGGAGCCGAACCCGGAGGCGACCGCCGCGCTCGCCCAGGCCTGCCACGCGGAGGGCCTGCTGGTCCTGACCTGTGGCACGTACGGCAACGTGCTCCGCTTCCTGCCCCCGCTGGTGATCGGCGAGGACCTGCTGAACGAGGGCCTCGACATCATCGAGCAGGCGTTCGCCCGTATCTGACACGGTAGTTACGCATCCGAGCCGCCGTCGGGGCGAAGGAGCCGTTCCGGTTCCGCTCCGGCGGCGGCGAGCGGCAGAGCGTGTGAAGAAGGTGTGCGAGGTGGATGACAGGCGGCCCTTCGGCCTGTCCTCCGCCCTGCCCCTGTCGTAGGTTCTAACCAGATGAGAGATACACCCCCGCCCGCAGGGGACTGTGGGTGACATCAGGCCGGGGCCTCCCCAGCTTCGACCTGGTCGTGCCCTCGCGCACACAACCGGAGCCTGTGGCTCTGGATCTCCTCACCGATCGGACAGTCGCCCGCCCCAAACCCCCCGGGGCGCGCGACGTTCCGGTCCGGACGGCCGCCCCGGAACCACCCCCCCTGTTCCGGGGCGGCCGACCTCCCTCTTCTTCCAGCCGGATCAGCTGTCATCGGCCTCCCGCGCGACGCGCTCGAGCCGGCGTCGGTGGTCCTCCCACCAGTCCTGATTGCCTTCCGGCATGTTGTCGCCGCTCTTCGTCAGCCCGACACTGCCGTCGATGAGTTCGCGCACGATGTCGGCGTGGCCGGCGTGCCGCTGTGTGTCGGCGATCACCCGGACCAGGATGTGGTGCAGCGTCACCTCCCGGCGCTCCTCGGGCCACCACGGGACGTGACCGGTCGCGTCCAGTGCCAGCGTCTCGATCGTGTGGTCCGCGTGCTCGCAGGCCGCGCGATAGAGCCCGGCGATCTGCTCGCGCGACTCGTCCGCGGTGGCCCACATGTCCGCGTTGGGTTCGGCGTCCCGCGTGTACCACCAGGGCGGGGGCGGTTCCTCGACGAAGTACGGCCGCCCGAACGTGTCGCCGAAATACCCCAGCTCCACCCCGGCGACGTGCTTGACCAGGCCCAGCAGGTTGGTCCCGGTCGGTGTGAGCGGGCGGCGGATGTCGTACTCGGAGAGCCCTTCGAGCTTCCAGAGCAGGGCGTCGCGGGCCTCCTGGAGGTAACGGAGGAGGTCGGCTTTCGGGTCGGGTTCGGTCATGCCGGGAGTCTGGCACCCGGCACTGACAATCAGCCGGGCAGCGCGGGCTCCGGGCGGTGGATGCCACGGGGGCGGTAGCCCAGGGCGTCGGCGACACCGACGACATCCGCGAGCAGCCAGACGATCGCGAGCCACATCTCCGTGCCCTGGAGGCCGGGGTCGCGGCCCGGGCCGGTGCCGTCGGGGCTCGGGCCGAAGGCGAAGCCCTGGCCGGGATGCCAACGGCGCAGGGCGGCGGTGAGCTGGGCCGCCGCCCAGGAGCGGGCCTCTTCGGAGCGGTGGGTGGTCTGCCCGGCGCAGAGCCACAGGGGGTGGATGACGTCCAGGATGTTGCAGGCGTTCTCGCGCCCGGGTGCGAAGTGGCGGGGGTCGCGTGCGTGGTCGAGGACCGTGTCGATCACGCGCTCCGCGTACGGCACGGGCAGACCGAACTGGGCGAACGAGCCGCGGGTGAGCCGGTAGTAGCCGTTGACCGGCTGGAGGAGTCCGTCCCGCGGCGTGGGCGAACCCCACATGCCGGTACGGCGGTCCACCCGGGTGTGCAGTCGGCCGAACAGCGCCTCCAGCGCCCCGGGCGCGGCCGCCTCGGCGCCGAGGCGCAGGTTCCAGTGCGCGGCGGTGGCCCAGGAGTCGACCCACGCACCGGCGTGCCAGGCGCGGTCGTGCCAGGGCAGTTCGGCCAGGTGGGTGACCAGCCGGTCGGCGGTGCTGCGGCGGACCGCGTGGACGGGGTGGGCGAAGGAGCTGCCGAGCAGGTCGAGCGCGTACCCCACGCACAGCACGTGATAGGCCGGGGCCCCGTCGTCCGGCACTCCGGCCGGGCCGGGAAGCGGCGGCGGCGCGCCGTACTCGGGTATCAGGCCGGTGGCCGGGTCCTGGAGGCCGCGCAGTCGTGCCACCTGCTCGGCGGCGGGCAGCTGGGGCGGCGCGGCCCCGAGGAGGAGGTCGGCGATCTCGACGGCGTCGCACTGCGCCCGCACGGTGGGCTCGGCGCCGGGCCGGTCGGCGAACCGGCGGGTGTCCGGCCGCCAGCAGCGGTCCAGCACCTCGACCGCCTGCGCACGGGCGGCCCCGGCGAAGTCCGAGAGCGCCTCGACGAGGGCGGGGGTGCCGGAGGGGCGCGGCGCCCCTCCGTGAGGGGCTCGGAGAGCGTGGCCGACCACGTCGTCGGCGGACCACCGATCCTCACCGCGCGGTGCCGCACCGACCGTAGCCGCACGGCCGGGCACGGCCTTGCCCTCTGCCGCGCCACCCGGCATCGCACTCTCGCCTGCCGCGCTGCCCAGCACGGCGTTTTCCCCTACCGCCCTGCCCGGCACCGCACCATCCCCCACCGCGCCGCCCGGCACCGCGCCTTCCCCTACCGCCCTACCCGGTACCGCACTCTCCCCTGCCGCCCTGCCTGGCACCGCACTCTCCCCTGCCGCCCTGCCTGGCACCGCACTCTCCCCTGTCGCCCTGCCTGGCACCGCACTCTCCCCTGTCGCCCTGCCTGGCACCGCGTCTTCCCCTGCCGCGCCGCCCGGCACCGCGTTTCCCCCCACCGCCCTGCCCGGAACCGCACCATCCCCTACCGCGCAGCCCGGAACCGCACCATCCCCTACCGCGCAGCCCGGAACCGCACTCTCTCCCACCGCCCCACCCGGCACCGCACCATCCCCTACCGCCCCGCCGGACAAAGCAGTTCCCCCTGCGGCACCGCCAGGCGCCCCGCTCCCCTCCGCCCCCCTGCCAGCCCCCGCTTCGCGCGGATCGCGGCGGTCCCTGATGCGGCGGGCCGGGTTGCCGGCCGCCATCGTCCAGGCGGGCAGGTCCTTGGTGACGACCGCGCCCGCGCCGATGACGCAGTGGTCGCCGATGGTGACGCCGTCCAGGACGACCACGTGCGAGCCGATCCACACGTCGTCGCCGATCGTGATCCCGCGGCTGGTGACCGGCTGCCGGTGGACGGGCAGGTCGGGCGCGGTCCCGTGGTTGAAGCCGAGCAGCGAGCTGTGGGCGCCGACGCGTACACCGTCCCCGAGGGTGACGGTGCCGCGCACCACGGTGAAGGGGTTGACCGTGCAGTCGGCGCCGGTGCGTATGTCGCCGGTGACATACGCGTGGGCCGCGATGTACGAGCGGTCGCCCAGGACCAGGTGGTCCGGGTACACGGCGGCGGTCTCCGCGACGAAGCAGCCCTCTCCCAGCCGTACCGCCCCCGGCCCCGGCCCCGCCTCCGCGAGGAGCCGCTTCCTGCGCTGCTCCTGTGCCGCGCGCTGCGCCTGCGACGCCTGCTCGGCGTAGAGCCACGGGCAGTGGTCGAAGAGGCCGTCGTCGCTCTCCGGCTGGTTCACGTGATCCTCCACGGGGGTCGCGCCGGGTGGGCAAGGAACATCCGTGCCCGTGCCAAGCTGTGTCCCATGCCGATCTCCGGGAACCAGGTTCGCGACGAGCCCACCGCGACATACTCGCGCGTCCTGGCCCTCCTGCTCAGCCTCCCGGCTCTGCTCTTCGTCCTGATCACCTGGCAGGTCGTCACCGACGGCCCGCTCATCCGCCTCGACGAGCGCGCCAGCCGCGAACTGGTCCACCCGGACCGCTACTCCGAACTCCTCGCCGACCTCGGCAACGTCCAGGTCGCGGTCCCGGTCCTGGTCGTCGCCCTCGGCTTCGTCGCCCTGCGGACCCGCCGTACGGAACGCTGGTGGCTGCCGGTCGCCGCCGCGGCCCTCCTCATGGCCCTGGTCCCGGCGCTGATCATCCCGCTGAAGGACCTCACGGACCGCCCGGGCACCCCGGCCGTGCCGCCGGGCACCGGCTACTACCCCTCCGGCCACACCGCCACGGCCGCCATCGCCTACGGCTGCTCGACCCTGCTCCTGCTCCCCCGGCTCCGCGCCCCCCTCGCCCGCGGCGCCCTGGTCGCCGGCTGCGTCGCCCTCGTACTCGGCGCGAGCTACGGCCTGGTCCGCCGCGGCTACCACTGGCCCCTGGACGTGGCGGCCAGCTGGTGCCTGTGTGCCGTGCTGCTCTCCTCGCTGTGGCTGCTTCTCCGGCGAGGGCCAGCCGGGGCAGCCGCGGTGAGTCCCGGCAGCGGGCCCTAGCCGTTCCGTTCCGTGGCCAGTCGTGCCGCCGCCTCGTGCATCGCCAGTTCCAGCAGCGTCGGGTCCGTCAGCATGCCCGAGCCGTCCGGCGGGATCAGCCAGCGGACGCCGCCGGGTGAGGAACGGCCCGGGTACGGCACGACGATCCAGGTGCCGGCGCCCGCCGTCCTGATGCCCGTGCCGAGCCAGCGGGCCGCGGTGCCCGGTGGCACGAAGAACCCGATGCGCTCGTCGCCGAAGTCGACGAGCACGGGCCCCGGCCGGTCGAGCACACGGCTTAGCACGTCGAGCGTGGCGTAGCCGAGGCCGCCGGGCAGGATGAGCACGTCCCAGGCGCCGCCGGCCGGCAGCAGCGCGACCCCCAGCGGGTTGCGCTCCCACTCCCAGCGGCAGGCCTCGGGGTCGGGTGCGGCGGATGCGAGCCACTCGACCGCCGTCTTCGCACCGGTCATGAGAAAGACCCCCTGTTCTCTCGTGAAGCTCGTGAATCTCGCGAACGCGGCGCGTCCCGAGGGCGTCACGAAGGAGAAGGGGGTCTCCCAGGGGTCATTACGCGGGTTTCGGCTCCTCGTTGGAGTGAACCGGCTCACACCCGCTCGATCAGCTGTCGAAGCCCAGCCCCAGCCGGTCCATCGTGCGCAGCCACAGGTTGCGGCGGCCGCCCTGGGCATCCGCGCGGGCCAGGGACCACTTGGTGAGGGCGATGCCCGTCCAGGCGAAGGGCTCCGGTGGGAAGGGGAGGGGCTTCTTGCGGACCATTTCCAGTTCGGTGCGTTCCGTGCGCTCGCCGGACAGCAGGTCCAGCATCACCTCGGCGCCGAAGCGGGTGGAGCCTACGCCCAGGCCCGTGTAGCCGGCCGCGTAGGCGACCTTCTTCTGGTGGGCGGTGCCGAAGAACGCCGAGAAGCGGGAGCAGGTGTCGATCGCGCCGCCCCAGGCGTGGCTGAAGCGGACGCCCTCCAGTTGCGGGAAGCAGGTGAAGAAGTGCCCGGCGAGCTTGGCGTAGGTCTCGGGGCGGTCGTCGTACTCGGCGCGGACGCGGCCGCCGTAGGGGTAGATCGCGTCGTAGCCGCCCCACAGGATCCGGTTGTCGGCGGAGAGGCGGAAGTAGTGGAACTGGTTGGCGCTGTCGCCGAGTCCCTGGCGGTTCTTCCAGCCGATCGACGCCAGTTGGGCGGCGGTGAGCGGCTCGGTCATCAGGGCGTAGTCGTAGACGGGGACGGTGTACGAGCGGACGCGTCTGACCAGGTTCGGGAAGATGTTCGTGCCGAGGGCGACCTGACGGGCGCGGATCCGGCCGTAGGGGGTGCGTACGGCCATGCCGGGGCCGTACGGCTTCAGGGTGAGGGCGGGGGTGTGCTCGTAGACCCGGACGCCGAGCTCCACGCACGCCCGCTTCAGGCCCCAGGCGAGCTTCGCCGGGTGCAGCATCGCCACACCCCTGCGGTCCCACAGGCCCGCCTGGAAGGTGGGTGAGTCCACCTGCTCCCGCAGGGCGTCCGCGTCCAGGAACTCGACGCCCTCGGCGAGACCCCGGCGGGCCGTCTCCTCGTGCCAGTCGCGCAGTTCCGCCGCCTGGTACGGCTCGGTGGCGACGTCGATCTCGCCGGTGCGTTCGAAGTCGCAGTCGATGGAGTGCCGGGCGACGGCCGCCTCGATGGCGTCGAGGTTGCGGGTGCCGAGCTCCTGGAGCGTGTGGATCTCGTCGGGCCAGCGGGCGAGGCCGTTGGGCAGGCCGTGGGTGAGGGAGGCGGCGCAGAATCCGCCGTTGCGGCCGGAGGCGGCCCAGCCCGCCTCGCGGCCCTCCACCAGCACCACGTCCCGTCCCGGGTCGCGTTCCTTGGCGATCAGCGCCGTCCACAGTCCGCTGTAGCCGCCGCCGACGACCAGCAGGTCGCAGGTCTCGGAGGTGGTGAGGGCGGGTTCCGGGCGGGGCCGGCCGGGGTCGTCGAGCCAGTAGGGGACCGGCTGGACGTCGGAGAGCGAATGGGTCCACTGATTCATGGCGCTCGGGGCCATGATTTCAACTCCCTACGGTGATGCCTTTATCTTTACGGCTTTTGCCTGTTACGGCGATTTCCGACGGCCATGGAAGCCAGAACGAACAGTACGGCGACGACGAACATGGCCGTGCCGATGACATTGATCTGAACGGGCGTTCCACGCTGCGCCGAGCCCCAGACGAACATGGGGAAGGTGACGGTCGAGCCGGCGTTGAAATTGGTGATGATGAAGTCGTCGAAGGAGAGGGCGAAGGCCAGCAGCGCGCCCGCCGCGATTCCGGGGGCGGCGATCGGCAGGGTGACCCGTACGAAGGTCTGCACCGGGCCCGCGTACAGGTCCCGTGCCGCCTCCTCCAGTTTTGGATCCATCGACATGACCCGTGCTTTCACGGCCGTGACCACGAAACTCAGGCAGAACATGATGTGTGCGATGAGGATCGTCCAGAAGCCCAGCTGGGCGCCCATGTTGAGGAACAGGGTGAGCAGCGAGGCGGCCATGACGACCTCGGGCATGGCCATCGGCAGGAAGATCAGCGAGTTCACGGCGCCCCGGGCGCGGAACCGGTAGCGGACCAGCGCGAAGGAGATCAGGGTGCCGAGGAGGGTGGCGCCGAGCGTCGCCCAGACGGCGATCTGGAGGCTGAGCGACAGCGAGCCGCACAGGTCGGAGACCCCGCACGGGTCCTTCCAGGCGTCCAGCGAGAACTGCTGCCATTCGTAGTTGAAGCGTCCCTTCGGTTTGTTGAAGGAGAACACCGTCACGATGACGTTCGGCAGCAGGAGATAGCCGAGTGTCAGCAGTCCCGCGATGACGACGAGATTTTTCTTGAGCCAGTTGACGAAGGGCATTTAAACCAGATCCTCCGTCCCCGACCTGCGGATGTAGAGAGTGACCATGAGCAGAATGGCCGCCATGAGAATGAAGGAGAGCGCGGCCGCCGTCGGATAGTCCAGCACTCTGAGGAACTGCGTCTGGATGACGTTTCCGACCATGCGGGTGTCCGTGGAACCGAGGAGGTCGGCGTTGACGTAGTCGCCGGTCGCCGGGATGAAGGTGAGCAGCGTGCCGGAGACGACACCCGGCATCGACAGCGGGAAGGTGACCTTGCGGAAGGTCGTCCAGGGCTTCGCGTACAGATCGCCCGCGGCCTCGTGCAGCCGCCCGTCGATGCGCTCCAGCGAGGTGTAGAGCGGCAGGATCATGAACGGCAGGAAGTTGTACGTCAGACCGCAGACCACCGCGAGCGGCGTGGCCAGGACGCGGTCGCCGGCGGTCCAGCCGAGCCAGTTGGTGACGTCCAGGACGTGCAGCGTGTCGAGCGCGCCGACCAGCGGGCCGCCGTCCGCGAGGATCGTCTTCCAGGCCAGGGTGCGGATCAGGAAGCTGGTGAAGAACGGCGCGATCACCAGGATCATGATCAGGTTCCGCCAGCGGCCCGCCCGGAAGGCGATCAGATACGCGAGCGGGTAGCCGAGCAGCAGGCACAGGACCGTGGCGGTGCCGGCGTAGAGCACCGACCTGATGAACTGCGGCCAGTACGCGGACAGCGCGTCCCAGTACGTGGCGAAGTGCCAGGTGACCTTGTAGCCCTCCTCCAGGGAGCCCGTCTGTACGGACGTGGAGGCCTGGTAGATCATCGGCAGCGCGAAGAAGACCACCAGCCAGAGGATGCCGGGCAGCAGCAGCCAGTACGGCGTCCAGCGGCCCCTGCGCTTCGGGGGCTTCGGCTCGGGAGCTTCGGGGGCGAGGGGCGGTGGTGCCTCGGTGAGTGTGGACATCAGGCCGCCTCTTCCACTCCGGCATCGGCGTCCTGATCGGCGTCCAGACCGAAGGTGTGGGCCGGGTTCCAGTGCAGGACGACCTCGGCGCCGGAGACCAGGCGGGGGTCGCGGTCGATGTTCTGGGCGTAGACCTCGAAGTCGGAACAGACCGGGCTGTCGACGACGTACTGCGTGGAGACGCCGATGAAGCTGGAGTCGGCGATCCGGCCCGTGATGCGGTTGCGGCCCTCCGGTATCTCACCGGCGTCGTCCGCGTGGGTGAGGGATATCTTCTCGGGGCGGACCCCGACCAGTACCTTTCCGCCGGTCGTCGTGGGCGCGCCGCAGCGGGACTCGGGCAGGACGAGCTTGCCGCCGCCCGCCTTCAGCACGATCTCGTCGCCGCTCCTGGAGTCGACCTCGGCCTCGATGAAGTTCGAGGTGCCGAGGAAGTTGGCGACGAAGGTGGTGCGCGGGTTCTCGTAGAGGTCGGTGGGCGCGCCGAGCTGCTCCACGCGGCCGGCGTTCATCACGGCGACCGTGTCGGCCATGGTCATGGCCTCCTCCTGGTCGTGCGTGACGTGCACGAAGGTGATGCCGACCTCGGTCTGGATGCGCTTGAGCTCCAGCTGCATCTGGCGGCGCAGCTTGAGGTCGAGGGCGCCGAGCGGCTCGTCGAGCAGGAGCACCTTGGGGTGGTTGATCAGCGCGCGGGCCACGGCGACGCGCTGCTGCTGGCCGCCGGAGAGCTGGTGCGGCTTCTTGCGAGCCTGCTCGCCGAGCTGCACGAGGTCGAGCATCTCCCCGACCTGCTTCTTCACCGACTTGATGCCGCGCCGGCGCAGCCCGAAGGCGACGTTCTCGAAGATGTCGAGGTGCGGGAAGAGGGCGTACGACTGGAAGACGGTGTTGACCGGCCGCTTGTAGGGCGGGAGCGCGGTCACGTCCTGGTCGCCCAGCGACACCGTTCCGGAGGAAGGTTCCTCCAGGCCGGCGATCATGCGCAGGGTGGTGGTCTTGCCGCAGCCGGAGGCGCCGAGCAGGGCGAAGAAGGAGCCCTGCGGCACGGTCAGGTCGAGCGGGTGGACGGCGGTGAAGGCGCCGTAGGTCTTGGCTATGCCCTTGAGGCGGACCTCGCCCGTGGCCTCTGTCTTGTTCGTCATGGTGGTCACGCCCCCGTCAGCTTCGCGAACTTCGCTTCGAACTCGGTCTCTTCCTTCGAGCTCAGCGAGCGGAAGGCGTGGGACTTCGCGGCCATGGCCTTGTCGGGGATGATCAGCGGGTTGTTCGCCGCGTCCTTGTCGATCTTCTCCAGCTCGGCCTTCACCCCGTCGACGGGGCACACGTAGTTGATGTACGCGGCGAGTTCGGCGGCCGGCTTCGGCTCGTAGTAGAAGTCGATGAGCCGCTCGGCGTTCGTCTTGTGCCGGGCCTTGTTGGGGATCAGCAGGTTGTCGGTCGACGTCATGTAGCCGCTGTCCGGGACGAGGAAGTCGATGTCGGGGCTGTCCGCCTTGAGCTGGACGACGTCACCGGCCCAGGCGACGCAGGCCGCGAAGTCGCCGCTGGTCAGGTCCGAGGTGTAGTCGTTGCCGGTGAAGCGGCGGATCTGGCCCTTGTCGACGGCCTTCTGGAGCCGGGCTATGGCCGCGTCGTAGTCGTCGGCGGTGAAGTTCGCCGGGTCCTTGCCCATGTCGAGCAGCGTCATGCCGACGCTGTCGCGCATCTCCGAGAGGAAGCCCACGCGCCCCTTGAGCTTGGGGTTGTCCAGGAGGTCGGAGAGCGACTTCACCTCGACGCCGTCGAGGGCCTTCTTGTTGTACGCGATGACGGTGGAGATGCCCTGCCAGACGTACGAGTAGGCGCGGCCCGGGTCCCAGTCGGGGCTGCGGAACTGGGCGGAGAGGTTGGCGTAGGCGTGCGGCAGGTTGGCCGGGTCGAGCTTCTGCACCCAGCCCAGGCGGATGAGCCGTCCGGCGAGCCAGTCGGTGAGGACGATCAGGTCGCGGCCGGTGTCCTGGCCCGCGGCGAGCTGCGGCTTGATCTTGCCGAAGAACTCGTTGTTGTCGTTGATGTCCTCGGTGTACTTGACCTTGATCCCGGTCCGCTCGGTGAACTGCTCCAGCGTCGGGTGGTGCTTGCCGCTGTCGTCGACGTCCATGTACTCGGTCCAGTTGGAGAAGGCGACCGTCTTCTCCTTCGCCGAGTGGTCCTCCGCCGAGACGCCGCCCTGCGACGTGCCCGCCGCCGGGATGCCGCAGGCGCTCAGCGTCCCGAGTCCGCCGGCCGCGAGCGCCCCGCCGGCGGAGGCGCGGAGCAGGGACCGCCGGGTGAGGGCGGCCCTGCCGTTCCTGAAGCTGCGCCGCATGGCGGCCACTTGGGCCGGGGACAGGCGGTCGGGCTCGTACTGCTCCATGCGCGTGGTGCCCTTTCGGAGGGTGGCGGCCGCGGGTCGGGCGGCCTGACGTCCTGCTATCGGTCCCCGAAGACGGTGCGGTGCCAGTCCTTCGCGGCCACCGCGGTGTTGTCGAACATGACGTGCTTGATCTGGGTGTACTCCTCGAACGAGTACGCGGACATGTCCTTGCCGTAGCCGGAGGCCTTGTGACCGCCGTGCGGCATCTCGCTGATGATCGGGATGTGGTCGTTGACCCAGACGCAGCCCGCCTTGATCTCGCGCGTGGCCCGGTTGGCCCGGTACACGTCCCGGCTCCAGGCGGAGGCCGCCAGCCCGTACGGCGTGTCGTTGGCGAGCGCGATGCCCTCGTCGTCGGTGTCGAAGGGCAGCACCACCAGGACCGGCCCGAAGATCTCCGACTGGACGACCTCGCTGTCCTGGGCGGCGTCGGCGATGAGGGTGGGCCGGTAGTAGGCGCCCTTGGCCAGCTCGCCCTCCGGTGCCTCGCCGCCGGTCACCACGCGCGCGTTGGCACGCGCCCGGTCGACGAAACCGGCGACCCGGTCCCGCTGGACGTGCGAGATCAGCGGCCCGAGGTCGGTGCCGGGGGCGAAGGGGTCGCCGAGCCGGACGCTCTCCATGAGCGCGGCGGTCCGCTCCACGAAGGCCTCGTACAGCGGCCGCTGCACGTACGCGCGTGTGGCGGCCGTGCAGTCCTGCCCGGTGTTGATGAGCGCGCCCGCGACCGCGCCGTGGGCGGCGGCCTCCGGGTCGGCGTCGTCGAAGACCACGAAGGGCGCCTTGCCGCCGAGTTCCAGGTGGAGGCGCTTGACGGTGGCGGTGGCGATCTCCGCGACGCGCTTGCCGACGGCGGTGGAGCCGGTGAAGGAGGTCATGGCCACGTCGGGGTGGCCGACGAGGTGCTCGCCGACCTCCTTGCCGGTGCCGGTGACGATGTTGATCACACCGTCCGGGATCCCGGCGTCCGTCGCCGCCCGGGCGAAGAGCAGCGAGGTCAGCGGGGTGAGCTCGGCGGGCTTCAGGACGATGGTGTTGCCCGCCGCGATCGCCGGAAGGATCTTCCAGGCGGCCATCTGGAGGGGATAGTTCCAGGGCGCGATCGACCCGACCACGCCGATGGGCTCACGCCGGACGTACGACGTGTGGTCGCCGGAGTACTCACCGGCGGACTGCCCCTGGAGATGCCGTGCGGCACCGGCGAAGAAGGCGGTGTTGTCGATGGAGCCCGGGACGTCGAACTCGCGGGACAGCTTCAGCGGCTTGCCGCACTGCAGCGACTCGGCGCGGGCGAAGTCCTCGGCCCGGTCGGCCAGGACCGCGGCGAACCGGTGCAGGGCGTCGGAACGCTCGCCGGGCGTGGCCCCCGCCCAGCCGGGGAAGGCCTCGCGGGCCGCGGCGACGGCCCGGTCGACGTCGGCCGTGCCGGCCAGTTCGTAGCGGAGGACCTCCTCGCCCGACGCCGGGTCGACGACCGCGTGGGTACGGCCGGAGGTGCCCCTGGTCAGACGGCCCGCGATGAACTGCGCGCCCTCCGCGAAGCGCTCCGCGGCCGGAAATCGGTCCGGGGTGGCGTTGCCCGGGTTGTGCATGTGGCTCTCCTCCGTGTCCCCTGGTGGGGGCCGGCGTGGCTCAGGCTCGATTTGAGTGCCGATCCTGGCAGAGCAATGACACACCAACAAGTGATTCCGTTGTTGATTTTTGGTTACGCGACGGAATCTGTCGACCAGGTGTCGAGTCCGCCGCGAAAAGGCGGGACGGTGTGTCAGTGGTGCGTGCCAGACTCGCGTGCATGGAGAAGATCACGGGGGCGGTCGATTCCCGGGAGGCCCTGATCAGGGCGTCCCGGGACGGGGCGAAGATCAGGTATCTGCACTTCTGGGGGCACCGGCCACGGCCGGACGGCCGGATCGGACCGACGTGTCTCAGCCAGTGGTGGCCCGCGCCGTTCACGGTGGCCGGCGTGGAGTACGCGACGGCCGAGCACTGGATGATGGCGGGCAAGGCCCGGCTGTTCGAGGACGCGGCGGCGGAGCGTGCCGTGCTGGCAGCGGCCCATCCCGCCGAGGCGAAGAAGGCCGGGCGGCTGGTGCGCGGCTTCGACGAGGCGATATGGGAGCGGGAGCGGTTCCGGATCGTCGTGGACGGCAGCGTCCACAAGTTCGCCGCGCATCCCGAGCTACGGGGGTTCCTGCTGAACACGGGCGAGAGAGTGCTGGTCGAGGCCAGTCCCGTGGACCGGGTGTGGGGCATCGGGCTGGCCGCGGACGACGAGGCTGCGTCGGATCCGGAGCGGTGGCGGGGGCCCAACCTGCTGGGGTTCGCGCTCATGGCGGCGCGGGAGCGGCTGCGCGGGGCATGACTGAGGGGCCGGTCCAAGACCGGCCCCCTGTGAGCGGCGAATTCAGCTCGCCGCGCCGAGTCCGCCCATGATGCTGGCGAAGAGCAGGAACCCCAGCAGCGGCAGGATCACGGTCGCGATGATGCCGCAGACCAGGCCGGCGGTCGCCGCGCCCTTGTTGGTGGCCTCGCCACGGGTGGCCTTGCCACGGCCGATGGCGCCGAAGATGATCCCCAGGATGCCCAGGATCACGCCGAAGAACCACAGGAAGAAGGTCAGGCTGCACACCACGCCGATGATGCCCAGCACCAGTCCGGTGGTTCCCATGCCGTTGCTCGGCTGCGCGGGCATCCCGTAGCCGGACGCCTGCGGGTAGCCGACGGGCGGCGCGGCCGGGTAGCCGGGGCTGCTCTGGGGGTAGCCGTAGCCCGGGCCGGACTGCTGCGGATAGCCGTAGCCGGGGGCCGGCTGCTGCGGGGGCTGCGGCGGCTGGGACGGCGGACCGAACCCACCGGGGGTGGGATTGGTGTTGGACATGGACGAACTCCCCTCCGTTGTCAGACCAAGGCATCGTAATGGCCAAGTCCGCCGAGGAGGACGGGTGTTTCAGCGGTGGGACGGGGCGGTGGCCACGGGGCCGCGGGCGCCGTAGTACGGGTCGTCGTCGGACGAGGTGTCGCTGTTGATCGCGGCCGTGATGCCGACGGCGATCAGGACGATCACGGTGATGCCGAGGATGATCCCGATGATGCCCATGATCAGACCCGCCTGGGCCTGGCCGTGGTTGGTGGCGACTCCCGCCTCGGCGCGCTTGCGGCCCTTGAGACCGAAGACCACGGCGAGGATGCCGGTGACGAGGGAGACCACGCCGTACAGGCAGAACAGCGTGCAGGAGACGATGCCGAGCACCATCGCCGCGATGCCCATGCCGTTCTGGGGGGCCATCGGCATGCCGGACCAGCCGTAGCCGCCGCTCTGCGGGTAACCGGAGCCCGCCTGGGGGTAACCGGGGTAGCCGTAGCCGCCGGGCGCCGCCGGCGGGGGCGGGACCGTGGGGCCGGAGCCGGTGCTGTCGTACTGCGGCGTGCCGGTGGGCGGGGTGAAGCCGACGCTGGGCATCGAGGTGACCGTGGCCTGGTCATGCACGGACGGCGGCGGTGGCGTCTGGTTCTTGTCGAGTGAGGTCTTGTGCTCCGGAGGCGCCCACGGGTCGTGGCTGCTGCCGTCGGGTTGCGTCGCGTCCGTCATCTTGTATCCCCCCGGGATCGTTCGTGCCGTCATGCTACGGGGCGGGTCGGTGCGTGCGGTCGTGCGGGTACGTGGGGGTTGAGCGCGCCCACGCGGCGGAGCCGCATATCGATACAGCCCCGCGCCCCTAAACGAGGCGATGCAGCCACCGCATACGATGAATCCGAGTCATCGATCAGCCGATCACCCGCGCCCGCCCGCCTCGTGCCGGCCAGGGCGCCGTTCCGGGGAGGAACCTTGACCCAGCATCTCGTCGACCCCCGCGCCTCGCGCGATCTCGCGGCGTTCATCGCGGAACTGCCCAAGGCCGAACTGCATGTGCACCACGTGGGTTCCGCCTCTCCCCGGATCGTGTCCGAGCTGGCCGCCCGGCATCCCGACTCCAAGGTGCCGACCGATCCCGCCGCCCTGGTCGACTACTTCACCTTCACCGACTTCGCCCATTTCATCGAGGTGTACCTGTCGGTCGTCGATCTGATCCGCACCCCGGAGGACGTCCGGCTCCTCACCTACGAGGTGGCCCGTGACCTGGCCCGGCAGCAGGTGCGGTACGCCGAGCTGACGATCACGCCGTTCTCCTCCACCCGCCGCGGCATCGACGAGCGTGCCTTCATGGACGCGATCGAGGACGCCCGCAAGGCCGCCGAGTCCGAGTTCGGGACGATGCTGCGCTGGTGCTTCGACATCCCCGGCGAGGCCGGTCTGCAGGCCGCCGAGGAGACGGCCCGGCTCGCCACCGACGACCGGCTGCGCCCGGAGGGCCTGGTCTCCTTCGGCCTGGGCGGGCCCGAAGTCGGCGTGCCGCGTCCGCAGTTCAAGCCCTACTTCGACCGGGCGATCGCGGCCGGGCTGCACTCCGTGCCGCACGCCGGCGAGACCACCGGACCGGAGACGGTGTGGGACGCCCTCACGCATCTGCGGGCCGAGCGCATCGGCCACGGCACCAGCTCCGCGCAGGACCCCAAGCTCCTCGCGCACCTCGCCGAGCACCGGATCGCGCTGGAGGTGTGCCCGACCTCCAACATCGCCACGCGCGCGGTCCGCACCCTCGACGAGCACCCGATCAAGGAGTTCGTCGAGGCCGGGGTCGTGGTGACGATCAACTCCGACGACCCGCCGATGTTCGGCACCGACCTCGACAACGAGTACGCGGTGGCCGCCCGGCTGCTCGGCCTCGACGAGCGGGGCCTGGCCGAGCTGGCGAAGAACGCCGTCGACGTGTCCTTCCTGGACGCGCCGGGCAAGGCCCGGATCAAGGGCGAGATCGACACGTACACCGCGGGGTGGCTCGACCGGTGACCCCTGTTCCCCTCGCCGTCGGCCACCGCGGCGACCCCTACCGCCACCGCGAGAACACCGTCGCCTCGCTGCGCTCCGCGCTGCACCAGGGCGCGGACGCGGTGGAGATCGACGTACGCCTGACCCGGGACGGCGTGCCGGTGCTGCTGCACGACGACACGCTGAAGCGGCTCTGGGAGCAGGAGCGGCCGGTGCGCGCGCTGTCCTGGGAGGAGGTGCGCGGGCTGACCGGCGGCGGGGTGCCGTCCCTGACGGAGGCGCTGGCCGCGACCGACGGGCACCGGGTGATGATCGACCTGCCCGGCTCGCCCGGCGTGCGGGCGGTGCGCCGGGTCATGGGCGCCGTAGGGGAGGCCGGGGCGGCGGACCGCGTGTACTACTGCGCGGGCGCCGAGACCATGCTCGCCGTGCGCGCGGCGGACCCGGACGCGGAGATCGCCCTGACCTGGACGACCCTGGCCCCGCCCCGGCCGGTCCTGCTGGAGGCGATCCGCCCGCGCTGGCTCAACTACCGTTTCTCGCTGGTGGACCGGCCCCTCGCCGAGCAGGTGCGCCGCGACGGGTATCTGCTGTCCGTGTGGACCCCCGACACCCGCCGCTCCATGCGACGGCTTCTGCAGGCCGGGGTGGACTCGATCACGACCAACCGCGTCGACGTGCTGTGCGCTACACGCGCGAGCGCTGCGGCACCGTCGCCGGATCGGCCGGGGTCGACCGGGTGACGTACTGCGGCACCGGCGCGCTGTCCGTGCCGGTGTCGCGGACAATGCCGTAGCGCAGGGCGCCCCGGTCGGGACCCGCGTTGATGTCCTCCTCCACGGCCTGGCGGTTCGACGGGAAGACGGTCAGGCCGTAGTCGCAGCCCCGTTCGTTCTGGGTGAGGGTGACGGTGCCGTCGACCCAGAAGTACTCGTTCTGCCACATCTGCTGGGTGCCCGACGGCAGTTCGGCGTAGCCGATGGCGGGCCCGCCCATGCCGGTGGCGTAGCCGTTCGGGGCGCCGGGCAGCGGGTCGTCCATCCGGCGCCAGCCGCCGGACGCCACGTGGAAGAGCTTGCCCTTCAGGCCGGTCCAGGAGGGCATCACCAGTGCGCCGGGCCGGGACTTGGGCGAGATCTGCCAGCGGACCAGGACATAGCCCCGGCCGCTCAGGGTCACACTGTCGCCCCGGTGCTGCATGACGGCCTTCGGGCCGCCGGTGCTGGTGATGCCGGGCTCGGGGCGGCGCGGCAGGGCGGCGGGCCGGGCGTTCGGGTCGGGGGCGCGGTCGACGGCGTCGACGACCGTGCCGTAGAGGTCGGCCTTCTTCGTCGGCGTGGGCTTCGGGGCGGGCGGTGCGGACGCCGGTGGGGGTGGTCCGGGCGTGGTGGCCGTCGCCGTGGGGGTGACCGCGGCCCGGGGCGGTGGGGCGTCCGGCGGCTGGGTGACGACGTAGGCGCCGCCCGCGACGATGGTCGCGCCGGCGGTCATCGCGACGGCCGGCTTGGTGAGGGCGCCGAGCAGCTTGGCCGACCAGCCGACGGAGCCGGCGGTGCCCGCGGCCACGGCCGTCTTGCCGCCGAAGGCGAGCGACAGGGTGAACCCGACGGGCAGCGGGACGAGCGCGATGCCGACCAGGAGGCGTTCCGCCGGTACGACGGACTCGGGGGTGCCGCCGCAGTAGCCGCAGCCGCGGATGTGCCGGGCCAGCCGCTTGCGCCACACCGAGTCGGGCCGGCCGTTCCAGCGGCCGGTCAGCTCGCGCAGGTCGGCGCAGGCGCCGTCCAGGGCGCGGACGATGCCGCGCGAGGTCTCCAGGCGCTCCTTCATCCGCTGGACGCGCACGGCGGCGTGCTGCCGGGTGATGCCGACGGCGGCGGCCAGTTCGCGCCGGGTCAGTTCGCCCGCGACCTCCAGCCACCACAGCGACAGCAGGTGGCGGTCCTCGTCGTCGAGCCATCGCGCCGCCTCGGCGACCTCGCGCCGCTGGCCCTCCAACTGGAGCCGCAGCACGGTGAGTTCGGCGAAGTCGGAGGACGCCGTCTCCTCCAGCCGGTCCGGGGTCCTGCGGCGCGCGCGCTCCCGTATCTGCCGCATGGCGATCGCCACCAGCCAGGACCGGAAGCTGTCCGGGTCGCGCAGGGAGCCGAGGTTGTCGACCGCGCGCAGCATCGTCTCCTGGACGACGTCGTCGACGTCGGCGTGGCCGTTCAGGGCCCGGCCCACGATGTTGTAGACCAGCGGCAGCCAGCCCGCGACCAGCTCGTCCAGCGCCTGCCGGTCGCCGTCCTGCGCCGCCGTGACGGTGGCGCGCCAGTGCTGACTGTCCACGGTGGCCTCTCGACGCCTGGGATCACGGATGTCCGGATCACTGATGTTCCGCACGCACCCTCTCAGCCGGTCCGGGGGTCCCCGCCATGTCGGGGATCACAGGGTGGAGATGGCGTGAAGGGCGGGGCGATAACACTTTTTGGCGACGGGGCCTTCTTCCCCGAGGGGTCAGTCCCCGCTCAGCGCCTGTCCCAGCTCACCCCTGCGCCGTATGCCCAGCTTCTTGTACGTGCTGGTCAGATGGGTCTCCACGGTGCGCCGGGCGAGGTGGAGGAGGCCGGCGATCTCGGCGTTCGTACGGCCGCCGGCCGCCAGCCGGGCGATGCGCAGCTCGCTCCCGGTGAGGGCGCCGGAGCCGGTGCGGGCGGTGGCGGCGCGGCGGGCCCCGCCCTCGCGCAGGGCCTCCTCCGCCAGGGTCCGCAGCCGCACCGCGCCCAGGCGTTCGGCGCGTTCCGCGGCGCTCCGCAGACAGTCCCGGGCGCGGGCGCGTTCACCGGCGGCGGTCAGCTGCCGGCCCTGCGCGAGGAGCGCGGCCACCAGCTCCCCTTCCGTGGCGGCCGGCGCGTCCGCGAGGAGGGCCACGGCCTCCTCGGCCAGGCGCAGGCCCCGGCGGCCGCCGGTGACCGTGCCGAGCACCCTGAGGGCGCGGCCGACCGTGCGGGGCGTGCCCCACACCCGGGCCAGGCGCAACTCCTCCTCGGCCAGGGCGAGCGCCTCCTGGGGGCTGCCGAGGGCCAGCCGGCATTCGGCGGCGGCGGAGCGCCACGGGGTGACGACCGGGCTGACCACCTCGCGTGCGGTCTGGCGGCGGCCGCACTCCAGGAAGTCGTGCAGGGCCCCGGCCGTGTCGCCCGCGTCGGCGCGCTGCACGCCCCGCGCGTACAGGAAGCGGTTCAGCTCCCAGTTGTCGGGCGCCTCGCGCAGGTCGAAGCCGTCCGCGAGGCGCCGGGCCTCGGTGGCGCGGCCGGTCTCCACGAGCGCGATCAGAGTGGTGGCGTGCACGTTGGAGGGGCCGTGGGCGTGGGTGGGGGGTTCGGCGGGCAGCAGCGTGTACTCGCCGCGCGCGGCGGCGATGTCGGCCCGGGTGTTGAGCAGCGCCGCGTGCATGGGGTGCAGCAGGTCGGGGCGCTGTCCGGCCAGGCCGCGGTCCACGAGGCGGTCGGCCTCGTCGAGTTCGTCGGCCCACTGGGCGACCGCGGCGGACGTGCCGAGCAGGAAGGGCTCGGTCAGCGGGTGGGCAGGCTCGGCGAGCAGGGCGCGCACCTGCCGCATCGCGTCGCCCGCCGAGGCCAGTGCGGCGCTGGCCGCGTACCGGACGAGCAGCGCCCGGGTCGCCGGGCCCACGAGTTCCGGTGAGCGCTCGGCGGTCTCGGACAGCCGGCGGTACACGTCGCTGCGGACCGTCTGGTCCTGGTCGGACAGCAGGGCGGACGCCGTCTGCAGGGCACCGCCGAGGTCGGGGTGTCCGGTGAGCTGGCCGTCCACCGTGCGCAGTACCTCGACGGCGGCGCGGGCCCGGCCGCGTCCGGCCAGCGCGGTGCCGAGGGCCACGGCGGCACGCACCCGGTCCTGCGGTGCGCCGTGCAGCCCGAGTGCCTCGGTGAGCCGGGGGATGCCGGCCGAGGAGTCCCGGCCCGCGCACTCCAGGGAGCCCAGCTCGGTCAGCACCCGCTGCCGGTGGTCGTCGGGCAGCGGCTCCTCCAGGGCTCTGCGCAGGAACGTGACGGCGTCGTCGGAGCGGCCGTCGCGCAGGGCGAGGGAGGCGGCGTCCCGCAGCACGGCCGGGGCCCAGGAGGCACCCACGGGGCCGGACCGCAGCAGGTGCCGTGCCACCGCCGCGGTGGGGGCGCCGCGATGCAGCATCGTCTCGGCGGCGGTCCGGTGCACCGCGCGCCGCCGGGCCGCGGGGACGCCGGTGAGTACGGCGTCCCTCAGCAGCGGATGGGCGTAGCGGGGCAGGCCGTCCGGGCCGGGGCGCAGCAGGCCGAGGCCGGTCATCGCGGTGAGCCAGCCCGCCACCCGGGCCGGGTCGGCACCGGCGAGCGCCCCGAGCAGACCGGCCGGCGCCTCGGCGCCGCCCGCTCGCCCTTCGGCCCGTTCCCCTCCCTCCTCGAGCACGGCGAGAGCCCGGGCCACCTCGGCCGTGCCGTGCCCGGCGCTGTCCAGCCACCAGCGCACGGCGGCCACATAGGAGCCCTGGTACAGGGCGGCGGAGGTCTCGGGGAGGGCGGGGTACGGGAGCGGGACGTCGGTCGCGTACCCGGCGGAGGCGCCGAGGTCGTCGAGGAGGGCCCTCAGCAGCAGGGGGCTGCCCGCGCCGGCCCGGACACAGCTCTCGACCCATGCCGTGGGGGCGTGCGGGTGCTCCGCGCGCACCAGGCCGGTCGCCGAGTCCGGGGTGAGCGGGGACAGGGTGTGGGTGTCGACGAGGGCGGGAGAGAGGGTGTGGGTGAAGCCCGGGGACGGCGGATCGATGTCGTACTGGCCGCGTTCGGTGACGGCCAGCAGGATCGGCAGAGGTAATCGGTCCACGTGCCGGGCGGCCTCCACCAGCCAGCGGTACGAGGGGCCGTCGGCGAGGTGAACGTCGTCCACGGCGAGCAGCAGCGGGGACTCACCGGCGTACGAGCGCAGCGCGTGCCGGAACACGGCGCCCTGCTCGCGTTCGTCGCCGGCCGGGTCGAGCCGCCCCGAGCCCGGTACGGGTCCGAGGAGTTGGAGCACGGCGGCGAAGGGCCCCGCCGCATATCCCGGCGAGCAGCGGGCACGCATCACCCGCACGCCTTGTGCGGCGGCGGCCTCGGCGGCTGCCTCCAGGACGCTGGTCCGGCCGGTGCCGGTCGCTCCGCGCACCAGCACGAGGCCGCCCGTTCCGGACCGGGCGCGTGCGAGGCCGGCCGCCAGCAGGGCGGCGGCCTCCCGGTGTTCGGCCGGCCGCGCACGCCGCAGCTGCTCGTGCTGAGGATCGGGCATTCCTGCCTCCCTGGTCGGACGTGGCGTCTTCCCCCGGTCGAGGACGGCCTGCGCCCGGGGCTGGTGCCGTGACAAGTGCCACGGCGGCGAGTTCCGGCCCCGGTGGAACCGGACGGGCCGTCACCGCACGGCCGCTGTGCGGCCGTCGGCGGTCTCGTGGTCGGCGCGGGGCCGATCTCGTGGTGCGTGTCGTGGTGATCCACGATTGCGCCCGCACCGTCCGCCCCAGAAGGGTGAGGAGTGCACATGCGCCACCGAGCCCACCGTGGTGGCGCGTACGTGGACATAGGGGAAACGGTTGCTCAGCTCATCGCGGACCACACGCCCCGGCACGGCCGACTCCGCGTCCCGGATACCCGTGGCGGTGCACGCCACGGACCCGATATCGCGCGAGGGAGCGCTCAGCCAGCTGCGCCGGTTCCCGGAGATCGACCTGCGGGAGGAGACCGAGTCGGGCCCCGGCACGGTGGCCCTGCTCATCGACGACGTCCTCGACGACACGGCCCTGACCCGGCTGCGCCGGCTGGTGCGCAGCGAGGGCGCGCGGGCGGTGCTCGTGGTGTCCGCGCTGCGGGAGACGGAGCTGCTCGACGTGATCGAGTGCGGGGTCGGTGCCATCGTGTGGCGCCGCGAGGCCACCGCGACCCGGCTGGTGCAGGCCGTGCTCGCGGCCGCCCGGGGCGACGGCGACCTGCCCGCCGATCTGCTCGGCCGGCTGATCAACCAGGTGGGCACCCTGCATCGCGGGGCCGCCGGCCGCACCGGGGCTCCGGCCTCGGGGATGACACCCCGTGAGGTGGACGTACTGCGGCTGGTGTCCGAGGGACTCGACACCGGTGAGATCGCCAGCAAGCTGTCCTACTCCGAACGCACCGTCAAGAACGTGATGCACGGGCTGACCACCCGACTGCACCTGCGTAACCGGGCCCACGCCGTGGCCCATGCCCTGCGGGAAGGCTACATCTGACCGAACGGGCATCCGAACTCGCCCCCGCGGGCAGCGCTTTCTGCCCCGCCGCCGTCCCCGGGGTCCCTGCGGGCCGGGGCGGGGCGGAGGGCAGGATCGGACACGGCGGCACACGCACGGCACAGCACGGCAGGGCGGGAACGGGAGCACATCGGTGATCCACGAAGTGGACGAGGTTCTCAAGAACCTGCTCAGCGGCGGGGCACTGGCCGGTTCCGGCATCGATGTCGCGCTCGACGCGCCGACCCGTGACTGGGCCGCCCGCCGCAACGCGCCCACGATCAACGCCTATCTGTACGACATCCGGGAGGACGTCGCCCGACGTCAGCGGGGCCATGTCCCGATCCACGACGAACGGGACATCGTCGTCAAGCACCGGCAGCCGCCCCGCTGGTTCCGGCTGTCGTACCTGGTCACGGCGTGGACGAAGCAGCCCCAGGACGAACACCGGCTGCTGTCCGCGGTGCTGGCCACGCTGATCCCGCGCGAGCTGATCGGCCCCTCCGAACTTCCCGGTTCGCTCGGTGCGCTGGGCATGACGATCCCGATGTCCGTGGCCGGCACCCAGACCGAGTCGCGTTCCCTCGCGGAGATCTGGTCCGCGCTCGGCGGCGAACTCAAGCCGTCCCTCGACCTCGTGATCACCGCTCCCTTCCCGGCCTACCCCGAGTACGACGCCGGTCCGCCCGTCACCGAGGGCGTCGCGGTCCGGGTCCGCACCGTGGACGACACACAGCCTCGGACGGAGGAACGCGCGCACAGCGCACTGCAGGTGGCGGCGGCACAGGAGGCCCGGGAGGCCCGCAGGACGGCCCGCCGGGGCCGAGGGCCGGACCGCAGGACATGACCACGCAGACGTCCGACACCGACACCCCCGCCACCGCGCTCCTCGCCCGCCTCGCCGAACTGCGGGACCGGGTCGCCCTGCTGGTGGAGCACCGGTCCGCCGGCGACCCGACGGCCGGCGACCCGCTGCGCGGCCTGTACCTGTCGGAGGAGGCCGTACGGCATCTGCTGCGCCCGGCCGAGCCGCTGCCGCTCGCCTGCCCGGGCACCGACGGCCCGCCCGGTGACCGTCTGGCCGGCCTCTCCGCCCGGTTCGGCCTGACCGAGCTCGACACCGCGCTGCTCCTCATCGCCCTCGCCCCCGACCTGGACCGCGGCTTCGAGCCGCTGTACGGCTACCTCAACGACGACGTCAGCCGCCGACGGGCCACCGTCGCGCTCGCCCTGGACCTTTGCGGGATCCCCGTCCACCTGCCCGAGGGCCGGGCCCGCCTGCATCCCGCGGCCCCCCTGTCCGCGCTCGGTCTCCTCACCCTGGAGGACCCCGAACGCCCCTTCCTCAGCCGCGCCCTCCGCATACCGGACCGCCTCGTGGCCCACCTCCTCGGCGACGACACCCCGGACGCGTCACTCACCGGGCACCTCCACGCGCTGCCCGCGCCGGAGCCCGGAACGGACCTCCGGGGACCGGTCCAGGAGGCACGTACTCCCCGCACGGACCTCCGGGTTCCCGACCGGGACGCGCCGGCCCCCGGCACGGACCACCGGGATCCTGCCCCCGAAACCCGACCGCCCGGCGCAGCCCACACCGGCCAAGACGCACCGACCACCGGCACCGGCCACCGGGGACCTGACCACGACGGACGAGCCCCCGGCACAGGCCTCCAGGGACCTGACCACGACGGACGAGCCCCCGGCGCGGGCCACCCCGAATCCGGCCAGGACACACGGAACCCCGCCACTGACCACGGGGGACCTGACCACGACGGACGAGCCCCCGGCACGGACCACTCCGAGCCCGGCCCGGACACACCGCCCCCCGGCGCAGGCCATCCCGAACCCGGCCCGGACGCTCCTCCCCCCGGCACCGACCACCGAGCCCCCGACCACGACGCACCAGCCCCCCGCGCAAACCCCCGGGACCCCGCCCCGGACGACGAGGCCGAACGAATCACCCAGCGGCTGGCTGCCCGGCTGGTCTCCGGTCCCCCGCCCACCGTGTATCTGCGCGAGCGCCGTGAGGGCGACGGGCTGCCCTGTGTGACCGCCGCCCTGCGCGCCGCGGGCGTCGCGGCCGTGCGGTTCACGGGGCCCGAGGACCGTGTCCCGGATCTGCTCCGCGAGGCCCGGCTGAGTGACCGTGCGGTCGTCGTCACGGGGCTGCCGGAGCAACCGGCGGCGCTGTTCCGGGAGTTGGCCGCGGCGGTCGACGTCCCCGTGCTGGTGACCGGGTCCCGCCCGTACGACCCTGAGTGGTGCGACCAGGACCCCCTCGTCCTGGAGGCACCCGCACGGCGCGCGGGCGCGGTGGACGCCTGGTCGGACGCCCTCGGCGGCGAACCCGGCTTCGACCTGGCCGCCACCGTCGCCCCGTACCACCTCGCCGGCGAGCACATCACCCGTGCCGCCCGCGCGGCCCGGAGCCTCGCCGACTTCGACGGGACCCCGCTCTCCCCCGCCCATCTGCGCCTCGCCGCCCGGCAGCAGTCCGCCTCCGGCCTGGAGCAGCATGCCCGCCGGATCCGGCCCGACGTGGACTGGCGGGACCTCGTCCTGCCCGACGCGCCCCTGACCCAGCTGCGGGAACTCGCCCTGCGCGCCCGCCACCGCGACCGGGTCCTCGGCGACTGGCGGCTCAGCGCGGGCGGCGGCCGGGGCCGGGGCGTCCTCGGCCTGTTCGCGGGCGAGTCCGGCACCGGCAAGACACTCTCGGCGGAGGTCGTCGCGGCCGACCTCGGACTCGATCTCTACGTCGTCCAGCTGTCGTCCGTCGTGGACAAGTACGTCGGCGAGACCGAGAAGAACCTGGAACGCATCTTCACGGAGGCCGACCGCACCGACGCGGTGCTCCTCTTCGACGAGGCCGACGCCGTCTTCGGCAAGCGGTCCGAGGTGAAGGACGCGCACGACCGGTACGCCAACCTGGAGAGCGCCTACCTGCTCCAGCGGCTGGAGTCCTTCGACGGCATCGCGCTCCTCACCACCAACCTGCGCGCCAACATCGACGAGGCGTTCACCCGGCGCCTGGACCTGATCGTCGACTTCCCGTTCCCGGACGCCGGGCAGCGGATCGCGCTGTGGCGGCACAGCCTGTCGCACGTGCCCGGCGCGGACGGCATCGCGCTCGACGCGGTGGCGAGCGGCTTCGAACTGGCGGGCGGCTCCATCCGCAGCGCGGTGGTGACCGCCGCGTACCTGGCCGCCGGTCGCGGAGGGCACGTCACGGCGGACGACCTCCTGGAGGGCGCCCGCCGTGAGTACCGCAAGGCCGGCCGCCTGGTGCCGGGGGAAGGCACCTGGTAGCGGCCTCGCGCTCAGTCCTCCGACGGCTTGACGATTTCCCATTCCTGGTCGTCGGTGTTGGAGCAGTCGAAGAGGGTCAGGTTGGTGCCGTCGACGCCGGTGCTGTAACCGGCCACGTCCAGGCACTTGTTGTTGCTGGCGAAGTTGCGGATCCAGTAGGCGCCGCTCGGCTGCTTGTCGATCCACCACAGCTGGTTGTCGCGGGTCGTGCCGTCACAGGTGTACTTGGTGATCGGGGACCGCACGGCAGCCGCCCCGTAGTAGGGCAGGTCCACGCAGAGCTGCTCCTTGACGTTGCGGATCAGGAAGAGCGCGTGGCCGCCCGGCCCCTTGTCCGGTTCCGTCACCTCGATGTCCCACCGCTGGGTGCCCTGCGGGGACTCGTTGCACGTGTACTGATGCGGGCGGCCGTCGTCCTCACCGGTGCCCGGAAGGCCGACGCACATCTTGGTGGTGGTGTTGCGCAGCAGGATGTTCTCCACCGGCACCACGGGCTTGGGGGGCTTCTTGGTCTGCTTGGGCGCGCCTCCGCCTCCTCCGCCGCCCTGGCCGTCGCCGCCCTCCGGCTTCTGCGGGGTGGGTGACGGCGACGGGGGCGGCGCCGAGGTCAGGGACGGGGTGGGTGTCGGGGAGGGCGCGAGGGTGCTGCCGGCGCCGACGGGCGACGCCTCGGCCTTGGTGGTGACCGAGGGCTTGTAGGCGAGCCACAGCATGAGGAACGTGAACGCGAGGGCGAACAGGATCCCGAACAGGGTCGCCAGCCAGCCCGGCAGGAAGCCGCGCTGAACGAACGTCCCCTCCACGGGCATCGCCGTGGCGCCGGACCGCTGCACGGCGAGGGTGTAGGGCCGCTGCTCCTTCGACCCGAACCAGATGATGTTCTTGGGCTTGAGCGTGGTCTTGACGAACGCCGCCCGGCCCGGCTCGATCTGCACATTGGCCGGGTGGATGTCGTACGACAGTTCGTCGCCGTTGTCGCTGCCGCTCAGGGACGCGGTCAGCTTGGTGTTGCCCACGTTGTCGACGGCGAGCCGGGGCCGCCCCCGGAACCGCCCCTTGACCGTGGGCGGCACCAGCTCCGCCCGCACCTCGGTGAACGGCGTGATGGTCAGATTCCCCTCGGGGACGGTCGTCGCCTCGGGGTGCTCGGTCGGCGTGATCCGCACCGCGTACGGGTTCGGGCCCGCCGTGGCGTCGGGCGTACGCGGTGGCGCGAACGTCAGCTCCACCGTGCCGGTCGTGCCGGGGTAGAGGCGCAGGGACGCCGGCTCCACGGTCGTCCAGGGGGCGACGGGGCCGACCGGTTCGAAGCGGTACTCGTCGACGACATCACCGGTGTTGCGCAGGCGCAGGCGCACGCGCGTGCTGCTGCCCGGGTCGACGGTCGCGGAGGCGGGTTCCAGAGATGTCCACAGGCTCACGTCGCGACGCTAGCCGGGGTGCCCACGGCACGTCAGGAAGCCAAAGGGCACGATGAGGGGGCCGAACGGGCCACGGTGGGGGCCGTCAGGTCCGGGGCGTCGGCGCTCCGGTCGCCGTCAGGACGAACTGGGCGTAGGAGTCGGCGTTCATGAGGGCGCGCCGGCCCAGGGCGTACCAGTTGGACTGCTTGCCCAGGTAGGTCTGCTCGTCCTTGCCGTTGAACTCCTTCGGATCGCGCACCTTGCGCCGGTCGAGCATCGCGGGCTCCATCGCGGCGGCGACCTCGGGATCCGCCGAGGCCGTGAACTCGTCCTCCTGCACCTCCTCGAAGTACGGGCTGTACTGGTAGTCGAGCGTTCCGGCGAACCGGTGCGTGGCCTCGTGGACGATGTACCAGGCGATCTGGCCCGGCTCCAGCAGGTGGATCGGCCCCGAGCGCTCCATCAGGGGCGGCAGTTCCTCGCTCGTCTTGTCGTGGCCGAGGCCCATCAGACCCGCCATGTTCTCCGACAGGTTCCCGTCGACCCAGGCGGTGGCGTTGCCGGGCACGCCCGGCACCCCGCTGCCGACCAGGGCGATCTTCGCGCCCTGCGCGTTCAGTCCGTCGTGGATGCGCTGGATGATCTCGGCGATCCGGGGCAGGAACGGCGCGAGCTGCCCGGGAGGGGCGGTCCGGAACACGGGAAAGCCCGACTGCAGACCCGCCAGCAGCGGGCCCGCGGGCGCGCCGTGCGCGTCCTTGAGCATCTTCAGCGCCGTGGCGATGCGGTGTTTGGCCTCGGCCACCGCGCGGCTGGTCTGTGTCCTGCGCCGGGCGAGGTCCTTCTCGGAGATCCGGCCCTTGGTGGAGAACGCGACGTTCTCGCTGCTGTGGAGCTGCTGGCTCTCGTCGTCGTAGGTGTCACCCGGGTGGGGCTTGCGCCCGGGGTCGACGCCCAGTTCGGCGGAGGTCTTGAGAGCGCCGTCCTCGCTCCGCCACCGGTAGTGCGGTCGTTCGCGTTCGTCCTGGACGCTGGCGCCCTGGTCGAACGTCCACACGGTCCGCTGGACCGCCGCCCCCGCGGCCGGTGCGCCCGCGACCGGCCTTGCCGTGCCCTCCGCCGGGACCGGCTGGACGGCCGGCACCGGCCCGCTCATCACCCGCCGGGCGTTGTCCACCGCGTGCCGCTCGCCCGAGTCGCGGACGTCGGACATCCTGACGCCGGCGCCGTTGTCCGTGCCGGGGACGGGGCCGGCCATCTGGTCCTGGAAGTGGGTGAGTTCGTGCGCCCAGTCCTCCTTGGTCAGCGGCGCGCCCTCGACGATATGGGCCCCGGAGGTGTACGCCTTCGCGCCCAGCTCCGCCGCCGACTCCTGGGCCAGCGGCCCCTTGTGGACGCGTACGCCGCTGAAGTCGGCGCCGCCGAAGCGGGCCTCCATCTCGGTCTGCAGCCCGGAGTCCATGCGCTGGCCCGGGGTGTTCAGCACGTCGTGCACCAGGGCGCGGCGCTGCACGGAGGGCGTGTGCCCGCAGTGCGCGTCGTGCTCGTGCCGCTCCTCCGCCACGGTCCGGGCCACGGCCGCGTTGCCGGCCATGCGCTGGAGCGCCAGCATCGGGTGCGCCGGCACGCCGGGCGCGTTGGCGCCGCGGTCGTCCCGATCGGCGGCCCGCCTGCCCCCTGTTCCGTGTGCGTGCACGGCGTTCTCCTCGACACTCGACTCGTCATCGGACGGCTGACCCGTCAGTTTCACCCGCCACGGGCGTGACACGGGAGGGCCACGAGGGCAGGGGTGAGGGCAGGGCGCGCGCGGCGAGGCCCGGGGCACCGTCGGAAGTGCCCTTGCGGGCAACCGGATTGCCCCCGGTTCGGCACCGGAGGCCGTTTCCCCGCCGGTCCGGCGCGCGCGAGGGTGAGAGCTGTTCGTGTCTCGTACCCCGAGGAGAGCAGAGCATGCCGTCCTACCTGTCGCCCGGCGTCTACGTCGAGGAGGTGGCCAGCGGCTCGCGCCCGATCGAGGGGGTGGGGACCTCGGTGGCGGCCTTCGTCGGACTCGCGCCGACCGGACCGCTGAACGAGCCGACACTGGTCACCAACTGGACGCAGTACGTGGCGGCCTTCGGTGAGTTCACCGACGGGTACTACCTCGCGCACTCCGTCTACGGCTTCTTCAACAACGGCGGTTCCGCCGCGTACGTCGTCCGCGTGGGAGGCTCCTCCGAGGGCGCTCCCGCCGAGGCCGGCCAGGGCCCCGCCGCCGTCACCGGCCGTTCCGGCAACGCCCCGGCCGCACTGCCCGCGGGCGAGCCGAAGCAGCTCGGCACCTTCGCCGTCACCGCCGTGGCGCAGGGCGACCTGAGCGTCGAGGTCGCGGACCCCGAGGGCGAGGGCCCCGCCGAGCGGTTCAAGCTCATCGTCAAGGACGGCGACAAGCCGGTCGAGACGTTCGACGTGACCGCGAAGAAGGGCGGCCGCAACTACGTCGTCACGCAGGTCAAGGAGCGCTCCAAGCTCATCACCGTCACCGAGGCCGCGCCGGCCGCGCAGCTGGCCCGCCCGGACAACCAGACGGTGGCCCTCGCGGCCCCGGCGCCCGCGCCCCCCGCCGCTTCCGACAGCCACCCGGACGCCGCGCACCCGGGCCCGGCCCAGTACCTCGGCGACTCCGCGGACCGCACCGGCTTCGGCGGTCTGGAGGCCGTGGACGAGGTCTCCATGGTGGCCGTCCCCGACCTGATGGCCGCCTACCAGCGCGGCGCGATCGACCTGGAGGCCGTCAAAGCGGTCCAGCTCGGGCTGATCGCGCACTGCGAGCTGATGGGCGACCGGGTCGCCGTGATCGACCCGCCGCCGGGCATGAACGCCCGCCAGATCCGCGTCTGGCGCCAGGAGACCGCCGGCTACGACTCCAAGTACGCGGCCCTGTACTACCCCTGGATCAAGACCTTCGACCCGGCCACCGGCCACTCCCGGCTGGTGCCGCCGAGCGGCCATGTCGCCGGTATCTGGGCCCGCAACGACTCCGAGCGCGGCGTCCACAAGGCCCCCGCCAACGAGGTCGTCCGCGGCGCCGTCGACCTCGAACTCCAGATCACCCGCGGTGAGCAGGACCTGCTCAACCCGATCGGCGTCAACTGCATCCGCGCCTTCCCCGGCCGCGGCATCCGCGTCTGGGGAGCCCGCACCCTCTCCTCCGACCCGGCCTGGCGCTACCTCAACATCCGCCGGTACTTCAACTACCTGGAGGAGTCGATCCTGATCGGCACCCAGTGGGTGGTGTTCGAGCCGAACGACCACAACCTGTGGGCCCGGATCCGGCGCAACATCTCGGCGTTCCTGGTCAACGAGTGGCGCGACGGCGCCCTGTTCGGCCAGCGCCCCGAGGAGGCGTACTACGTCAAGTGCGACGACGAGACGAACCCGCCGGAGTCGGTCGACGTCGGCCGGGTGGTCTGCGAGATCGGCATCGCCCCGGTGAAGCCCGCCGAATTCGTGATCTTCAGGCTGGCCCAGTTCTCCAGCGGCGGCGGGGAGCTGGAGGAGTAAGCCCCGGCCGCACACCCGCCATCCACCAAGACCCCTCAGAAGGACTGCGAACAGCACATGAGCCTTTCGCCGGGTGACTCCCTCACCTCACATAATTTCGGGCTGCAGATCGACGGCGTCATGGTCGAGTACCTCGCCGAGGTCAGCGGCCTGTCCATGGAGCAGGACGTCATCACGTACCAGCAGAACACCCAGAACGGCCAGAACAAGGTCGTGAACCTGCCGGGTGTGAAGAAGAACGGGACCTGCACGGTCGTCCGCGGTATGACCCAGTCGGCCGCGTTCACCGAGTGGATCAACCAGTCGATCACCGGCCAGATGAGCACGGCCCGCAAGAACGCGTCCATCATCATGATGGATTACCAGAGCAACCCGGTGAAGCGCTACAACATGCGCAACGCGTGGTGCAGCAAGATCGACACGAGCACCGTGAAGGCGGGCGAGGCGTCGGCGCTCACCGAGACCGTCACCATCGTGTTCGAAGAACTGGACATCGAGTAATGCGGCGTACGGCTGCCAGGGCCGGCGGCGCGGTCATGCACGCGGGCGCCGACACGGCGGGGACGGTGGCGCCGGGGCCGACGCAGGCCCCGCCCGCCGCCCCGGTCCCGGAGCAGGCCGCGCCACAGCAACAGTACGAACTGCGCACCGAGTTCCCCTTCCAGCTGCCGCGCGGGTACGTCGACGAGGCGGGCACCGTCCACCGCGACGGCGTGATGCGCCTGTCGACGGCCCGGGACGAACTCGTGCCGCTGCGGGACGTGCGGGTGCAGGAGAACCCGGCGTTCCTGTCGGTGGTGCTGCTGGGCCGGGTCATCACCCGGCTCGGCACGCTGCCGAACGTGCACGACGGGACCGTGGAGAACATGTTCGCCTCGGACCTCGCCTTCCTCCAGGACTTCTACCGCCAGATCAACGCGGAGGGCCACACCCGCGCGGCCGTGGAGTGCCCGCACTGCGCGGAGCCCTTCGAGGTGGAACTCGGCGGGAGCCGCCTGGGGGAATCGTGACGTACGCGACCGACCGGCTGCACGAGGAGATCGCGTACGTCGCCTACCACTTCCACTGGAGCATGGACGAGATCCTGGACCTGGAACACCGCGACCGCCGCCGCTACACGGCCGAGATCGCGTCCCTGGTCACGCGGGCCGGGGCGGAGGACTGAGGCATGGGGTTCCTGGACCGGTTGCGGGGACGACGGGACGACGGGCCTGACGGCGGCGACGGCGTCGCTGCCGCCGAGGCACCCGGCGGGGCGGCACCTGCCGACGCCGCTTCCGCGCGTACGGCTGCGGACGCCGCTGCCGGCCCTGTGGTGAGCGCCGCGTGGTCGAGGCTGCCGTCGATCCAGCGGACCCTGGCCTCCGGGCAAGCGGCCGGGGTCGCGGACGCCGGGTTCGGCGGACGCCTGCCGACATGGCAGAACCCGTCGTTCGCGGGCACGACGTCGCCCGCGGTCCTGAACGGACAGTCCCGCACCCTCCTCGGCGACCTCTCCCACCCGACCTCGGGCCGACCGGTCTTCGGCCTCGAACGCCCCACAGGAGCTCTGCCGTTGACCGGCCCGGAGCCGGTGGTGCAGCGGGCACCGGCGGTGCCGTTGCGGGAGATTCCGGCGCGGGGGGTGGGGCTTACGGGGTCTACGGGTTCTACGGGGTCTCGTGCTGGGGCTGGTGCTAGTGGCGGGGCCGGGACTGAGGCCGGGGCTGGTGCCGGGACCGGGGCCGGGGCTGGTGCCGGGACCGTGTCCGGAGCTGGTGCCGGGACCGGTAGCGGTGCCGGTACCGCCAGGGCTGGGGGTGTTGCCGGAGTTTCGGAGGGCTCGGGGGTGCCTTCGAGATCGGTGGGGTCCGGTGCTTCGGGGGTTTCCCGGGGCTCTGGGATTTTCAGGGCTTCGAGGGTGGCCAGGGGCTCGAAGTGGCGCGGAGGCTCGGGGGCTCCCCGGGCTACGAAGGGTGCCCGGGGCGCAACGATTCCCCCGGCCTCGGAGACTCACGGATCCTCAACGGGCGCCGGAGCCTCAAAGGCCCCTGGGGCCTCAGGTGTTCCCGGGGCTTCAGGGACACCCGGGGCTTCGAAGGGCGCCACGGGCTCAACAACTCCCCGGGCCTCAAAGGCTCCCGGAGCCTCATTGGGCGGAGCCTCATTGGGCACCCAAGCCTCAGCGGCACCCGGCACCTCGGGGGCACCCGGGGCTTCGAAGGGCGCCACCGGCTCAACAATTCCCCGAGCCTCGGAAACTCCCGGGGCCGCAATGGGCGCCGAAGCCACAGGAGCACCCGGGGCCTCAGGAGCGCCCGGGGCTTCTAAGGGCACCGGGGGCGCGACAGGTCCCCGAGCCTCGGAAACTCCCGGAGCTTCAATGGGCGCCCAAGCCTCAGGAGCGCCCGGGGCTTCCAAGGGCGCTACGGGCTCAACAACTCCCCGGGCCTCAAAGGCTCCCGGAGCCTCAACGGGCACCGAAGCCACAGCGGCACCCCGGACCTCAGGGACACCCGGGGCTTCTAAGGGCGCCACCGGCTCAACAACTCCCCGGACCTCGAAGGCTCCCGGAGCCTCAATGGGCACCGAAGCCTCAGCGGCGCCCGGGACCTCAGGAGCGCCCGGGACGTCAGGGGCTCCCGGGGCCTCGAAGGGTGCCACGGGCTCCAAGGTCCCCCAGGCTTCGGAGACTCCCCGGGCATCGATGGGTGCCGGGGACCCGACGAAGGTTCCCGGGGGCTCGGAGCGGGTCGGAGGCGGCGCGGAAGCCGACATAACCCCGAGGTCTGCCGCGAGCGCGGCGACCGGCGGGGTCGCGAGGGCTGCCGGGGCGCACGCGCGCGTGGTGCAACGGCTGGGTAGGAGCGGCTCCGCACCGTCGGGTGGCGGATCGGTGCCGGCGGGATCGGCACGTGCTGCGACCGCCCGTTCGGCCGCTCCCGTCACTGCGGCTGCTCCGGCGGTTCCCGTGGTGTCCCCGATACCGCCGCCCGCCCGGGAGCAGGTCGCCGCACCGCTCCCCGTACCTGGCCTCCACGTGACGCCCGTTCCGGCAAGCCGGCCGCCCCGGCCCAGCTCCCTGACGAGGACACAGGCAGGAACGGCACCGGTACAGCGACGGACGCTCCCGGCGACGCGGCGGACGGCGAGGCCCGAGGCCGGCACCCCGGCGGACGCCACATCCAGGACATCAACGGGCAGCAGTGGGACGGCAGTCACCACACCCGCGCCCACGACTCCGGCCTCTGTGCAGCGTGCGGTCACCGGCCCCGCCCATACAGCCCACAGCAACACCCCGGCCGTCACGAGCCGTACGACGAACAGCCCGGCCGCGGAGACAGCACCCACGCAGCCGAAGGGAGCCGTGCCCCGGCCGGGTGCGGTGACGCCGCCGTCAGGACCGGCCGGGGCACAAGGGCCCACCGGCGCTCCGTCGCTCCCGGGCAAGTCCGCGCACAGCACGGCAGACACCGCACCCCCACCGACTCCGACCGTCCAACGACGACCGGCCGCCCCGGGCACCGGACCGACGCCAGGCACCTCCACCCCACCGCCCCACACACTTGCCCGCACCCACACCAGCACCAGCGCGACCCCGACGGTCCAACGCCAACAGGCCACCCCAGCACCGGCCAACGACAGCCGGACCAACTCCCCCGCCCCCACAGCACCACCACGGTCCCCTGCCGGCACTCCTGCCCCGGCACCCACGAGCCCCGAACCACAGCCGCCCCACGGCACCCCGCCCTCAGTACCCGCTGCCAAAGCGCGCACCGTTCAGCGAGCCGTCCTCCCTCCCACCACCCCGTCGCCCCACCGCCCCACCGCCCCCAGCCCCGCACAACCGCCCGCCACCCGCCGCACCCCCCACCTCGGCCTCGGCGCACCGATCACCCCACAGCCCACCGCCTCACCTCAGCAGCCGGCACCGCCCCTCCCCGCCACACCCACCACGCCCCACCGCCCCTCACTGGGCGCCCCCGTAAACACAGCACCACCAACGACACCCCCGGCCGCCCAGACGCACACCCCCACCTCCCCCCTCCCCGTGGTCCAACGCTTCTGGAAGAAGCCGAAGACCACCACCAAGAACGCCCCCAAGAACACCACCGGCGCCCTCGCCGCCGCCGCGGCCGCCACCATCGCCAACACCCTCACCACCCAGACCGCACCACCCCCGTACACACCCCCCTCACCACCCCAAAGCCCCCCACCCTCATACGCGGAATCCGCATCCACATCCGCGTCCGCATCCGCGACACAACCACCCCCACCCACCTACACAGAGATCCCGAACGGCGGCTTCGACCCCCGAGAGCTCACCGACTTCCAGCTCGACGAACTCGTCCACCGCCTCATCGGCCGCATCACCCGGCTGATCCGCACAGAACTCCGCATGGACCGCGAGCGGATCGGCAGACTCCGCGACCCCCGCCACTGATACAGAAAGGCCCTCGATGTCCCGCCAGGACCCGGGCTCCACCATCTGGTTCACCCTCAGCATCGACGGTGAGAGCCTCGGCTACTTCAACGGATGCGAAGGGCTGTCCTCCCAGGTGGAGGTCGAGCAGCGCCAGGAGGGCGGCAACAACGGGTTCGTCTGGCAGCTGCCCACCCGTGTCACCTTCTCCACCATCCGGCTGACCCGCCCGCTCACCCCGGACACCACGAAGGTCGCCAAGTGGATCTCGTCCGTGCAGACGGGGATCAAGCGGCCCACCGCCCAGATCGCGGCGCTGCGCGCGGACGGTTCGGAGGTGGCCCGCTGGGGGCTGATCGAGGTACTGCCGGTGAGCTGGAGCGGGCCCAGCCTGGACCCCGCCAACCCGGCGGTGGCGACCGAGGTCCTGGAGATCGCCCACCACGGGTTCACGGACTGAGGGGCGGTACAGAGACATGGCACGAGCCAGCAGCAGGGGCGCCGGAAAGAGCCTCGTCAGGGCGACGCTCGCGATCCACGAGCCCCCCGTCGGCAAGAGCACCACACCCGGCGGGATCATCAAGACCTTCGGCTTCGACTTCAATCCCGCGCAGCTGTCCCTGACCCGCCGCGCCCAGTGGAAGTCGACGCCCGCGCAGATCGAACGCGACGGCGCCCTGCCGGAGTTCATGGGCGCCGAGGCGCGGGAGATGGGCGTGGAGATCTTCCTCGACTCCTCCGCCAGGCCGACCGGCAACACGGTGCTGAAGAAGGTGGAGTCGCTGCTCGCCTGCTGCGAGGTGACCAACGCGAGCATCGCCGCGAAGCAGCCGTCGCCGCCCTGGGTGGTGTTCCAGTGGGGGTCGTTCTCGACGGCCCGGTTCACGGCGTACGTGAGCTCGGTGGAGGCGACGTACTCCCTCTTCGGCACGACCGGCGTGCCCATCCGCGCGACCTGCCGGCTCCAGCTGCACGAGATCCCCAGCAAGACCAAGAGGCAGAACCCGACGTCGGGCGCGCTCACCGCGCAGCGCGTGCACCGGGTCGTGGCGGGCGACTCGCTGCAGTCGCTGGCCTGGCGGGAGTACGGCAACGCCGCCGCCTGGCGCTCGATCGCCGAGGCCAACGGCATCGACGACCCGTCCCGGCTGCCCGCCGGTGCGGAACTGGTGCTGCCCGCCGCCGAGGAGGTACGTCCGTAATGGTGCAGTCCGCGTTCTCCAACGTCGTCGAGGTGAAGCTCGGGGGCGCCAAGCTGCCGCCCGAGTTCGCCCGGGCGCTGGTCGACAGCTACGTCGACCAGGGCGCCGGGGTGCCGGCCGCGTTCCGGCTGACGTTCCGGGACCCGTACCGGATCCTCCTGCGCGATCTGAAGGTCAACTTCGGCACGCCGGTGGTCATCGCGCCGGTGTCCGACGGCCAGGGCGCCGCCGACCCGCTGCTGACCGGCGAGGTCACCGGTCTGGAGGCCGACTACGACGGCACGGGCACCTTCACCGTGATCCGCGGCTACGACCTCGGGCACCGTCTGCTGCGCCGCCGCCGGGTGGCCGCCTACCGCAATCAGAGCGCGTCGGACATCGCGCGCAAGCTCGCCGCGCAGGGCGGGGTGCCCTTGGGGCGGGTGCAGTCGACGAAGACGGTGTACGAGTTCATCAGCCAGTCGAACGTCACCGACTGGGACTTCCTCGCCCGGCTCGCCGACGAGAACGAGATGGTGATGTCCGTCGACGCCGACGGCAAGTTCCAGTTCGTGAAGCCGAAGCCGTCGTCCGGGGCGCCCTCGCCGCAGACCGACGGCGACCGGAGCCCGTTCGTGCTCCAGGCCGGGCACGACATCCTGCGGCTGCGGGCCGCCGTCACCGCCGCCGACCAGGTCGGCAAGGTCGAGTCGCGGGGCTGGGACGTCACGACGAAGAAGAAGCTGACGGCGACCGCGCCGGCCACCGACAACCCGGGCATCGGCATCGGCACGACACCCGGCGTGGCGGCCGGCAAGTTCAAGCCGGCCAAGCTGGTCGAGACGAGCACGCCCTACGACCGGCAGAACGAGGTGAAGTTCGCCGCCGACGCCCTCGCCGACGACCTCACCTCCTCGTTCGCCGAGTTGGAGGTCGTGGCGCGCGGAAATCCCAAGCTGCGCCCGGGGGTTCCGGTGACGCTGTCGGACGTCGGGGAGCCCTTCGAGGGCAAGTACACGGCCACGTCCGTGCGGCATGTCTTCGGCGACGGCAAGCACTACGAGGCGTGGGTGACGGTCAGCGGGCGGCAGTGGCGGTCGCTGTACGGGCTCGCCTCCGGCGGCGCCGAGAGCGCGCCGCGGCTGCCGAGCGTGGCCAACGCCCTGGTCACCGATGTCAACGACCCGCTCAAGCAGGGGCGGGTCCGGTTGCAGTTCCCCTGGCTGGACGACAGCTATGTCAGCGACTGGACGCGGACCGTGCAGTGGGGCGGCCTCGGCGGCGGCGGCATCTTCCCCATGGACGTCAACGACGAGGTCCTCGTCGCGTTCGACCGGGGCGCCCTCGACCATCCCTTCGTCATCGGCGGGCTCTACAACGGCAAGGACAAGCCGACGCCCGTGAACGACGTGCCGCTGCACGACACGGTGCGCAAGAAGGCGAGCCGGCACACCGTCTCGGACCGGGACGGCAACCGGATGGACCTGCTCAGCCAGAAGACCGGTCTGCGCAAACAGGGTGTCCGGCTGGCGTCCGGCGACAAGCAGCTGGTCATCAACCTGGACCGGACGAAGACCGAGATCGTCGTGGACAGCAAGGGTTCGGTCACCATCAAGGGCAGCCGGTCGGTGTCGGTGGAGGCCGGCACCGATCTCCTGCTCAGCGCCCGGCGCAGCCTGACCCTCAAGAGCGGCGGCCCGCTCACCATCCAGGGCGGCGGGGTCGTCAACATGCGGGCCGCCGGAGCGATCAGCGTGAACGCGCTGGGCGCCCTGAACCTGGACGCGAAGGGCGTCGCGAACCTCACCGGCGTCGGCACCGTACAGATCAACTCGCTCGCCAACACGACGATCAAGTCCCCGACCACCCTCATCGGTTCGAAGGTGTTCGGCGTCACCACCATTCCCGTGCCGATGCCGATCCCGTGACCGATTCCAGAGAAGACAGGGTGTGGTTCTGATGGCCGAGCAGTTCGTCGGGTCCGGCTGGTCGTTCCCGCTGCGCATCGGGCCGACCGGAGGGATCGCCCTGGTCAGCGGGGAGCGGGAGATCGAGGAGGCGATCCGGCTGGTCCTGTCGACCGCTCCGGGCGAGCGGCCGATGCGGCCGGACTTCGGCTGCGCGATCCACGACCTGGTGTTCGCGCCGGTCAACGAGCAGACCGCGGGCCGTATCCAGCACGAGGTGTACGCCAGCCTGGACCGCTGGGAGCCGCGCATCGAGGTCGACGACGTCGAGGTCACCGCCGGCACCGACCAGAGCGTCCTCTACATCGACGTCCGGTACTCGATCCGCGGCACCAACAACCCGCGCAGCCTGGTCTTCCCCTTCTACGTCATTCCGTCCCACGACGAGCCCGACGCCCCCGAAAGCGACCGCTGATGGCACTGCCCTCCCCCAACCTCGACGACCGCCGCTTCCAGCAGTTCGTCGACGACGCCAAGCGCTACATCCAGCAGCGCGCCCCGGAGTGGACGGACCACAACGTCTCCGACCCCGGCGTCACCCTCGTCGAGACGGTCGCCCACATGGCCGACCAGATCGTCTACCGGCTCAACCGGGTGCCGGAGAAGAACCACTTGGCGTTCCTGGACCTCGTCGGGATCACCCTGTTCCCGCCGTCCGCGGCCCGCACCGAGGTGACGTTCTGGCTGTCGGCTCCGCAGGAGGAGGCGGTGTGGGTGCCGGTGGGCACGGAGGTCGCCACGCTGCGCACCGAGAGCGAGGAGGCGGTGGTCTTCGGGACCGAGCGCGAACTGACGGTGGTGCCCTGCGCGTTGCGTCATCTGCTGGTGCAGCACCGGGGTGAGCCGATGGTCGACCGGACCTCCGACCTCGCGGAGGAGGACAAGGACCTGCTGTGCTTCGCCGAGTCGCCCGGCCCCGGTGACGCCATGCTGTTCGGCCTGACCGCCGCGGTCCCGCACTGCGCGGTCGCCCTGGACCTGGACAGCCGGGTGGACGGTGTCGGCGTGGACCCGCGCCAGCCGCCGCTGGTGTGGGAGGCGTGGACCGCGGACGGCTGGCAGATCTGCGAGGTCGACCGGGACGGCACGGGCGGCCTGAACCGGCCCGGCGAGGTCGTCCTGCACATCCCCGGCGGGCATGTGCTGTCCCGCAACGCCGGCCAGGAGGCGGGCTGGCTGCGCTGCCGGGTCACCGACCCCCGGCCGAACCAGCCCTTCTACACGACCTCTCCCACCGTGCGCGCCGCCGAGGCCTTCACCATCGGCGGCACGACCGGGGCCGTGCACGCCGAGACGGTGTACGACGAGGCGCTCGGCGAGTCGACCGGGCTGCCGGGCCAGCGGCTGCGCCTGGTGCACGCGCCCGTGGTCGGCGACGACCCGCCGGTGCTGCTGCAGACCGCCGAGCACGACGGCTGGACGGACTGGCGGGTCGTCCCGAACTTCGCGGGCTCCGGGCCCAACGACCGGCACATCACCCTCGACGCCACGACCGGCGAGATCGCCTTCGGCCCGGCCGTGCGCGAACCCGACGGATCCCTGCGGCAGTACGGGACGGTCGCCCCCAAGGGCGCCCCCGTCCGGGCCCGCCGCTACCGCACGGGCGGCGGGCGCGCGGGCAATGTGGCGCGCGGTGCCGTGCAGGTCCTGCGCACCTCCATCCCGTACATCTCCGAGGTCGTCAACCGCGAGGCCGCGCGCGGCGGTGTGGACGGGGAGACGGTTCAGGAGGCGAAGGTCCGGGCCCCGATCACCCTGCGCGCCCAGGAGCGTGCCGTGACGCTGCGCGACTACGAGGAACTGGCCCGCCGCGCCGCCCCGGAGACCGCGCGCATCACCTGTCTGGAGGGCGAGGAGGGCGAGCACGGGGCCTACGCGGTACGGGTGCTGGTCGTGCCGCAGGCCGTTCCCGACCCCGGCGGCCGGCTGCGCTTCGAGCAACTCGTGCCCGGTGACGCGCTGCTGGACCGCATCACCCGGCATCTGGACGAACGGCGCCTGATCGGCACCCGGTTGGCGGTGGGCCCGCCGTACTACCAGGGCGTCACCGTGGTGGCCACGGTGCATGCCTTCCGGGGTGTCGACACCGACCGGGTGCGCCGGGAGGCGCACGACGCCCTCTACCGGCACCTCGATCCGCTGACCGGCGGCACGGACGGCACCGGCTGGCCGTTCGGGCGGCCCGTGCAGGCCGGTGAGGTGTTCGCGGTGCTGCAACGCGTGCCCGGGGTGGAGCTGGTCGACGAGGTGGTCCTGCACCCCGCGGACCCGCTCACCGGCAAACGCGGCGAGCCCACGAACCGGATCGATCTGTCCGCGCCGTCTCTGGTGTTCTCGTTCGACCACCGCGTCCGGGTGATCGGAGACGGTTCCTGATGAGGGGCTCGATCGACGGCCTCGGATCCTCCGCGCCGATCGGCACGATGCTGCCGGCCGTCTTCGCCGACGACGACCTCGCGCAGCGGTTCGTCGCCGGGCTCGACGACGTGATCGCCCCGATCCTGGGCGTGCTGGACTGTCTCGACACCTACTTCCGCCCGTCCCTCACCCCGCTCGACTTCACCCAGTGGCTGGGGAGTTGGGTGGGCGCGGAGACCGCGGGCGACGAACCCGAGGCACGTCTGCGGGCGGCCGTGGCGGCCGCCGCGTATCTGCACCGCATCCGCGGCACCCGGCGCGGGCTGTCCGAGGCGGTCCGGCTCGCGTTCGGCGTGGAGCCCGAGATCACCGAGAGCGGCGGCGCCGCGTGGAGCGCCCGGCCGCTCGGCCCGTTCCCCGGCGCGCCCCGCCCGCGCCTGCACGTCCACCTACGACTTCCCGCCCCGACCCCCGCGGACCACTACCGCCTGGAGACCCTCGTGTCCGCCGCCCGCCCCGCTCATATGCCGTACACGGTCCAGGTGACCGCCGGTGCCCCCGCCGAAAGGACCCGGGAGACATGACAACCCCCCAGAACTGCGCCGACTGCGGCACCCGCGCGGAACCGGGCCAGTCCTTCTGCGACGCCTGCGGGGCGGTACTGAGCTGGACGGACCGCCCGGCCGGCGGCTCCGGCCCTCGCGCAGGGGCCGCCGGGACTCCCGAGGCGTCCCGCCCGGCCCGGGCCTCCGAACCGGCCGGGGAGCCCGAGGCCGGCCGCCCGGCCCGGACGTCCGAGCCGGCCCGCGTCTCCGGGACCACCGGGCCCACCGGAGGTTCCAGGGCTTCGGAGCCCACCGGCCGCGCGAGGCCCGACAGTGAGCCGGGCGGCGCCTCCTCGCCCGAGCCCGGCTGGGACGCCTTCGCCCGGCCGGACGGCGGCACGGGCCTGGCCCCCACCGCCCGCGACCGGCTCGCCACCGGCACGGCGACGCACCAGGGCGCCACCCGCACGGCCGCCACGACGCCCGGCACATCCGGCCCGGCCCCCGACGAAGCCGCCCCCTGGCAGGGCGATCACCCCGGCACCACCGCGCCGAGCCCCGGCACCCACGCCCGCTCCGACGCCACCGCCCACCCGGACACGGCCTCCGGCCCCGAAGCCACTCCTCACCACGACGCCGGCCCCGGCGCTCCCTCCACGGCCGACCGCTTCCCGGACGACACCGCCCCCACCGAGCCCGTCCCCCCGGTCACCCAGAGCCCGCGCCCCGCCGACACCGACGCCGACACGCACGGCATGACGGACCGCGCCCGCAGCCTCCTCATCCCGGTCGGCGACCCCGAGCCCCGGCCCGACCCGCAGCCGTCCGTCACCCCGGTCCTGCCCGGCCGCCCCGAGCCGCAGCGCCCGCAGGCCGTACGCGCCCCCGGTCAGGAACACGGCATGGACGGCGGCGCCCCCTGCCCCTGGTGTGCCACCCGCAACCGGCCCGAGCGGCACTTCTGCGCCCGGTGCGCGATGCCCATGGCCGGTGACGGACCGGCCGGCCCGCTGCGGCTCCCCTGGTGGCGACGCCTCTTCGGCAGCCAGGAGACCCCGTGGGCGGGCGACCGCCCCCGGCTGCGCCGTACCTTCGACCGTGTCCTGTCCTGGCTGGGCATCGTGATCGTGCTGTCCCTGCTGATCTATCTGGTGATCAACATCCCCCAGGGCGTCCAGGCCACCCGCGACCACTTCGCCAAGCGCGCCCCGGCCTCCCCGGACCGCTACACCTCGTCCCGCTTCTACCCGGGTCACAAGCCGGACCTGGCCTTCGACAAGCTCAACGACACCTGGTGGGGTCCGGGCGTGGCGCAGTCGGGCGAGGGCCAGTGGATAGAGGCCCACTTCGACACGCCGACCCGGCTTCTGGACCTGATCATCACGCCGGGCGTCTCCACCCGCGCCGACAAGCTGCGCGAGTCGGCGCTCCCGCACCGCGTCACGGCCACCATCACCGGCGCCGACGGCAAGAAGACGACCCGTCAGCTCACCCTCGACCAGGGCGCGGGCCCCCAGCGGCGCGCCTTCCGCGTGGGCGAGGTCAGCGCGGTCCGCTTCACCATCGACTCCGCCTACGGCATCTCGGCGAAGAAGCAGGTCGCCATCGCGGAGATCGAGTTCTTCGGCCCGTCGAGCGCGAACAGCTCCTGAGCACGCACCGCGGCCCCGGACGGAAACCGACCGTCCGGGGCCGCGGCATGGACCGGGTGACTAGGCGTCCAGCGACGTCATCACGTGCTTGATCCGCGTGTAGTCGTCGAAGCCGTACGCCGAGAGGTCCTTGCCGTAGCCGGACTTCTTGAAGCCGCCGTGCGGCATCTCGGCGACCAGCGCGATGTGGGTGTTGATCCACACGCAGCCGAAGTCGAGCCTCTTGGACATGCGCATCGCGCGGCCGTGGTCCTTGGTCCACACGGAGGAGGCGAGCGCGTACTCGACGCCGTTGGCCCATGTCACGGCCTGCTCCTCGTCGGAGAAGGACTGGACGGTGATGACCGGGCCGAAGATCTCGTTCTGGATGATCTCGTCGTCCTGCTTCAGGCCCGAGACGACGGTGGGCGCGAAGAAGTAGCCCTTGTCGCCGACACGCTTGCCGCCGGCCTCCACGCGCGCGTGCGCGGGCAGCCGCTCGATGAAGCCCTCGACCTGCTTGAGCTGGTTGGGGTTGTTGAGCGGGCCGAACAGCACGTCCTCGTCGTCCGGCTGCCCCGTCTTCGTCTCGGCGGCGGCCTTCGCCAGGGCGGAGACGAACTCGTCGTGGATGGACTCGTGGACGAGCACGCGGGTGGCGGCCGTACAGTCCTGGCCCGCGTTGAAGTAGCCCGCCACCGAGATGTCCTCGACGGCCTTCGCGATGTCGGTGTCCTCGAAGACCACGACGGGCGCCTTGCCGCCCAGCTCCAGGTGGACGCGCTTGACGTCCTTGGAGGCGGACTCGGCGACCTGGATGCCGGCGCGCACCGAGCCCGTGATGGAGGCCATCGCCGGGGTGTCGTGCTCGACCATCATGCGGCCGGTGTCGCGGTCGCCGCAGATGACGTTGAAGACGCCCTTGGGGACGACCGAGCCGATGATCTCGGCGATGAGGACCGTCGAGGCCGGGGTGGTGTCCGACGGCTTCAGGACGACGGTGTTGCCCGCCGCGAGCGCCGGGGCGAACTTCCACACGGCCATCATCATCGGGTAGTTCCACGGCGCGACCTGCGCGCAGACGCCGACCGGCTCACGGCGGACGATGGAGGTCAGGCCCTCCATGTACTCGCCGGCCGAGCGGCCCTCCAGCATCCGCGCCGCGCCCGCGAAGAAGCGGATCTGGTCGACCATCGGCGGGATCTCCTCGGAGCGGGTCAGCCCGATGGGCTTGCCCGTGTTCTCCACCTCGGCCGCGATCAGCTCCTCGGCGCGCTCCTCGAAGGCGTCCGCGATCTTCAGCAGGGCCTTCTGCCGCTCGGCGGGCGTGGTGTCGCGCCAGCCGGGAAAGGCCTCGGCGGCCGCCGCCATCGCGGCGTCCACGTCCGCCTGCCCGGACAGCGGAGCGGTCGCGTACGCCTCACCCGTCGCGGGATTGACCACCTCGGTGGTCCGTCCGTCGGCGGCGTCCCGGAACTCACCGCCGATGTAATTGCGCAGACGACGAAGCTCGGTGCTCACTGCCGGCCCTCCAGTTCGGATGTCCAGTACTTGAGACACCCACCCTAGTCGCCCGGGCCACGTTTTCAACACCCCCACTCCCTTCATTCATACGGAATCCGCAGGCTTCGGCAATCAAAACAACGGATTTCATCGATCACGCCTTGCGGAAGTGACGAGACCTCGTGCACAGTGACCTCGTGGCCAGTCGAAGCGCAGACCAGAAGGGGTCGCGGGAACTCCGCGAGTCCTCCCGCGAGTCCAGGAACGGCAGCTCGCCCCAGCTGGACGCCGTCTCCCTCGCCATCATCGAACAGCTCCAGGAGGACGGCCGCCGGCCGTACGCCGCCATCGGCAAGGCCGTCGGCCTCTCCGAGGCGGCCGTGCGCCAGCGCGTCCAGAAGCTGCTCGACCAGGGCGTGATGCAGATCGTCGCCGTCACGGACCCGCTCACCGTGGGCTTCCGCAGACAGGCGATGGTCGGCGTCAACGTCGAGGGCGACGTGGAGTCGGTCGCGGAGGCGCTGACGGCCATGCCCGAATGCGAGTACGTGGTGATGACCGCAGGTTCCTTCGACCTGATGGTGGAGATCGTCTGCGAGGACGACGACCACCTCCTGGAGGTCATCAACAAACGCATACGGGCCGTGCCCGGAGTGCGCTCGACGGAGAGCTTCGTCTACCTCAAGCTCAAGAAGCAGACCTACATGTGGGGAACCCGATGACCGTGAGGACCCGATAGCCGTGAGCAAGGACCTCTCCCAGACCGCGTACGACCACCTGTGGATGCACTTCACGCGCATGTCGTCGTACGAGAAGGCCCCCGTACCCACCATCGTCCGTGGCGAGGGCACCTACATCTACGACGACCAGGGCAAGCGCTACCTGGACGGTCTCGCCGGACTGTTCGTGGTGCAGGCCGGACACGGCCGTGTCGAGCTCGCCGAGACCGCCTTCAAGCAGGCGCAGGAGCTGGCGTTCTTCCCGGTGTGGTCCTACGCCCACCCCAAGGCCGTCGAGCTGGCCGAGCGCCTCGCGCACCACGCGCCGGGCGACCTGAACAAGGTCTTCTTCACCACCGGCGGCGGCGAGGCCGTCGAGACCGCCTGGAAGCTCGCCAAGCAGTACTTCAAGCTGGTCGGCAAGCCCACCAAGCACAAGGTCATCTCCCGCGCGGTCGCCTACCACGGCACCCCGCAGGGCGCCCTGTCCATCACCGGCCTGCCGGGCCTCAAGGCCCCGTTCGAGCCGCTGGTCCCGGGCGCGCACAAGGTCCCGAACACCAACATCTACCGGGCCCCCTACTTCGGCGACGACCCGGAGGCCTTCGGCCGCTGGGCCGCCGACCAGATCGAGCAGCAGATCCTCTTCGAGGGCCCGGACACGGTCGCCGCGGTCTTCCTGGAGCCGGTGCAGAACGCGGGCGGCTGCTTCCCGCCCCCGCCCGGCTACTTCCAGCGCGTCCGCGAGATCTGCGACCGGCACGACGTACTGCTCGTGTCCGACGAGGTCATCTGCGCCTTCGGCCGCCTCGGCACGATCTTCGCCTGCGACAAGTTCGACTACGTCCCGGACATGATCACCTGTGCCAAGGGCATGACCTCGGGCTACTCCCCGATCGGCGCGTGCATCATCTCCGACCGCCTGGCCGAGCCGTTCTACAAGGGCGACAACACCTTCCTGCACGGCTACACCTTCGGCGGTCACCCGGTCTCCGCGGCCGTGGGCCTCGCCAACCTCGACCTGTTCGAGCGCGAGGGCCTCCCCCAGCACGTCCTCGACAACGAGGGCGCGTTCCGCTCCACCCTGGAGAAGCTCCACGACCTGCCGATCGTCGGCGACGTCCGCGGCAACGGCTTCTTCTACGGCATCGAGCTGGTCAAGGACAAGAACACCAAGGAGTCCTTCAACGACGAGGAGACGGAGCGCGTCCTGTACGGCTTCCTCTCCAAGGCGCTGTACGACAACGGCCTGTACTGCCGCGCCGACGACCGCGGCGACCCGGTCGTCCAGCTCGCCCCGCCGCTGATCTCCGACCAGTCGACGTTCGACGAGATCGAGCAGATCCTCCGGGCCACCCTCTCGGAGGCCTGGACGAAGCTCTGATTGTCCTCATGGGTGATCACCATAGGGATGATCAACAACGGCCCCGGTGCCGTCCGTTCGAGTGAGAAACGGGCGCCCGGGGCCGCGTGCTGTCCGGCTGCCAGCCGTGGGCTGCCTAGCGTGCCCATTGACTCCTCCCCCTCACGGGGGATTCCTGGCTCACGCTGCTCGGTCGCTCAGCGAGCGACCGAGTCTGACGCGATCAGCACCAGCCGGGTTGAGACCAGCCCGGGCGGCAGAAACGCCTAGGAGGCGGCACGTGCTTGGTTCTCGCGACGCGCTGTCCACGACACACGCTACCCGGGGCCGAGCGCGTGACCAGCGCCCTCTGCACTCGTTCGCCCGTACGAGGGACACAGCGCAGCTTTTCCGACCAGAACCGAGGTGTACGCCCATGGAGGCCCCGCCGGACAACGACGTGCTCTGGGCACGCGCCCTGCACTTCCAGCACCACGACGGCTCGCCCGCGCTCTGCGGCGTCTCCCTCGGCGTCCGGGAGAGCGAGATCCTCGCCGTCAGCGGCCCGCGCGGCAGCGGCAAGACGACCCTGCTGCGGTGCCTGTCCGGCCTGGCACCCGTACGGCGCGGCGAGGTCTGGTTCAACAGCGTGCCCGTGCACACCATGGGCGCCCTCACCCGGGAGCGGCTGCGCCGCGACCGCTTCGGCTGGATCGACCCGGTCCCCTCGCTGGTCCCGGAACTCAACGCCTGGGAGAACGCCGCCCTGCCGCTGATGCTGCGCGGCACCAGCAGGCGCCGCGCCAAGCGAGCGGCCCTGGAGTGGCTGGAGCGCCTGGACATCGGCGACGGCGCCCGCAAGCGCCCGCACCAGCTGAAGCAGGCCGAGCGCCAGCGGGTGTGCATCGCCCGCGCCCTCGCCCCGGCGCCCTCGGTGCTGTTCGCCGACGAGCCGACGGCGCCCCTGCACCGCGCCGACCGCGCCCACGCGCTGCGCACCCTCACCACGGCGGCCCGCTCGCACGGCATCACGGTCGTCCTGGCCACCCACGACCCGGACACCGCGGCCCTCGCCGACCGTACGGTCTTCCTGCTCGACGGGCGGCGTGTGCAGACGGTGCATCTGCCGCCGGTCGCCGAGACCACCGAGCCGGAAGGCCGGGCGGCGTGCTCGCTCTCCGTCTGACCCGCGCGGCCCGCCCCGCCGTCCAGCTGCGCCGCCTCCTGGTCGCGGCGGCCTCGGCGGGCACGGGTTTCCTGCTGCTCTGCGCCCTGGGCTACGCGCTGGGCCACCCCGGCTCCCCCGGCGCCGCCGCGCTGCGCCTGGCCTGGTGCGCGGCGCCCCTCGCCGCCACGGTGTACTTCGCCCTCGCGGTGGCCCGCACCGATCCCGGCACCAAGCCCCGCACCGGCCTCTCCGCGATCGGCCTCGGCCCGCTGCGCCTGATGGCCGTCTCGGCGACGACGACCGCCCTGTCCTGCACCCTGGGCTCGATGCTGGCCCTGCTGTTCTTCCTGCATCTGCGGGGCGACCTGACCGGCCTGCCCTTCGACGGCGCGGCGGCCGAGGCCCTCGGCGCGGGCCTGCCGCTGCCGCTGCCGGGGGCCCTGACGCTGCTGGCACTCGTACCCGCGGGCGCGTCGATCGCGGTGGTGCTGGCACTGCGCCCCAGGGAGCAGCGGGCGGCCGCCGCGGCCCGGGTGGTGTACGGCCGCTTCGGCGCGTACCGGCGCACGAGCACGCTCGACACCTTCGGGGCGTACGGCCGTTTCGGCCGGCAGATCATCCGGCCCGGGGGCGCTCCCGCCGGGCAGCAGAGCGCGCCCCCGCCGGCCCGGACGAGCGAAGCGGCCTCGGCCGCGACCGTCACGGACTCCGGGAGCGCGGTGAGCACGATCGAGGACCCCGCTCAGCCCTCCGCCCCGCACGCCTCGGCACCGGAGCACACCGACGCCCTCGCGGTCCCCGAGGCGGTGCTGCCGGACGTCGTCACGTTCGACGCCGCCCCCACCGCCGCCCCCTCGGGCCTCCCCTGGGGCATCACCGTCCTGGCCGCGGGGCTCGCCGTGGAGACCTACGCGAGCCGTACCGCCCCCAAGGCGCCCGACCTCACCTTCTCCGGCGCCTCCCCCGGCGTCATGGCGGGCTGGACGCTGGCCGCCGTCGGCCTGGCCCTGGCCGGTCCCGGTCTGACCCACCTGTGCGGCCGGCTGCTCCAGTCGGCCCGCCCCGGCGCCCTGCGGCTGCTGGCCGGCCGCATCCTCATGACGGAGGCCACCCGCATCGGCCGCCCCCTGGGCGTGGTCTGCGCGGTGCTGTCGGCCACGTACGCGATGGCGCTGCTGCACGCCCCGGACGGACTGTCGCTCGGTCCGCTCACCCTCCTCGGGGTGCTCCTCGTGACCGGCTGCACCGTGGCGACGCTCCTGACGGCCGCCGTCGAGGCCCGGCAGGCCCGCGCCGACACCACCTCCGCGCTGCTGCGTCTCGGCGCCCCCGCGACCATGCTGCGCAGCGCCGCGGCCCTGCGTGCGGGCGCGCTCTTCGCCCTGTTCGCCCCGCTGACCCTGACGGTCGCGGAGCTGGCGGCGCTGCCGCTGGCGCGCTGAGAGAAGTCGTACGAGAAAAATCTCCGGACCGCGATGAGTTCCGCGCGGACCCCCGGTCTGTCCCCGCGTAACGATACGGACCCGGTAGCACGGCCCCGATGGGAGAGACCGCACATGTACCAGCAGATGATCTTCGTGAACCTGTGTGTCAGCGACGTCGCCGCCTCGAAGAAGTTCTTCACGGAGCTCGGCTACACGATCAACGAGCAGTTCAGCGACGACACCACCGCCTCGGTCGTGATCAGCGAGACCATCGTCGTGATGGTGCACACCGAGGAGAAGTACCGCCAGTTCACGAAGAAGGAGATCGCGGACTCGAAGACGACCAGCGAGGTGCTGATCGCGCTGAGTTCGGAGAGCCGCGAGAAGGTCGACGAGCTGGTGGAGAAGGCGGTCGCGGCCGGCGGGTCCGTCTCCGGCGAGACCCAGGACCACGGCTTCATGTACGGCCGCGCCTTCGACGACCCGGACGGCCACACCTTCGAGGTCGTGTGGATGGACCCGGCGGCCGTCCAGGGCTGAGACCCGCTGTGCCAGCATGGGCGGGTGCAGACGATGCCCGCCCATGCGGCCCACCATGACGACCGTGAGATCGAGACGCTCGAGGAGTTCGACGCGACCGTCGCGGCGCGCGGCACACTCGCCGGTCACCGCGTCCAGGCCGTCGACCTGACGGACCGTACGCGCGAACTGCTCACCACGGACACGGCGGGCGCGGTCTTCCTCGGCTGCGCGATGCGCGAGGACGCGGCCGCCAAGATACGCGGGGACGGCGCCCTGGTCTTCCCGCCCGTCCCGGATCTGCCCTTCGACCCGTACCGCGGCCTGGTCTACTCGCCGGACGAGCTCTTCGCGTCGCTGCCGGACGGCTACGAGGCCACGCCCGACGCCCGCGCCTACGCCTGGTTCCAGCGCACGAAGACCGACAGGGACGTCTACGCGTCCATGCTGCGCGCGGTCCACGACGACTCCGTCTCGGACGCGCTCGACGAACTCCTGTCCGGCGCCCGGGTCGTGGGCGTGATGGGCGGCCACGCGATGGCCCGGGGCACCGAGGAGTACGCGGGGGCGGCGCGGCTCGGTCGCGAACTGGCCCGCGCCGGTCTCACGGTCGCCACCGGCGGCGGCCCGGGCGCGATGGAGGCGGCGAACCTCGGCGCGTACGCGGCCCCGTTCGACGACGCGATGCTCACCGAGTCGCTGGACCTGCTCGGCAAGGCACCAGGCTTCACACCGTCGATCACCCAGTGGGCGGCGGCGGCCTTCGAGATACGCACCCGGTGGCCGCAGGGCGGCCGCTCCGTCGGCATCCCGACCTGGTTCTACGGCCACGAGCCGCCGAACGCGTTCGCCTCGCACATCGCCAAGTACTTCGCCAACGCCACCCGCGAGGACGGGCTGCTGGCCCGGTCGACGGCGGGCGTGGTGTTCCTGCCGGGCGCCGCCGGCACCGTCCAGGAGATCTTCGACAACGCGACGCCGAACTACTATGAGTCGCGCGGCGAGCCGACGCCCATGGTGCTCGTGAACCGCGCGCACTGGACGGAGAGGCTGCCGACGTGGCCGCTGCTCCAGTCGCTGGCCAGGGGGCGTTCGATGGAGGCGCGGATCGCGCTGGTCGAGCGGATCGAGGAGGCGCCGGAGGCGTTGAAACGCCTCGGCGGTTAATAAGCAGGCAAAGCAAGTGCTTGCAAGCTGCATATGCGTTGACACTACTTATGCGGCGCTTATAAACCTGTGAGTCTCCTGGTAGTGCTGATGTTCCGTCAGCACTGCCTCATCCCCCCGCTTTTACGCATCCTGTAAAGGACAAACGTGGCAGTTCTGTCCGTATCCCGCCGCGCACGTGCTGCGCGCATCCTCGGTGTCGTCTCCGCCTCGGCCGCGCTCGCGCTCGGTACCGCCGGCAACGCGCTCGCCTGCAACATCAACGAGTTCTCCGCCGAGGCGAAGTGTGACGGCGACAAGGGCGTCATCACCGTCACCGACGTGGACCCCGCCGGCATCAAGGCGACCGTCACCGTGTACCTGCAGAACAACGGCGCCGACGCGCAGAAGGTCGGCGAGCAGGAGGTCAAGGGCTCGCGCGAAGGCACCACCATCACCTTCGCCGAGGACTGGAAGCCGAACGCGGAGTACCGCATCCACGTGAAGGCCGCTCCGTACGTCGACGAGGACATCAAGCCGAACCTCGTCACCCCGGCCACGGCCTGCAAGAAGGAGGAGGAGCCCCCGGCTTCGACTCCCCCGGCCACGCCGACCCCGTCGGCCCCGTCGGCCTCCCCCTCGAAGCCTGCCGAGGAGACCGACACCCCGGCTCCGACGCCGTCGGAGAGCGAGAGCACCACGCCGGCGGGCAACGCGCCCGGCCCGGCCGGTGACTCCAACCTCGCCGAGACCGGCGCCAACTCCAACACCGGCATCATCGCCGGCATAGCGGCGGCCCTGGTCGTCGTCGGTGGTGGCGCAGTGTTCTTCGGCATGCGCCGTCGTGGGGCGAACAGCGAAGGCTGACGCCCGCGCACACCCTGATGTGGCCCGTCCCCTGACAGGGGGCGGGCCACGTCCGTCTCATCCGAACGTCGCCCGCTCCAGCCAGAACTCCAGCAACTCCCGCTCTCCCAGCACCTCCAGCTCCGGAGCGTCCAGCGGCAGCCGCCGGTAGAACGCGAGCAGGACGGAGGTGAGCGGCCCGCGCAGGGCGACCGTGGCCTTCTCGTGGCCCCGGCGCCAGGTGACACCGTCCTCGGTGAGCGCGATCAGCCACTCGGCGTTCACCTCGGCCCCGGTGTCGGTGGCATGCAGGTGGATGCTGCGGCCCGGGCCGCGCAGTTCCCTCGCCGCCTGGTCGTGCGGGTCCGTCTGCGCGTACTCCACGATCCGCAGCCACTCGTCGATCGCGTCGGCGGCGATGTCGGGCGCGACCTCGTAGGGCAGCCCGGCGGTGAGCGTGGCGTCCGCCCGGTGCACGGTGACCTCGTGCGCCATCCGGCGGGCCCAGAACCCGGCGTTGAGGATCCCCGCCCAGCCCCACACCTTCGCGTCCGGCCCGGCCTCGCGCAGCGCGGCGACGACCTGCTCACCCGCCTCCCCGAGCCACGCGTCCAGCGCCGCGGCGTCACCCCGGGCCTCGGGCCCCTCGGCACCCGGCACCTCCTCCTCGGGCACCTCCTCCTGGGCCCGGGTCCGCACCATGAGCTCCACCCAGCGCAGGGCGCCGCCCGTATGCCGGACCAGCTCCTCCAGCGACCAGTCCGGGCAGGTCGGCACGGTGGCGGACAGGTCGGCCCCGGAGGTCATCAGCGACCTCATCAGGCCGATCTGGTGGGCTATTTCGTCGCAGTAGCGGTCGTGCGCGAGGAGGGTCATGCCCGCACCATAGGCGGGCGACGATCAGTCGAGCACGGCGATTTCCGCCGCGTCGAACTCCACCCCGACCTCGGCCCCGACCTCGGGCGCCGCCCGCAGCGCGCAGGCCGCCTCCAGGCGCGGGGCGTCCTCCGGCTGGAGGTGGACGGCGACATGGGTGCCCTTGAAGGTGCGGGCGGTCACCGTGCAGCGCAGCCCCTCACCGACGGGGACGAGGCGCACTCCGGCGGGCCGCACCAGGAGGGTCCGCGTGCCCTGCGGGGCGCCCTCCGGCACCGGCACCTTGCCCCAGGGCGTGTCCGCCGCCTCCGCGCCCACCGTCGCCTCGACGACGTTCTCGAAGCCGAGGAAGCGGGCCACGAACGCGTCGGCCGGCCGCTGCCACACCTGAAGCGGCGTACCGGACTGGGCGATCCGCCCGTCCCGCATCACCACGACCCGGTCGGCCAGCGCGAAGGCCTCCCCCTGGTCGTGCGTCACAGCCAGCACGGTCGTGCCCAACCGGCCGAACAGCTCGCGCAGTTCCACGACCAGCCGCTCCCTCAGCGACCGGTCGAGCTGGCCCAGCGGCTCGTCCAGCATCAGCAGCCTGGGACTCGGCGCCAGGGCCCGGGCCAGCGCCACCCGCTGCTGCTCCCCGCCGGACAGCGCGGCGACGGCCCGGCGGCCTGCGCCCGGCAGCCCGACGAGATCCAGCAACTCCTGCACCTGCTCGGCCTGTTCCCGCTTCGACGCCCCGCGCATCCGCAGCCCGAAGGCGACGTTGCCGCCCACGTCCCGCTGCGGGAACAGCTGGTGGTCCTGGAACATCAGCCCGACCCCGCGCCGGTGCGCGGGCACACCGGCCTGGTCGCGCCCGTCGAGCGACACCCGCCCGGAGTCGAGCGGCTGCAGCCCGGCCACGGCCCGCAGCAGGGTCGACTTGCCGCTGCCGCTGGGCCCGAGCACGCACACGATCTCGTGCTCGGCGACCTCCAGATCGACGGCGTCCAGCACGGCCCGCCCGCCGAAGCGGACCGTCGCGCCCTCCAGAGCCAGCAGCATCAGAACTCCCCTGTCCGGTCGGCGGTCCTGAGCCTCTCCAGCACCAGCAGGGCCACGGCGCACACCACCATCAGAATCGTCGAAAGGGCCATCGCCTGGCCGTAGTTCAGCTCCCCGGGCCGCCCCAGCAGCCGCGCCACGGCCACCGGCAGCGTCGGGTTGTCGGGCCGCGCGATGAACACCGTCGCCCCGAACTCCCCGAGCGACACCGCGAAGGCGAACCCGGCCGCGATCAGCAGCGCCCGCCGCACCATCGGCAGATCCACCTCCCGCCACACCCGCCAGGGCGAGGCCCCGAGCACCGAGGCCGCCTCCCGCAGCCGCACGTCCACCGCCCGCAGCACCGGCAGCATGGTCCGGACGACGAACGGCACCCCGACCAGCGCCTGTGCGAGCGGCACCAGGATCCACGAGGCCCTCAGGTCCAGCGGCGGCTCGTCGAGGGCGATCAGGAACCCGAAGCCGACGGTCACGGCGGACACCCCGAGTGGCAGCATCAGCAGCGCGTCGAACCCGCGCACGAACCGCCCGGCGTCCCGGCGGGTGAGCGCGACGGCGGCGAGGCCGCCGATCACCACGGCGATGACGGTGGCGGCGAGGGCGTACTCCAGCGAGTTGCCGATCGCCTCGATCGGCGCCACCAGGAAGATCCCGCCGTCCGCCCTGGTCAGCGCGCGGTAGTAGCCGAAGCCGGGCGCGTCCAGGGACCGCTGGACCAGCACGGCGAGCGGCAGCAGAAGCAGTACGACGACCGTGAGCAGCACCCCGCCCAGCAGCGCCCACTGCCCGGCGCCGCGCGGCCGGCGCGCGGTCACCGACGCGTCCACCAGCCGCAGCGCGGTCTCCCGCCGCCGTACGGTCCAGGCGTGCAGGGCGAGGATCGCGCCCACGGCGACGAACTGGATCAGCGTCAGCACGGCCGCGGTGGACAGGTCGAAGATCTCCGACGTCTGCCGGTAGATCTCCACCTCCAGGGTCGAGAAGGTGGGCCCGCCGAGGATCTGGACGACACCGAAGGAGGTGAAGGTGAACAGGAAGACCATGAGCGCGGCGGCGGCCACCGCGGGCCCGAGCGCCGGCAGCGTGACCTGCCGCCAGGCCTTGAAGGGCGAGGCGCCGAGCATCCGCGCGGCCTCCTCCTGCCGCGGGTCCAGCTGCGCCCAGAGCCCGCCGACGGTCCGTACGACGACCGCGTAGTTGAAGAAGACATGCGCGAGCAGGATCGCCCACACGGTGGTGTCCAGCCGTACGCCCCACAGCTCGTCGAGCAGCCCGCCCCGACCGACCAGCGCCAGGAACGCCGTACCGACGACGACCGTGGGCAGCACGAACGGGACGGTGACGACCGCCCGCAGCACCTGCTTGCCCCGGAAGTCGAAGCGCGCGAAGACGTACGCGCCGGGGAGCGCGATCAGCAGCGTGAGCGCGGTGGAGACGAGCGCCTGCCAGGTGGTGAACCACAGGACGTGCCGGACGTCGGACTGCGCCAGCACCTCCCCGATCCGCCCGAACCGCCAGGCGCCTTCGACCTTCAGCCCGCGCGCGACGATCGCGGCGACGGGGTAGGCGAAGAACGCCGCGAAGAACGCGACGGGCAGGGCGATGAGCCCGAACCGCGCCGCCGCGCCCCTCGTCCGGCCGGTTACTTCAGTACGAGTGAGGTCCACGACTTGACCCACTGGTCGCGGTGGTCGGCGATCTTCGCCGGGTCCAGGGTCTCGGGATCCTTCGCCTGCGGCCCGAACTTCACGAACTCCGGCGGCACCTGGGCGCCCTCGCGCACCGGGTACACGAACATGTTGAGCGGCATGTCCTCCTGGAACTTCTCGCTGAGCAGGAAGTCGAGGAACGCCTTGCCGCCCTTGCTGTTCTTGGCGTTGCTCAGCAGCCCGGCGTACTCGACCTGCCGGAAGCAGGTGCCCTCGGCGACCCCGGTCGGTGCCGTGTCCGGCTTGGGGTCGGCGAAGATGACCTCGGCGGGCGGCGAGGAGGCGTACGACACGACGAGCGGCCTCTCGCCCTTGGCCTTCTTGCCGCCGGCCGAGCCGGAGAACTCCTCGTTGTAGGCCTGCTCCCAGCCGTCGACGACCTTCACGCCGTTGGCCTTGAGCTTCTTCCAGTAGCTCTCCCACCCGTCGTCGCCGTACTTGGCGGCGGTGCCGAGCAGGAACCCGAGGCCGGGCGAGGAGGCGGAGGCGTTCTCGGTGACGAGCAGGTTCCTGTACTGAGGCTCGACCAGGTCGTCGAAGCTCTTCGGCGGCTCCAGCTTGTGGTCGGCGAAGTACTTCTTGTCGTAGTTGACACAGATGTCGCCGGTGTCGACGGGCGTGACCCGGTGCTGGTCCTGGTCGGCCCGGTACGCGGCCTTGATCTGCTCGGACCCCTTCGCCTCGTACGGCTGGAACAGGCCGTTGTCGAGGGCGCGGGACAGCAGGGTGTTGTCGACGCCGAAGAAGACGTCACCCTGCGGGTTGTCCTTGGTCAGGATCGCCTTGTTCACGGCCTGCCCGGCGTCGCCGTCCTCCAGGACATCGACCTTGTAGCCGGACTGCTTCTCGAAGGCGGCGATGACGCCCTTGGACGCGGCCCACGAGTCATGGCTGACGAGGGTCACGGTCTTGGAGTCGCCGGACCCCTGGCCGCCGCCGGACGACCCGCAGGCGGCGAGCGTGCCGACCATGCCGAGCCCGACGACCACAGCCGTCAGCCGCTTGCTCTTGTTGCTCACTGGATTCCTCCTGGATGACCAGGAGAAGACGCGGCCCCGCCCGGGAACTCAGGAGATCCCGGGCAGGGCGCAACAGCTCGAGTGATGACCGATCTCCCTACCCAGAATGACCTGGGCCAGGTTCGGAGGGTCTGCGGCCGTGTGCCGCACTCTCAGCGCTGTGGCGCTCCCCTGTCGGAATATGCAGGTGTCGGATATGCAGATGTTCTTACGCCGGTCAGACTACCGTTCGGTGGCCGCGAGCTGACCACACGCCCCGTCGATCTCCTGTCCACGGGTGTCCCGGATCGTCACCGGCACACCATGGGCGGCGATGGCCTCCACGAACGCCTTCTCGTCCTCGGGCCGCGAGGCCGTCCACTTGGACCCGGGCGTCGGGTTCAGCGGAATGAGGTTGACGTGCACGGGCTTGCCCTTGAGCAGCCGCCCGAGCCGGTCACCGCGCCAGGCCTGGTCGTTGATGTCCCGGATCAGCGCGTACTCGATGGACAGCCGCCGCCCGGACTTGGCGCTGTACTCGAACCCGGCGTCCAGCACCTCCCGGACCTTCCACCGCGTGTTCACGGGGACGAGGGTGTCGCGCAGCTCGTCGTCGGGCGCGTGCAGCGAGATGGCGAGCCGGCACTTGAAGCCCTCGTCGGCGAACCGATGGATCGCCGGGACGAGACCGACCGTCGAGACGGTGATCCCGCGCTGCGAGAGCCCCAGCCCGTCGGGCTCGGGGTCGGTGAGCCGCCGGATGGACCCGATGACCCGGTTGTAGTTGGCGAGCGGCTCGCCCATGCCCATGAACACGATGTTGCTGAGCCGCGCCGGACCGCCGGGAACCTCCCCGTCCCGCAGCGCCCGCATGCCGTCGACGATCTGGTGCACGATCTCGGCGGTGGACAGATTCCGGTCCAGACCCGCCTGCCCGGTCGCGCAGAACGGGCAGTTCATCCCGCACCCCGCCTGCGAGCTGATGCACATGGTCACCCGGTCCGGGTACCGCATCAGCACCGACTCGACGAGCGTCCCGTCGAACAGCCGCCACAGCGTCTTGCGCGTGGTGCCCTGGTCGGTCGACAGATGCCGCACGACGCTCATCAGCTCGGGCAGCAGCGCTTCCTGCAGCTTCCCCCGGGCACCGGCGGGAATGTCGGTCCACTGCTCCGGCTCGTGCGCGTACCGCGCGAAGTAGTGCTGCGAGAGCTGCTTGGCACGAAACGGCTTCTCCCCGACAGCCGCGACGGCCTCCTTGCGCTCGGCAGGAGTGAGGTCGGCGAGATGCCGCGGCGGCTTCTTGGCTCCGCGGGGGGCGACGAAAGTGAGTTCTCCGGGCTTAGGCATGGCTCAACCAGTGTCGCAGATCGCCGACGGTGGCCCGTGCCCCGCCCGCACCCGCGGCACCGGAGGGGATACGCCCTACTCGCCCACGTGCTCCAGCCGGTCCTTGAGCAGCTGCTCGTTGCGTGGGAGTTCCTTGCGGACCTGGGGGCGCATGACGAGCGGTACCAGGACCTTGCCTACGCCGTGACCCTCGAAGTCGACCTCGATCGTCACATGGGAGCGCTGTCCCTCGTCGAACGGCTCGACCTCGCCGTGCACCCGGGCCCGGACGGGGCCGTCGACACCGCGCATGCCCCAGGTGTGGGGCGGGTCGTACTCGACGACCTCCATGGTCATCGGCATCACACGGCGGCCGACGTGCCGGGTGACCCGGAACCGGGAGCCGATGCCGAAGGGGCCCTCGTCGAGGCGTTCCGCGGACACGGCGCTCAGCTGCCACTCCGGCAGCCGCGGGGTGTCCATGACGTAGTCGTAGACGTCCTCGGGACGCCGGTCGACATCGATGCTCTGTCGAATGATGGCCATGATGACCCCCTTCGCGACGTACACCTCAATCGTCCCACTCGGCGCCCGCCGGTGCCTGCCCGGAACAACCCCCGAAACGCCGGTGAGCTCCCGCCCACAAGGACGGGAGCTCACCGGACGAGGTCCGCTCAGCCGGACCCCACGAAGAGCACGAGCAACAGCCACACCACCGGAGCCGTCGGCAGCAGCGAGTCGAGCCGGTCCATGCTGTATCCATGTGCCGCTACCGCGGCGCGGCGCCGAGACCCGGCTTCAGCCAGACCCAACGAACAGCACCAACAACAACCACACCACCGGAGCCGTCGGCAGCAGCGAGTCGAGCCGGTCCATGATGCCGCCGTGGCCGGGCAGCAGCGTGCCCATGTCCTTGATGCCGAGGTC
>NZ_JBHUTX010000011.1:78870-152177 GCF_042671245.1 Streptomyces sp. NPDC057099
CCACACCACCGGAGCCGTCGGCAGCAGCGAGTCGAGCCGGTCCATGATGCCGCCGTGGCCGGGCAGCAGCGTGCCCATGTCCTTGATGCCGAGGTCCCGCTTGATCATGGACTCGCCGAGGTCGCCGAGCGTGGCGCTGACCGCGACCGCGAGGCCGAGCACCAGACCCTGCCACCAGGCACCGCCGTCGATGAGGAACTCCATGCACAGCGCGCCCGCGACCATGGCGAAGGCGACCGCGCCGAGCAGGCCCTCGCGGGTCTTGCCGGGGCTGATGCGCGGGGCGAGCTTGTTCCGGCCGAAGCGCCAGCCGACGGCGTAGGCACCGGTGTCGCTGACGACCGTGAGCAGCAGGAAGGTGAGCACCCGCTGCGGCCCGTCGTCCGCGGTCAGCATCATCGAGACGAAGGTCGCCAGGAACGGCACGTAGAACGCCGCGAAGACGCCCGCCGTGACGTCCCTCAGGTAGCCCTCGGGCGGTTCCGTCATGCGCCAGACGAGCACGGCCAGGGTGGTGAGCGCCATGGCGACCCAGGCGCCCTCGGCGCCCCGGACGTACCCGGCGACGACCATCGCGGCACCGCCGAGCGCGAGGGGGACGAGCGGCGCCCGGATGCCCTTGCGTTCGTCCAGCCGCTTGGTCAGCTCCCACAGACCGACCACGACGGCGACCGCGACGACGCCGACGAACACGGCCTTGACGACGAACAGCGACGCGACGATCACCGCGCCGAGCCCGACCCCGACCCCTATCGCGGCACTCAGGTCGCGACCCGCGCTCTTCTTCGGCGGCTTGGGTGCCGGCTGCGAGGCGTCGGGCATGGGTTCCGGATTCGTCTCGTTTCGGACCGGGGGGCCGCTCAGCCGAGCAGCCCTCCGGTCGTCATCCTGGTTGTCGCCGTGGCCGGCTACGTCAGGCACGCTGGGCATGGGGCGAGTCTGAGGCGCTTCATACGCATCGTATGCGGGACCCGCCGGGGCGGCCCCCTGGACGTACCCATGGCCAGGGCTCTGGATGTGCCCGTGGCCATGCCCTTGGTCGGTGGGCCCCCAGTACCCGGCCTGTGGCGGCGCCCCCCAGGAAGAGTCGTTCATCAGACCTCGAGCAGCTCCGCTTCCTTGTGCTTCAGGAGCTCGTCCACCTGCGCGACGTACTTCGCGGTGGTGTCGTCGAGCTCCTTCTCCGCACGGCGGCCCTCGTCCTCGCCGACCTCGCCGTCCTTGATCAGCTTGTCGATGGCCTCCTTGGCCTTGCGGCGCACGGAGCGAATCGAGATCTTCGCGTCCTCGCCCTTGCCCTTCGCGACCTTGATGTACTCGCGGCGGCGCTCCTCGGTCAGCTCGGGGAACACGACTCGGATGATGTTGCCGTCGTTGCTCGGGTTGACGCCCAGGTCGGAGTCACGGATCGCCTGCTCGATGTTACGCAGGGCCGTCTTGTCGAACGGGGTCACTACCGCCATGCGCGGCTCCGGCACGGAGAACGAAGCCAGCTGGTTGATCGGCGTCGGCGCGCCGTAGTAGTCGGCCACGATCTTGTTGAACATCGCCGGGTGCGCACGGCCGGTGCGGATCGCGGCGAAGTCCTCCTTGGCGACCACGACGGCCTTCTCCATCTTCTCCTCGGCCTCGAGGAGGGTCTCTTCGATCACCACTTGCTCCTGCGTGTCTTGAGTAGGCCCGGCTGCGGTTCCATGTGGGGCGGCGGCCGGCTGCGTCGCGTCTTCTTCCTGCACGGTTCCCGACCGGCAGGACATTGTCCATCCCCCGGCCCGGCTCCGACCCGTCCGTCCCCCGGACGGGGTGGTGCGGTCCTCAGTCCCGGCCGGCCGCGTCCCCCACGAGCGTGCCGATCTTCTCACCCTTGACGGCGCGGCCGATGTTGCCCTCCGCCAGCAGCTCGAAGACCACGATCGGGAGCTTGTTGTCGCGGCACAGCGTGACGGCCGTGGCGTCGGCGACCTTCAGGTCGCGCGTGATGACCTCGCCGTAGCCGAGGTGATCGAACTTCACCGCGTCCGGGTTGGTCTTCGGGTCGGAGTCGTAGACCCCGTCCACGCCGTTCTTGCCCATCAGCAGCGCCTCGGCGTCGATCTCCAGGGCGCGCTGTGCGGCGGTGGTGTCGGTGGAGAAGTACGGCATGCCCATACCGGCTCCGAAGATCACCACACGGCCCTTCTCCAGGTGCCGTACGGCGCGCAGCGGGATGTAGGGCTCGGCGACCTGGCCCATGGTGATGGCGGTCTGCACACGGGTTTCGACGCCCACCTTCTCCAGGAAGTCCTGGAGGGCGAGGCAGTTCATGACGGTGCCGAGCATGCCCATGTAGTCGGAGCGGGCGCGGTCCATGCCGCGCTGCTGGAGTTCGGCACCGCGGAAGAAGTTGCCGCCGCCGATGACGACCGCGACCTGCGCGCCGTCGCGTACGACGGCCGCGATCTCGCGGGCGATCTTGTGCACCACGTCGGGGTCGACGCCCAGGCCCCCGCCACCGGAGAAGGCCTCTCCGGACAGCTTCAGCAGAAACCGGCCGCGCACTTTGCCGTCGTCGCTCTTCTGGGGCTTGGTGGTCATGGGGGATTCCGCCTCTTTCACGTGTTGCACATACCAAGAAGGCCATTGCCGGTGGGGCGTGTTTCGCATCCCATGCGGCAATGGCCTCCTTGTCAGATCTGCTGTCGTCCGCCACCCATGTGACGGCGTACACGGACGACTGCTGCCGACCTTATCGGGGTCGGGCGTCGATCGCGGTACGGACTCAGATGCCGACCTTGATGCGCGAGAAGCGCTTCAGGGTGACACCGGCCTCGTCCAGAACCTTCTGGACGGACTTCTTGTTGTCCAGCGCGTAGGGCTGGCCGAGCAGCGTGGCGTCCTTGAAGAAGCCGTTGAGGCGACCCTCGACGATCTTCGGCAGGGCGGCCTCGGGCTTGCCCTCGGCGCGGGTGGTCTCCTCGGCGACGCGGCGCTCGGACTCGACGACGTCGGCCGGCACGTCCTCCTTGGAGAGGTACTTCGGCGCGAAGGCGGCGATGTGCTGGGCGACGCCCTTGGCGATCTCGGCGTTGGGCTTGTCCAGCTCGACGAGGACACCGATCTGCGGCGGCAGGTCGGGCATCGTGCGGTGCATGTACGCCGTCACGTAGCCGTCACCGAACTGCGCGAAGCGGTCCAGGACGATCTTCTCGCCCAGGTTGGCGTTGGCCTCGTCGACGAACGCCTGGACGGTCTTGCCGGCCTCGATCTCGGAGGCGAGCAGGGCCTCGAGGTCGGCCGGGGAGGTCTTGGCGACGTGCTCGGCGATGGTGGTGGCCACGGCCTGGAACTTGTCACCCTTGGCGACGAAGTCCGTCTCGCACTTCAGCTCGACGATGACACCGGAGGAGTTGTCGTCGGCGATGATCGAGACCACGGCACCGTTCTCGGCGGAACGGCCCTCGCGCTTGGCGACGCCCTTCTGGCCCTTGATGCGGAGCGCCTCGACGGCCTTCTCGACGTTGCCCTCGGCCTCGTCCAGCGCCTTCTTGCAGTCCATCATGCCGGCGCCCGTGAGCTCACGGAGCTTCTTGACGTCGGCGGCGGTGTAGTTCGCCATGAGTCTGTGAATCTTTCTCGAAGTCTGGAAGATCGAAGATCTGCGGATGCGCCCCCCATGGAGCCGGAGGGCGCTGTCTTTCCGCTGACCTACGGGTGAACGGCGGGAGCGGACTTCAACCGCGCCGAAGACGCTACTGGTTGCGGTCCCGCTCCCGCCGTCACCTCGGACTGACGGGTCAGGCCTGCTCGGCCTCGGCGGCCTTCTCGCCCTCGGCCGGCTTCTCGGCCTCGGCGGCGGGGGCGGCCTCGGCAGCCGGAGCGTCCTCGGCGGCCGGAGCAGCCTCAGTCTCGGCGGCCGGAGCGGCCTCGGCGGCGGGGGCAGCCTCGTCGGCCTTCTTCTCGCCCTCGAGCAGGTCGCGCTCCCACTCGGCCAGCGGCTCGCCCGCGGCCTTCTCGCCCTTGTCGCCGGTGGCGACGCCTGAGCGGGCGATGAGGCCCTCGGCGACGGCGTCGGCGATGACGCGGGTGAGCAGGGTGACGGAGCGGATCGCGTCGTCGTTGCCCGGGATCTTGTAGTCGACCTCGTCGGGGTCGCAGTTGGTGTCGAGGATCGCGACGACCGGAATGTTCAGCTTCCGGGCCTCACCAACGGCGATGTGCTCCTTCTTGGTGTCCACGATCCAGACGGCGCTGGGCACCTTCTGCATCTCGCGGATACCACCGAGGGTCTTCTCCAGCTTGGCCTTCTCGCGCGAGAGCACGAGAAGCTCCTTCTTGGTCAGACCGGACGCGGCGACGTCCTCGAAGTCGATCTGCTCGAGCTCCTTGAGGCGCTGCAGACGCTTGTAGACGGTCGAGAAGTTGGTGAGCATGCCGCCCAGCCAGCGCTGGTTGACGAAGGGCATGCCGACGCGGGTGGCCTGCTCGGCGATGGCCTCCTGCGCCTGCTTCTTCGTGCCGACGAACATGACCGTGCCGCCGTGGGCGACGGTCTCCTTGACGAACTCGAAGGCGCGGTCGATGTACGACAGCGACTGGAGCAGGTCGATGATGTAGATGCCGTTGCGCTCCGTGAAGATGAAGCGCTTCATCTTCGGGTTCCAACGACGGGTCTGGTGACCGAAGTGGACGCCGCTCTCCAGCAGCTCCCGCATCGTGACGACGGCCATGGCCGTATCTCCTTGAATTTCTCGGTTGTGCCGCGGATGCCGGACGGCTTCCGCGCCTGACGCCCACTGCGCGCCGTTCCACGAGGGACCGAGGGGCGCTGATACAGCCCGTTGCCGGGGTGCGTATCGGGGCGTGCGAAGTCGACCCGGTGACCCGGGTCGCCACCAGAAGTGTACGGGACCCGCGGGGTGCCGGGTGACGCCGTTGTCCACAGCCGGGCAGCGGTCCACAGCCACGCACGGTGATCGGGGCGATGCGGGACGCTCTGCGCATGCGAGCGAAGCGATGTGTGCGTGTGTGTACGCGGCTGATCCTGCTGCTGGTCCTGACCGCGGCCGTCCTGCTGTCCCCGCCGCCCCGGCTGTTCGCGGCGCCGCCCGGCCCGGACGCCACCGTCCCGGCGGTGGGGCGCGCGTGGCCCGTCGGATTACGCCCTCAGGTCCTCCGCGGCTGGGAACCCCCTGCGACGGCGTACGGCCCGGGCCACCGGGGCGTGGACCTGGCGGCAGCACCGGGAACGCCGGTACGGGCGCCGGCCGGGGGCCGGGTGTCCTTCGCGGGCCGGGTGGCCGGCAAGGGCGTCGTCTCGGTGGAACTCACCGGAACCGGCGATCCACCCTTGCGCACGACACTCGAACCGGTGACGGCGACGGTGCGGGAGGGCGAGGAGGTGGAACCCGGCGAGGTGATCGGCACGGTGGACGAGGCGGGCTCGCACTGCACGGCTCCGTGCGTGCACTGGGGCCTGCGCAGGGACGAGACCTACCTGAACCCGCTGTCGCTCCTGCCCCCGTGGCTGCTGCACAGGGGCCCGTCGAGGCTGCTGCCGGTGTACTGAGCCGCCGAGCCTGCGGGCAGTCGCGCCTTCCCCAGTGCCTCAGGCACCGACGCCCCTCAGCCCAGCACACCCCGCAGGGCCATGGACACCGCCGCCTCCGCGATGGCGTCCGGCTCCTCCGCGGCTCCCAGCTCGATCCTCCGCACGGCCGCGTCCACCACCCCCTGCAAGAGCATCGCCGCCAGCCGAGGCTGCGCATGCCCCATTTCGGCCAGCGCCTCGACGATCATCGCGACCAGCCCGCCGTGCGCCGCCCGGATCTTCTCCCGGGCCCCCGCGTCGAGCTCACTCGCGGAGATCGCGACCACGGCCCGATGCCGCCGGTCCCCGACCAGCTCGAGCTGCTGGCGCACATACGCCTCGACCTTGGCCTCGGACGTCTCCGCCCGCTCCATCGCCGCCGACACTTCCGCCGCCCAGACCGGGAAGTCGACCTCGCACAGCTCCTCGACCACGGCCGCCCGTGACCGGAAGTACTCGTAGACGGACGATCGCGCGAGGCCCGTCCGCTCGGCGAGGGCCGGGAAGGTCAGCGCCTCCGTACCGCCCTCGGACAACAAGGAACGAGCCGCGTCCAGCAGGGCGGCTCGCTGCATCGACCGGTGCTCGGCCACGGAGGCCGCTCGAATCCTTGGCACGTCAACACTCTACGGACGCGTCACGCCCGACGGGAGTGGCTCACGCCGACTCGTCGGCATCCGACCAGGTCAGCGGCCGAAGCTCGCCAGTTTCGCTCTGAGCTGGAGCACGGACTTGGTGTGGATCTGGCTGACCCGGCTCTCGGTCACGCCCAGCACGTTCCCGATCTCGGCCAGGGTGAGCCCCTCGTAGTAGTACAGCGTGACCACGGTCTTCTCCCGCTCGGGCAGCGTGTTGATCGCCCGTGCCAGGAACCTCCGCAGCTCCCGGTCCTCGGCGACCTCCACGGGGTTGTCGGCGGCGGTGTCCTCCAGCGTGTCCATCACGCTCAGCCCGTCGCCGCCCTCGCCCCCGCCGTGCAGCAGCTCCTCCAGGGCCACCACGTTGGCCAGCGACAACTGACTGAACACCGCGTGGAGTTCCTCCACAGCGATACCCAGCTCGCCGGCCACCTCGCCCTCCGTCGGCGTCCGCCGCAGCCGCGCCTCCAGCGTGGCGTAGGCCCGTTCCACGTTGCGCGCCTTCTGCCGCACCGAGCGGGGGATCCAGTCCAGCGCCCGCAGCTCGTCGATCATCGCGCCCCGGATCCGGGTGATCGCGTACGTCTCGAACTTGATCTCCCGGTCGACGTCGAACTTCTCGATCGCGTCGATCAGCCCGAACACTCCGGACGAGACGAAGTCCGCCTGCTCCACGTTGGACGGCAGACCCACACTGACCCGTCCAGCGACGTACTTCACGAGCGGCGAGTAGTGCAGGATCAGCTGCTCCCGCAGCCGCTCGTCCCCCGTCGCCTTGTAGGACCGCCACAGCTCGTCGAGCGTCGAGGGAGCGGGCGGCCGTACGCTGCCACCGTCACGGGCGGCTGGGGGGATCGCCGCCCGGTCGGACCCGGAGGTGTGCTGGGGCATTCGTCGCCTTGTGCCGTTCTGCTGCGCAGTGGTGCTGCTGGGGTGAGCTGTCTGACTGATGTCGAGTGGCCTGTCCGTGTCGGAATCCTCGTGAGCGTAGCGTGACTGCGGTGTCGCGGTGTGCGAAGGACGGAGGTCAACGGAGACGCGAACGCGTTCCGGAGGCGTCCCGGCGGAGCGCCGCGGTCGCTCAGTGTGATCACCGGAGGAGCCCAACTGGGCGCATTTCCAAGGGGTGTCGAGGTTCCCCCGGACGGCCGAACACGCGCGGTCAGCAGGGTCCGGGAGCACCGCGGACCGACATCACCGCCTGGCGTGTCAACTTCCAGCCATCGCCGTGTCGTTCGACGTAACCGAGTGCCCGGAGTTCGTACAGTCTCGCGATCGCGTCCTCCTGTGCGGTCTGCGCTCGGCGCGCGATCTCGTCCGGCTGGGCGGCCCTGCCGCCCGGCAGGGCGGCGAGCACCTGCCGGGTGACGGGTTCCAGCAGATCCCGCGGCAGGACGGGGCCGCGCCGGTCGGGGGCCAGTTGCCCGATGTCGCCGACCAGTTCGACGACATCCGCGGCGTCGGTGACCAGAACCGCCTCGCCGCGCAGCAGTTCGTGCACTCCGGCGGAGAGTCCGCTGGTGGCCGGGCCCGGTACCCCCATCGTGTGACGGCCGAGGCGCTGTGCCGCCCGCGCCGTGACCAGGGAGCCGCTGCGGTGGGCGGCCTCGACGACCACGGTGCCGCGGGTGAGTGCCGCGATGACGCGGTTGCGGAGGATGAACCGGCTCGGCGTCGGGTGATCGCCGGGTGGCAACTCGCCTACGACCAGGCCCTGTTCAGCGATTCTGCCGATCAGCTGGGTGTGTCCGCGCGGGTAGGGACGGTCGACGCCGCAGGCGAGGACGGCGACGGTGGCGCCGCCCGCGCCGAGGGCGCCGCGGTGGGCGGCGCCGTCGACTCCATAGGCACCGCCGGACACCACGACCCAGCCCTGCTCGGCGAGGCCGGCGGCGAGGGTGGCCGCCATGTGCGCCCCGTACTCGGTGCAGGCCCGGGCGCCGACGACGGCCACGGACTTCAGCGCCCACATCCGCAGACTGGCCCTCCCCCGCACCCACAGTCCCAGGGGCCGGGCATCCCCGAGATCGTCGAGCTGCCCGGGCCACTCCGGGTGCCCGGGGCACACGAACCGCACCCCGGCCTCCCGGGCGACGGCGAGGTCCTCAGTTGGCCGTGCCGTCTCGGCCCTGGCCAGCAGTCCCGCCCACCGCTTGCCGCTGACGCCGGGCAGGGGCAGCCCGCCCTCCGCCAGCCTCCGCGCCACTTCCCCGACCCCGACCTCCCGCACCCACCGCCCAACGACCTCGTCCCCGGGCTCGAGGACCCGGGTGAGAAACACCCGGGCGAGCAGCTGGTCCTCCGGTTCGTCGACGACACTCACGTCAGCGCCCCGAGGGCCATGGGCACGCCCCGTGGCACACCGGTGCGCAGCTGGAGCGCGAGGGCGACGTCCGTGGCGTCGGGCCGGTCGTGGCCGACGAGGTCGCCGACCGTCCAGGCCACCCGCAGGACACGGTCCAGTCCACGGGCGGTCAGGACACCCCGCTCCAGGTTCCGCTCGGCCTCGTCCATCGCGCCGGGCACCGCGTACCAGCGGCTGCGCAGCTCACGGCCGGGTACCTCGCTGTTGGTGCGCCAGGGAGTGCCGGCGAGGCGCTCCGAAGCCCGTTCCCGGGCCGCCCGGACCCGGTCGGCGACCGTCGCCGTGGACTCACCCCGCGCGCCGACGGCGGTCAGCTCGGTGCGGGTGACGCGGTCCACCTCGACGCGCAGATCGACCCGGTCGAGCAGCGGTCCGGAGAGCCTGGCCTGGTAGCGGCGGATCGCCGAGGGCGGACATTCGCACAGGTCGTCCCGCTGCGAGAACCGGCCGCACGGGCAGGGGTTGGCCGCGAGCACCATGAGGAACTTCGCCGGGAAGCGCACCACTCCCGCACTGCGCGCGATCACGACATGCCCCGCCTCCAGCGGCTGACGCAGGGCGTCCAGGGCCTGGCTGTTGAACTCGGGCGTCTCGTCCAGGAAGAGCACACCCCGGTGGGACATCGACACCGCGCCGGGCCGCGCAATGCCCGGGCCGCCGCCGACGAGTGCCTGCATCGTGGCCGAGTGGTGCGGGGCGCAGTAGGGGGCGACGTCGATCAGCGGCTTGCCCGGGGGCAGCAGGCCCGCCACCGAGTGGACCGCTGTGACCTCCAGCGACTCCTGCCGGCCGAGCAGGGGCAGGATGGTCGGCAGCCGCTCCGCGAGCATCGTCTTGCCCGCGCCGGGAGGCCCTTCGAGGAAGAGGTGGTGCCCGCCCGCCGCGGCCACCTCCACCGCAGTGCGCGCCGAGGTCTGGCCGACGACGTCCGCGAGGTCGTGGGCGTGGTCGTGCTGGGCCGCTCCGACGCTGTGCATGCCCGTGGCCGCGCCCGTACCGGGCACGCGAAGGCCGGCGAGGAGCGGGTCCGGGCGACCCTGCTCGTCCGGCTCCTCGTCGGGCACGGGTTCGTCGGCCAGGATGGCGATCAGCTGCCGCAGGCTCCTGACGCCCAGTACCGACACCCCTGGCACCAGGGAGGCCTCGGCGGCGGCGCACTCCGGCACCACCACCTGCTCATACCCCGCGTCCGCCGCCGCCAGCACCGCCGGCAGCACGCCGCGGACCGGCCGCACCCGGCCGTCCAGCCCCAGTTCCCCGATCATCACGATGTCGGCGAGAACCCGGGGATCGATGCGCTCCGCCGCGCCGAGGACCGCCGCGGCGACGGCCAGGTCGAAGCCGCTGCCGGACTTCGGTACGGAGGCCGGGCTCAGACCCACCGTGAGTTTCTTCTGCGGCCAGGCCGCGCCCGAGTTGACGACCGCGGCGCGCACCCGGTCCCGGCTCTCCGTCAGGCTCTTGTCGGGCAGTCCCACCAGCGTGAACGCCGCGACACCCGGTTCGAGATCGGCCTGGACCTCGACGACCACACCCTCGACGCCCACCAGCGCCACCGAACACGTACGGGCGAATCCCATCAGGCCACCCCCCGCACATGCTCGACCACGGCCGCGCCGCGGTTCGGAAGGAGCACGCCGACCACGTCGATGCGGACCCCGCCGGGTGGTGCGCCCCCGTGGGACTGGATCCACCGATCGGCGAGATCCCGCAGCCGCTCCGCCTTCTGCGGGGTCACGGCCGCCATCGGATGCTCGAAGGGACCCTCCCTGCGGGTTTTCACCTCGCAGACGACCAGGACGTCACCGTCCCTGGCCACGATGTCGATCTCACCCGTCCGGCCGGAGCGCCAGTTGCGCTCCACGACCGTCAGACCGGCCTCGGCCAGCCGCCGCGCGGCCAGGCTCTCGCCGTACTTGCCCATGGCGCTGCGCGCCAGATGTGCGTTCATGTCGGCACCACCTCCGGCGCCAACGATCACGCACCCGCCACCAAGAAGTGGATCTTGGTGGACGGCTCAGCGGGTGTGGAAAACTCCCTCACCCACCTGGGTGAACGTCACTGAACGTCACCCGCTCCGTCACGTACTCCGTCACCCGCTCGGCAGCTCGAGATCGCTCTTGTTCAGCTCCTCGATGTTCACGTCCTTGAACGTGAGCACCCGAACCTGCTTCACGAACCGCGCCGGCCGGTACATGTCCCACACCCAGGCATCCGCCATGGACACCTCGAAGAACACCTCGCCCTGAACCGAGTGCACCTGCATCTCGTAGTCGTTGGTCAGGTAGAAACGCCGCTCGGTCTCGATCACGTATTTGAACAGACCGACGACATCGCGGTACTCCCGGTAGAGCTTCAGCTCCATCTCGGTCTCGTACTTCTCGAGGTCCTCGGCGCTCATGGCATGTTCCCCTTCAGCCGTGCGATCCCACCATTGTGCGCCAGTCCTGTGAGCCTCTAGACGATTTCCGGGTCAAGGATCACGGGCCTGGCCGGGGGACCTTCGTCGAGCAGCGTACGCAGCAGCCCGGCGAGTCTGGTCGGATACACCGTCTCATGTGCCCGGGTCAGTTCCCGACACGTCCACCAGCGCGCTCCGGCGACACTGCGCCGCTCCAGCTCGGTCAGTCCGGCGGCGGCGATCTCCGTACGGTCCGTACGAGCCAGGTAGTACCACTCGTCCTGGTCCCAGCGGCGGCCCGCGAACGGGAACGAGCACTTCCGCCGCCACAGCACCGGGCCGAGCTCGACCTCGGTGATGCCCGTCTCCTCGATGAGTTCCCTCAGCGCGGCCTGTTCACGGGTCTCGTCGCCCTCCACTCCGCCGCCGGGGGTGAACCACCAGTCGTCGGCCGGATCGTCCGGCTCGTGCCCGTGCAGCAGCAGGATGCGGTCCTGCGGGTCGAGCAGCACGACCCGGGCGACCCTGCGCAGCCCGCCCTCCGAGGAACCCCTGCCCTCCCCCGCGGCCTCAGCGGACACCCGCGGGCTCCGCGCTCGACCGCCGGGCACGGGCCGCCCCGGCAAGCTTGGCGATCGGGCCGTAGGCGCCCCCGCCCATGACGAGCACGGCGCCGGCGATCACCGCGGCGATGATCGTCCCCAGCGGTCCGGGCGAGGAGAGGCCGCCGAGCGCCTCGAAGCCGGTCGGGCGCTCCAGCATGCCCTTCATCGGGTACACGACGGAGTCGACGCGGGCGTCGACGGCGGAGCGCGCCACCGTGCCACTGGCGGCGTCGGTCAGGTGGGCGGTGGAGTCCACGGAGCTGCCGCGCTCGTCACCGAGCAGGAACAGCCGCCCCTCGGGGACGGTCACGGTGGGGAAGTTGGTGATCTCGGCCGGCGTGCCCTTGGGCAGGTAGGGCTCGTCGATCTCCTTGCCGTTGACCTTGAGCTTGCCGTCCTGGCAGCAGGAGACCGTGTCGCCGCCGATGGCGACCACACGCTTGACCATCGGCGCGTTGGCCCAGGTCGCGTCCTTGAAGACGACGACATCGCCCCGGCGGACCTCATCACCGTCGACGCGCTGCGCGAGGATCCGGTCGCCCGCGTCGATCGTCGGTGTCATCGAACTGGTGGGCACGGTGTACGGCCGGTAGACCACCGCTCCCCAGGCGAACCCTCCGAGGAAAAGCACGAGGCCCAGCGCGACGGCCAGCCCGGACAACCGCTGTCCGGTCCGGCTGCCCACCGGGCCCGTACCTGTGCCACCGCTGCGCGGGGCCGTGTGCGTCATGCTCTCGCCACCCATGGGTCCGCACCCTACCCGGGGGTACCAGCGGGGGTCAGCCCGCCGTCGGAATCACCGCTTCCGGCGCCACCACAGCACCACGGGCACCGCACCGGCGAGCGCCAGACCCTGCGGTGCCACCGCCCAGCCCGCCGCGGCCGGCTGGGCGTTCAGGCCGGACTGGTCGAAGGTGTCCGGCACCGGCAGGTTGTCCCAGCGGTTGATCGGCCAGGCGATGACGACGGCCCGTCCTACGACCTCCTTCACCGGGACCATGCCCTTGTGCCGGTCCGCCTGGTTGTAGCGGGAGTCCCGGGAGTTCTGCCGATGGTCGCCCATGACCCAGATGTAGCCCTCGGGGACCTTCACCTTGAACTGGCCGCCCTGGTCGTCGACGCTGCACGGCGTGTTGCCCGGGTAGACGTACGACCGATCGTCCAGCGCCTTGCCGTTGACCGTCACCGGCCCCGTGCCCTTGCACTCGATCGTGTCGCCGCCGACGCCGATGACGCGCTTGATGAGGTCCTTCTCCTCCGCGGACGGCATGAGGCCGATCCAGCTGAGGAACGTCTGCAGCGCGTTCGGGTCCGTGGTCGGCTCGCCCGCCAGCCAGTTGTCGGGGTCGTGGAAGACGACGACCTCGCCGCGCTCGGGCTCGGAGCCGAACCAGGGGGTGAGCTTGTCGACCAGGACCCGGTCGCCCTGCTGGAGCGTGTTCTGCATCGAGTCGGAGGGGATGGAGAACGCCTGCACCAGGAAGGTCTTGATCAGCAGCGCCAGCACCAGCGCGATGCCGATCAGGATGGGCAGCTCCTTCCAGAAGGAGCGCGCCTTCCTCGGTGTCCGGTTCGTACCGCCCGGCCCCTCGTTCTCCGCTGTGGTGTGCTTGCCTGTCACCCTGTCGTCCTCGGCTGCCCCGGAGTCATTCCCGGAGGTCACGGCGCTGTCCGCGGCCGGGACGGCGGATTCCGCGGGGCGCCCGCGATGCTCCTCGCCGTCGTGTCCCGACCGTGCGCCGACCGCCACATCCCCCACGCCAACTCCTCACTCTGTGCCGCCGCCTGCCCCATACACGACGCAGGCCCACCACTCCCATAACGAGCGGGAGTTCCGCAGGGGTCGGGAGCTGGATCGTTCCGTTCGAATCGTCGGAGGCAACCCTATGCGACAGCGGGTCGGCAGCGGTCGACCCGGTGGCCGAGTCGGACACGGAGGCGTACGTGGTCGGTTCCTCCAGCATGTTCCAGTGGCCGAACGGCCAGGCGATGACCATGGCGCGGCCCACGACCTCGTCCTCGGAGACCGTGCCCCCGTAGTCGGTGTCCTGGTGGGCGCGGGAGTCCGCGGAGTTGTTCCGGTGGTCGCCCATCACCCAGTACCGCCCCTGCGGGACCGTGATCTCGAACGGCGTGTCGGACGGGGCGTTGCCGGGGTACAGGTAGTCCTCGTTCAGCGGGATGCCGTTGACGGTCACGCGCCCTTGGGTGTCGCAGCACTTGACCTTGTCGCCGCCGACGCCGACGACCCGCTTGATGAGGTCCTTCTCGTCCTCGGACGGCAGCAGGCCGATGAAGGTGAGCCCTTCCTTGACCTGCTTGATGACGACGGGGTCTTCCTTCGGGGTGGCGGTCTGGTCGTCCTGGAGCCAGCCGCCGGGGTCCTTGAAGACGACGACGTCCCCGCGCTGCGGCTCGGAGCCGAACCACGGGGTGAGCTTGTCGACCAGGACACGGTCGCCGATCTGGATCGTCTGCTCCATGGAGCCCGACGGGATGACGAAGGCCTGGACGAGGAAGGTCTTCAGCACGAGGGCTATGAGGACGGCGACGCCGACGAGGAGCGGTATCTCCTTGACGGCACCGCGCCTGCGGCGCCGCTTGACCTTGCGCTGGAGTTTGCGCCGCTCGGCGCGCGTACGTCCGCCGGACGGGCTGGCGGCGCGCCGGGCGCCGGTGGGCAGCAGATTTTCCGCGGCGCTCGTGGCGACGCCGCGCGGCTTGCCGCGGTTACCCATGGGCGCCCGCCCTTCCGGCGGCGGGAGCGGGCACGCGCGCGTAGGCGTCCGGGCGCTGGAGCCGGGTGGCGTGGCCGAAGGGCCAAACGATCCAGTCGGCGCGGCCGATCACGTCGTCGACGGGGATCATGCCGCCGCCCGGGGAGCCGAGGTGGTCGCGGGAGTCGCTGGAGTCGCCGCGGTGGTCGCCGAGCACGAAGAGGGTGCCGTCGGGCACCACGACGTCGAAGGGAACCTCGGAGGGGCTGTCTCCGGGGTACAGGAAGCCCGACTCGTCGACCGGCCGGCCGTTCACCTGGATCCTCCCCTTCTTGTCGCAGCAGACCACGCGGTCCGCCCCCACACCGACAACGCGCTTGATGTAGTCCGCGTGCCCGAAGTACCCCGTCCCGTCGAACACGACGATGTCTCCCCGCTGCGGCTGGGCATCGAAACGGTACGCCAACTTATTTACGAGAACCCGGTCCCCGATCCTCAATCCCGGCTCCATGGATCCGCTGGGGATCTGGAACGGCCGCAGCACGAACGTGCTGAGCAGCAGCAGGAAAAGCAGGCAGGTCAGCAGGGTCAGGGTGATCCGGCCGCCCGGGACCCATGCGCTGACACGCGACACCAACGCGAAACGCGACCGTCCCTCCGGCCCTCCTGGGTCCGAGGTCTCCTCGGAGTCGGAAGGGCGGGAGGAGCGGTCGCGCTCCGTCGGCTGTGCTTCGGTGTCCATCGGAGCCAGATGCTATCCGGCCCCGACGTGAACCCCGGAGAGCGCTCAGTTCTCGCGCTTCTCCTTGATCTTCGCGGCCTTGCCGCGCAGCTCGCGCAGGTAGTACAGCTTGGCGCGGCGGACGTCACCCTTGGTGACGAGCTCGATCTTCTCGACGATCGGGGTGTGCACCGGGAAGGTGCGCTCGACGCCGACGGAGAAGGAGACCTTGCGGACCGTGAAGGTCTCGCGCACGCCGGAGCCCTGGCGGCGGATCACAACGCCCTTGAACTGCTGCACACGGGAGCGGTTGCCCTCGATGACGCGCACGTGGACGTTGACGGTGTCACCCGGGCGGAAGGCGGGGACGTCGCTGCGCAGCGACGCGGAGTCGACGGTGTCGAGCAGGTGAGACATTTCGTCTGCTTTCTTCGCTGATGCCACAGGTCATCAACGGAAACTAGGTGTTTCGGATCTGGGCTGTACGCGTCGGAACGGGCGTCATCTCCCCCTGTGGCAGGGGCGCACGCCGGACGGACGCACAACAGCGAGCTATTCTTCCACGCCGTCGGTCCTGCGCCAAAATCGGCCGTACGGCTCCCCCGCCGGGTCCGGTGACCAGCCCAGGATGGAGAGCATCTCGCGGTCCTTCTTGTCGAAGGCCTTGGGGTCGCACCGCTCGATGAGGTCGGGCCGGTGCGCGGTCGTACGCTTCAGTGCCTCGTCCCGGCGCCAGCGCGCGATCTTCCCGTGGTGGCCGCTGAGCAGCACGTCGGGGATGTCCCGGCCGCGCCACTCGGGCGGCTTGGTGTAGACGGGCCCCTCCAGCAGGCTCGCCATGGCGCCGGGCGCGAAGGAGTCGTCCCGGTGGGACTCGGCGTTGCCCAGGACGCCCGGGAGCAGCCGTGCCACGGCCTCCGTGACGACGAGGACGGCCGCCTCGCCGCCGGCCAGGACGTAGTCGCCGATGGACACCTCGTACACCGGCATCCGGGTCGCGTACTCGTCGACGACCCGCCGGTCGATGCCCTCGTAGCGGGCCGGCGTGAAGATCAGCCAGGGGCGCTCGGAGAGCTGGACGGCCAGTTCCTGGGTGAAGGGGCGTCCGCTGGGCGTGGGCACGATGAGGGCGGGCTCGTGGGAGCCGGTCTCGTAGCCGTCGGCCAGGACGGAGTCGAGCGCGTCCCCCCAGGGCTCGGTCTTCATGACCATGCCGGGGCCGCCGCCGTAGGGCGTGTCGTCGACGGTGTTGTGGCGGTCGTAGGTCCAGGAACGCAGGTCGTGCACCTGGACGTCGAGCTGACCGCGCGCGCGTGCCTTGCCGACGAGGGAGACGTTCAGCGGTTCCAGGTACTCGGGGAAGATCGTGACGACGTCGAGGCGCATTACGACTCGTCCCGGCTGGACGCGATCTCGGCGCGGTCGTCGATCAGGCCCGGCGGCGGGGTGATGACGGCCTTCTGCTCCTCGAGGTCGATCTCGGCGACGATCTCCTCGACGAAGGGGATCAGCACCTCGCTGCCGTCGGGGCGCTCCACGATGAACAGGTCCTGGGAGGGCAGGTGCGAGATCTCCGTGATCCGGCCGACCTCCGTGCCGTCCGCGGTGACCACGTCGAGGTCGATGAGCTGGTGGTCGTAGTACTCGTCCTCGCCCTCGGGCAGTTCCTCCGGGTCGATCTCGGCGATCAGGAGGGTGTTGCGCAGGGCTTCGGCGCCGGTGCGGTCGCTGACGCCCGCGAAGCGCAGCAGGAGACGGCCGCTGTGGACGCGGCCCGTCTCGATGGTGAGCGGTCCCGTGGTGGCGGGATCGGTGGCGAGTACGGCGCCGGGCGCGAGCCTGAGCTCCGGCTCGTCGGTACGGACCTCGACGGTGACCTCGCCCTTGATGCCATGGGCACGGCCGATCCGTGCGACTACCAGCTGCACGTGTCCAACTCTCCTGTCATACGACTGCGGGCCGGGGACGGCCCTCAGGCCCTCCCCGGCCCGAGCCGGTTGCGATAAGCGTCAGCGGACGTGGTCCACGTCGACGAGGTCGACGCGGACACCGCGACCGCCGATGGCGCCCACGACGGTACGCAGGGCGCGTGCGGTGCGGCCGTTGCGGCCGATCACCTTACCGAGGTCGTCCGGGTGCACCCGGACCTCGAGCACTTGCCCGCGGCGCAGGTTGCGCGAGGCGACCTGCACATCGTCAGGGTTGTCGACGATGCCCTTCACGAGGTGCTCGAGAGCCTCCTCGAGCATGCTCAGGCCTCGGTCGACGCGGACTCGGCGGCCGCCTCGTCCTTCTTCTCAGCCTTCTTCTTCTGGGTGATGGCCTCACCCTTGCCCTCGTCGTCGCCACCGAGGGCCTCGAACGACGGGCGGGCCGACTTCTCGGCGGCCTGCAGCAGCGGAGCCGGGGCGGGCTCGCCCTTGTACTTCTGCCAGTCGCCGGTCTTCTTGAGGATGGCGAGCACGGGCTCGGTCGGCTGCGCGCCGACACCCAGCCAGTACGCCACACGCTCGGCGTCGACCTCGATCACCGACGGGTTGTACGTCGGGTGGTACTTGCCGATCTCCTCGATGGCCCGGCCGTCACGGCGGGTACGGGAGTCGGCGACGACGATGCGGTAGTGAGGCGAACGGATCTTGCCCAGACGCTTCAGCTTGATCTTGACTGCCACGGGAGTGGATTCTCCTGGTTTTGACGTGGTTGGGCACGGCGAGACTGCCGCGTGGGGTTGCGGTACCCGAGTGCCCGATGGACGCGTCAGCCGGAGGAGAGAGGGGTCCTGTGCGACTGTCGAGTACAGCTAGCCATTGTGCCACACCCTGCCGGGCGGCCTTGCCGGGGGTGTGCCGCTCCACGGGCATGCCGGGCCGGCACCCGGCGCGGAGGTGAGGTCCGTCGGGTGCACACCCCGGCAGCGCGTCTCGACCGGCAGCCACGAGATGCCGGTTGCCGACGTCAGCCCACCGCTCCCGCTCCCACGACGTCCGGGATACGGAACGGCTTGCCGCAGCCGCCGCAGACGATCGGCGCCTGGGCGAGTACGGACGGGACCACGCGCACGTTGCGGCCGCAGTCGCAGACCGCCTTGACGCGCACGCCGCCGCCGGAGGAGCCGTGGCGTGCGGCCGGGCCCCGGAAGGTGCGGGAGGTGTCGGAGGAGGTCGCGGCCGTATGGGCCTTCAGGGCGCGCTGGAGGCGCTCCATCGTCGGGCGGTAGCGGCGCTTCGCCTCGGGGGTGAGCGTGACCAGGGAGAAACCGCTGCTGGGATGCGGTTCCTCGGGGTGGTCCAGGCCCAGCTCCTCGGCGATCGCGAGGAATCTGCGGTTGTGGTAGCGGCCGGCACGGGAGGTGTCGCGGACGCCGCGCGAGGCGGCGATGCCATGGACTGCCTCATGGAGCAGTCGCTCGAAGGAGAGCTCGTGACCGCACGCGGACGACGACTCCCCGATCAGGGACTCTGGCGCGGCAAGGTCGGGCAGCTCGGGGTGGTACCGCTGAATATCGGCCCACGCCTGTGCCAGCTCTGCGGCGAGAACAGGTGGTGTCTGTGTCGTGCTCACGTAATGACAACGAGCCGGGGTGCCACAGTGTTCCGATTCCGGGCCATCCCAAATAATTTGCACGTACCCGTCAGTTGCCTCTGATGCGTCCGGACGAGGGCGCGTGCGCTGATCTGTGGAGAAGCCTCGCAGCTCACCACAAGGTGGTGCGTAGTTCCGCGTACGCCCCGGCGCGTAGCGGATGTCCGCGCGCCGGGAAGCCAGGGGTCCGCGCGTACGCAAGGGGCGTTTCGGCCGCCTTGCGTCCCGCTCAGTAAGCGCGTGCCACGACGGCGACGTTACCGGGTGCGTCGTCGGCGTCCGGCACCGACCCGTCCTCGGCGACCAGACACCGTACGGTCGCCGCGTGATCGGCGAGCTTGGACTCGCCCTCCTCGCCGAGCACGGCCCAGGGGATGCGCGCCCAGCCGCCGGCGGTGGCCGCCTCGACGGCCTCCTCGAACGTGGCGACCTCGGCCGTACGGGACTCGCGGCGCTCGCGGGACTGCTTCAGCAGCCGGGCCTGGTCCTCCTCCAGGACCTTGGGCAGCAGCGACACCAGGGAGTCCAGGGGCACCGGCTCCTTGCCTCCCGGGATGCGGCGCGCCAGCATCGCCGTGCCGTTCTCCAGGTCGCGCGGGCCGACCTCGATGCGCACCGGGACGCCCTTGAGCTCCCAGTCGACGGCACGGCGGCCGAAGGGGACGTCGGTGCGGTCGTCGACCTGGACGCGGACACCGGCCGCCTTCAGCCGGTCACCGAGCTCGCGAACCTTGGCCAGAACCGCCTCATCGCCCTTGATCGCGAGCACCACGGCCTGGATCTGCGCGAGCCGCGGCGGGACGCGCAGGCCGTCGTCGTCGCCGTGCATCATCACCAGGGCGCCGATCATGCGGGTGGTGGATCCCCAGGAGGTCTGCCAGACCAGCTCCTCGCGGCCGTCCTTGGACAGGTACCGGGTGTTGAAGGCCTTCGCGAAGTTCTGGCCCAGTTCATGGCTCGTGGCCATCTGGAGGGCCTTGCCGTCGCCCATCATGCCTTCAAGCGTGAGGGTGTTGACGGCGCCGGCGAACCGCTCCTTGACGGTCTTGCGGCCCGGGACGACGTCCATCGCGAGCACGTTCACCATGAAGTCCTCGTAGACCTGCCGGTGAATGCGGGCGGCGAAGTCGCGCGCCTCCTCGTACGTGGCGTGCGCGGTGTGGCCCTCCTGCCAGAGGAACTCGGAGGTGCGCAGGAACAGGCGGGGCCGCAGCTCCCAGCGCACGACGTTCGCCCACTGGTTGATGAGCAGCGGCAGGTCGCGGTAGCTCTGCACCCACTTCGAGAAGGAGGCGTTGATGATCATCTCGGAGGTGGGCCGGACCACGGCGGGCTCTTCGAGTTCCTTGCCGCCACCGTGGGTGACCACGGCCAGCTCGGGCGCGAAGCCCTCGACGTGATCCGCTTCCTTGGTCAGGTACGACTCGGGGATCAGCAGCGGGAAGTACGCGTTCTGGGTGCCCGTCTCCTTGATGCGGGCGTCCATCTCGGACTGCATCCGCTCCCACAGCCCGTAGCCGTACGGTCGGATGACCATGGTGCCGCGCACCGGACCGTTGTCGGCGAGCTCCGCCTTGGTGATCAAGTCCTGGTACCAGCGCGGGAAATCGTCCGCCCGGGGAGTGAGAACGGGTGCCTTGGCCATGGCGAGATGGTACGGGCCCAAGTTGCCGGAATGTGAAATCTCGCCATAGGCACATGACAACTCACATGCCGGGGCGCATTCCACTGGACGACAGGTCGAGGGGGGAGTTTCCTGGCATACGGGGGTAGTGCGAGCGCACTGTCACGGGGGCCATGGAATCGGGCAAGAGGCAACTCTCGGCGGATTGGGGCGCTTACTTATGACACCTACGCTCGTGCGGCAGCACCTGCCTCACGCGGGGGCCGCACCCCGCGTGGACCTGCGTGCACGCGCGCGTGACTGGTCCGAGATCCAGGAGCGGATGCTCGTACCGCTCTACGAGGCCGTCCACGAGCGACTGGACGTGGGTCCCGCCACGCGGCTGCTCGGCCTCGGCTGCGGTTCCGGGCTCGCCCTGCTGATGGCCGCCGCCCGGGGAGCGGCGGTCACCGGTGTCGATCTCTCCCCCGAAAGAATGACCTTCGCGCGGGAGCGGCTGCGGCCCGAGGCGTGGGGCACGCGCACGCGTGCGGAGGCCCGGCTGGTCGAGGGCTCGCCCCGGGACGCGGAGGTGCCGGGTGCTCCGGCGTACACCCTGGTGACGGCTTTCGAGCCGATCGGGTGCCTCGCGGGCGACTCGGAGGGGATGAGCGGGCTGCTCGCGGAGGCGACGCCGCTCGCCGAGCGCGGTGCGGCCGTGGTGCTGGCCGGCTGGGGGCCGCCGGAGCGGTGCGCCACGACGTCCGTGCTGCGGGTGGCCACGAAGCTGGCGGAGCCGCTGCGCAACTCGGGCAGCTGGCGTCCCGCCCTCCGTGACGACCTCGAGGACGTCGCCCAGCGGGCCGGGCTCAAGCCGGACGGTTCCGGGCGGGTGGCGTGCCCCTTCGGCTACGCCAACGTGGACAGCGCGGTGCGCGGGCTCAAGTCGACAGGGCTGTTCGACGCGGCGATGGCCGCGACCGACCAGGTGCAGGTCGACAAGGAGCTGACCGAGGCCCTGCATCCGCACCAGCGGCAGGACGGGACCGTGTGGATGCCCAATGTATTCCGGTATTTGATCGCCCGGGTTGCATAAAGATCGGGCTATGTCCGGTGCAGGTGTGAATGGTGTGAAGAAAGCACGGTGCGGTGCTTCTGGCGCCTTGAAGTGGATCATGACCGCTTAATCTGATCCACCGCTCGGGGGATCTACACATCTGCATACAGGAGCTGCTTTGCCGCACCACACGACCGCGCTGCGTCTCGTCGCGCCCGTCGCCGTCCTCGCCCTGTCGCTCACCGCCTGCGGAGGCGGCGACAACGCCGACGCGAAGAGCCCGGCCACCGAGAAGGCCAAGGTCTTCCCCTCGCCGGAGCCGACGTCCGGCGGCGAGATGGGCAGCGGCGAGAGCGCCACGGGCAAGGTCGACGAGGACCCGGGCAAGGTCACCTACGAGATCCTGGCGCAGAAGGTGGACGTGGGCACCGAGGCCGAGGCCGCCAAGGCCGTCTCGGAGCCGGACAAGGTCAAGGGCAAGGTGCTGGCCACCGCCTACCTGAAGTACACGCACAAGAGCGGCCCCGCCCTCACCGACGGTGCCGACGTGCACGACGGCACCACGGTCTTCGCCGACGGCCAGCGCGGCACCGTCCTCATCGGCGCGTCCGAGGACGCCGCCGGCTGCGAGGACCCCTACGACGTCGACAGCTGGAAGCAGGGCGAGAGCCACGTCTTCTGCGAGACCTACGTGATCCCGGCGAACGCCAAGAACGTCGAGGTCCACTGGTCCGAGGAGGACGGCGAGCCGTACATCTGGAAGTTCCCCAACGGCTGACCTGCCTGGACAGAAGAGGGCGCCCCCTTCCGGGAAGGAAGGGGGCGCCCTCGGTGTCGTGCGGTACGGGCCGTCAGCCCATGAACTTCTTGAACTCGTCGGGGAGCTCGAAGTCCTTGCCGCCCTGCTGCGGCAGCCCGAAGGCGCTGCCGCCCTCGGCGGCGGCGGCCCGGCGGGCGGCCTCCTCCTGCTCCTGCTGCTTGCGCTTCATCGGGTTGCCCGAGCGCTGCTTGCCCTTGGCCTGCTTCTGCTTCTTCTTCGTCCGGCCGGGACCGCCGCCCATGCCCGGCATGCCGGGCATCCCGGGCATGCCGCCGCCCTGGGCCATGCGGGACATCATCTTGCGGGCCTCGAAGAAGCGCTCGACCAGGTTCTTCACCGCGCTGACGTCGACACCGGAACCCCGCGCGATACGGGCGCGGCGCGAGCCGTTGATGATCGTCGGCTCCTGGCGCTCGGCCGGGGTCATCGACTTGATGATGGCGGCCGTCCGGTCGACGTCCCGCTCGTCCAGGTTCTGGATCTGGTCCTTCATCTGGCCCATGCCCGGGAGCATGCCGAGCAGCTTGGAGATGGAGCCCATCTTCCTGACCTGCTCCATCTGGGCCAGGAAGTCGTCCAGGGTGAAGTCCTGGCCCTTCTTGGACGCCAGCTTGGAGGCCATTTTCTCGGCCTCTTCCTGGCTGAACGTCTTCTCCGCCTGCTCGATCAGGGTGAGCAGGTCACCCATGTCGAGGATGCGGGAGGCCATCCGGTCAGGGTGGAAGGCGTCGAAGTCGTCGAGCTTCTCGCCGTTCGAGGCGAACATGATCGGCTTGCCGGTGATCTGCCGGATCGACAGGGCCGCACCACCGCGGGCGTCACCGTCGAGCTTGGAGAGCACCACGCCGTCGAAGCCGACGCCGTCGCGGAAGGCCTCGGCGGTGTTGACCGCGTCCTGGCCGATCATCGCGTCGACGACGAACAGGATCTCCTCGGGGCTGACCGCGTCCCTGATGTCAGCGGCCTGCTGCATCATCTCCTGGTCGATGCCGAGGCGGCCGGCGGTGTCCACGATCACGATGTCGTGGACCTTGGTCTTGGCGTGCTCGATGGAGTCCTTGGCGACCTTGACCGGGTCGCCGACGCCGTTGCCCGGCTCCGGCGCGTAGATGCCGACGCCGGCGCGCTCGGCGACGACGCTGAGCTGGTTCACGGCGTTCGGGCGCTGGAGGTCACAGGCGACCAGCAGGGGCGAGTGGCCCTGCTCCTTCAGCCAGCGGCCGAGCTTGCCCGCGAGGGTGGTCTTACCGGCACCCTGCAGACCCGCCAGCATGATCACGGTGGGCGGCTGCTTGGCGAAGCGCAGGCGCCTGGTCTCGCCGCCGAGGATGGTGACGAGTTCCTCGTTGACGATCTTGAGGACCTGCTGGGCGGGGTTCAGCGCCTTGCTGACCTCGGCACCGAGGGCGCGCTCCTTGACGTTCTTGATGAACGTCCGGACGACCGGCAGCGCCACGTCCGCCTCGAGGAGCGCGATCCGGATGTCCCGGGCCGTGGCGTCGATGTCCGCTTCGCTGAGACGCCCCTTGCCGCGCAGGTTCTTGAAGGTCGCTGAGAGGCGATCGGAAAGAGTATCGAACACGGCGCTCGCGGTCCTCAGGGTTGGTGGCTACAGGGAATCGCCCTCCAGGGTATCCCGGCGTGACAAGTCGCCGGGTCGGCCTCACCCACGCAGTGTCTCCTCCAGCTTCCGAGCCACCGAGGCCGCCTCGTCCCCGGGCAGGGGCGCGCCCTCCGGGCCGGTCACGTAGAAGGCGTCCACGGCGTTGGCGCCGAGGGTCGAGACATGCGCGCTGCGCACCCGTACGCCCGCGTCCTCCAGGGCGCGGCCGATGCGGAACAGCAGGCCCGGGGCGTCCTGGGAGCGTACCTCGATGACCGTGGCCAGCCGGGAGGCGGCCGGATGGACCGACACCCGCGCCGCCGGGGCGACCACGCCCCTGCGGCGCGGATAGGCCGCGTCCCGTTCGGCGAGGCGGCCGGCGATGTCCAGGGTGCCGTCCAGGGCCCGGACCAGGTCCGCGCGCAGCCGGGCGGCCTGCGGCAGGGAGCCGTATTCGGCGGCGACCCGCCAGTCCAGCAGCAGGACGGAGCCGTCGACGCCGTCCGGGAGGGTCAGGGAGCGCAGTTCCGCCGTACGCACGGTCAGCCGGTGCATGGCGAGGACACCGGCCACCGCGGGCAGGACGCCCGGCTGGTCGGGCACGGCGATGAGAAGTTCCACACCCAGCGGCTCGGGATCGCCGGACGGCTCCTGCCCGGAGGGCGGCTCGGTCTGTGCCCGCAGGGCGAGGACCGGGCTGCCCGTCGCGGCCGCCTCGAGGGCGAGGCGCTCCTGCTCGGCGGTCGGCGCGCCCTCCTCGGGGTCGTCCGGGGCGTCCCCGGCGAGCACCGCCGCGACCCGCTTGACGAGGTCGGCGACGAGCGAGCCGCGCCAGGACGACCAGGCGGCCGGTCCGGTGGCCAGGGCATCGGCCTCGGTGAGCGCGTGCAGCAGTTCCAGGGTGCCCTGGGAGCCGACGGCCTCGGCGACGGAGCGCACGGTGGCCGGGTCCTCCAGGTCACGCCGGGTGGCCGTCTCCACGAGGAGCAGGTGGTGCCGAACGAGGGTGGCGACGACCGTCACCTCGTGGCGGTCGAAGCCGATGCGGGCGGCCACGTCCTTGGCGATGATCTCGCCGGCCACGGAGTGGTCGCCGGGCCAGCCCTTGCCGATGTCGTGCAGCAGGGCGGCGACCAGCAGCAGGTCGGGGCGGCTGACCCGGCGGGTGAACTCGGAGGCCTGTACGGCGGTCTCGATGAGGTGCCGGTCGACGGTCCACAGGTGCACGGCGTTGCGCTGCGGGCGGCAGCGGACCCGCTCCCAGTCGGGCAGCAGCCGGGTGATCAGCCCCTCGGCCTCCAGCGCCTCCCAGACCTCGACGGTCGGGCGGCCCGAGCCGAGCAGGGTCACGAGCTGTTCGCGTGCCTCGGCGGGCCAGGGCGTGGGCACCGGGCGGGTGGCGGCGGCCATGCGCCGTACGGCGTGCAGGGAGAGCGGGAGTCCGGCCTGCGCGGCGGCAGCCGCGGCGCGCAGCGGCAGCACCGGGTCGCGCTCGGGGCGCGCGGCACGGGCGAGCACCACCTCGCCGTCCTGCTCCACCACCCCTTCGGCCAGCGGAGACCGTTCCGTCACGGACTTCCCGCCGCCCAGCATGGCGCGCAGCCGGGGCCGCACGGCGCGCGACCGCAGCACACGCCCCACCTCGCGCCAGGTGACGTCGCTGGCGTACGAGACGAGCCGTGCCGCCTCGTACACCTGCCGCAGCAGTGTGTCGGCGTCGAGCAGGCCGAGCTCGGCGGCCACCTGGTCCTGCTCCTGGAGGGCGAGCCGGTCGGTGGCGCGCCCGGTGGCCAGGTGCAGGGCGTCCCGTACGTCGAGGAGCCGGCGCCGGGCGTCGGCGAGGCCCTCGCGCGGGGCGTCGGCGAGCCAGGAGGCGGCGACGGCGCGCAGGGCGGTGGCGTCGCGCAGCCCGCCCCGGGCCTCCTTCAGGTCGGGCTCCAGCAGGTACTGCAGCTCGCCCTGGCGCTCGGCGCGCTCGGCGCACAGTTCCTGGAGTTCGGGGAGGCGTTTCGGCGCCTGGTTGCGCCAGTCGGCCAGCACGGCCGTGCGCAGTCCGGCGGTGAGGCCGAGGTCGCCGGCGATGTGCCGGGCGTCCAGCAGGCCGAGCTGCACCTTGAGGTCCTCGCCGGCCGTCTTGCGGGCCTCGACGGGGGTGCGCACGGAGTGGTCGAGATCCAGGCCCAGGTCCCAGACGGGGTACCAGAGCCGGTCGGCGAGGGCGGCGACCGCCTTGGTGTCGCTGCCGTCGTGCAGCAGGAGCAGGTCGAGGTCGCTGCGTGGGGACAGCTCGCCGCGTCCGTAGCCGCCGACGGCGACCAGGGAGGCCCCGCGCAGTCCCTCCGCTCCGGCGGCGAACAGGCCGGTGAGCCAGTCGTCCGTCAGTTCGGCCAGGGCCGCACGGCGCGGCGGCCCGGACCGCGTCTCCTCGGTGAGGAGACGCAGCCGGGCCGCCGCGTAGCCGCTGGGTCCCGAGTCCTCTGCTTCCTTCTGCACGTCCGTACCCGTCACCCGGCGACTCCTGTTCTGTTTGCCTGCCTCAGAGCGCGTCGGGGCCGCGCTCGCCGGTCCGGACCCGTACGGCCGTCTCGACCGGGATGGACCAGACCTTGCCGTCACCGATCTTGCCGGTACGGGCGGCCTTGACCACGACATCGATCAGCTGCTCGGCGTCGTCGTCCTCGACCAGGACCTCGATGCGGATCTTGGGGACCAGGTCGACGGTGTACTCGGCACCGCGGTAGACCTCGGTGTGGCCCCGCTGACGACCGTAGCCGCTGGCCTCGGTGACCGTCAGGCCGTGCACTCCGAAGGCCTGCAGGGCCTCCTTGATCTCGTCGAGCCGGTGCGGCTTCACGACGGCGGTGATGAGCTTCATGCGTCCACCTTCTTGCTCGCGGCAGCGGCGACCGGGGCCGTGACGGCGGTCTTGGCGGCACCGCCACCGGCGCCGCTGAAGTCGTATGCGGTCTCGGCGTGCTCGGCCTGGTCGATGCCGGCCACCTCCTCGTCCTCGGGGACCCGCATACCGATGGTCTTGTGGAGGACGAAGGCGAGGATCGCGGAGACGATCAGGGAGTAGGCGAGCACACCGCCGACACCGGCGAGCTGCTTCCACAGCTGGTCGAACTTGTGGTCGCCGTAGAACACGCCCGTGGCGTCGGACTGGCCCTTGCCGCTGGCGAAGAAGCCGATCAGGATCGAGCCGACCACACCGCCGACGAGGTGGACACCCACGACGTCGAGCGAGTCGTCGTAGCCGAACTTGTACTTCAGGCCCACGGCCATGGCGCACAGGACACCGGCGATGGCACCGACGGCGATCGCGCCGAGCGGGGTCACCGCGCCGCCGGCCGGGGTGATGGCCACCAGGCCCGCGACGGCGCCGGAGGCGGCGCCCAGCGTGGTGAACGCGCCGTGGCGGATCTTCTCGTAGGCGAGCCAGGCCAGCATGGCCGCGGCGGTGGCGATCTGCGTGTTGACGAACATCAGGGAGCCGACGCCGTCGTCGTTGCCGAGCCACGAGCCCGCGTTGAAGCCGAACCAGCCGAACCACAGCAGACCGGCGCCGAGCATGACCAGCGGGAGGCTGTGCGGGCGCATCGGGTCCCGCTTGAAGCCGACCCGCTTGCCGATGACGAGGATCACGCCGAGCGCCGCGGCACCCGCGTTGATGTGGACCGCGGTACCACCGGCGAAGTCGATCACGCCCATGTCGAAGGCCCAGCCGCCCTCGCCCCAGACCCAGTGGGCGACGGGGAAGTAGACGATCGTGGCCCACAGCGCGATGAACAGCGCCCAGGCGGAGAACTTCACCCGGTCCGCGAGAGCACCGCTGATCAGGGCGGGCGTGATGATCGCGAACATCAGCTGGAAGACGAAGAAGACCAGCAGCGGGATGTTGTACGTCCCCCACAGCTCGCCCTTGTCGACACCGCTGAGACCGATCCAGTCGGAGTTCCAGCCGATGAGGTGGCCTGAGTCGGTACCGAAGGCGAGGGAGAACCCGAACAGCAACCACAGGATGGTGACGATCCCGAGGCTGATGAAGCTCATCATCAGCATGTTCAGGGTGCTCTTGACGCGGACCATGCCTCCGTAGAAGAAGGCCAGACCCGGGGTCATGAGCATCACCAGGGCGGAACAGATGAGCATGAACCCTGTGTTGGCGGCAGACAGCTTGGGCGCCTCTGCGGCAAGGGTGATGGCTGGTGCCATCGGCGTCTCCTCGTCGTTGGTACGGCCCCGTGCGGGCGAAGCCTCGAGCGGATTGAGGGGTGGGCCGGTTATGCGCCACGAGATTGGCGCAGCGCCGTTTCGGTGGACGCCCCTCGTTGTTTCGCGACCGTGACGAAGGCGCGTTCTGTGTTACGCGTCGATGAACTGCCGGATTGCGGGCGCGCCGATCGTTATCGTGGCGCAACCTTCGGCTCTCGCTGCCGTGGGAACACAGGCCGGCCGCGGTCGGCCTTCCGATGACCTGGCATGGGGGAGCCGAGTCGGGCAGTTCGGGAGGGCCGGCCGCGGCCGGGGTTCAGGGGTTTCGGAGGGGGCGGTCAGACCGCCTCCGCCGTCTCGGGCAGCTCGGCGGCGAGCCGTTCGGTGAGGTCGACGACCTCGCCGAGGTCGCCGAAGTCCCGAGCGGCCGTGTCGACCGTCTTTCGGATACGAGTGTTGACCCGCTCGGAGCGGACCTTCTTGGCCACGTGCATGGCCTGGGTGGCGAAGACCGTGCTCTGCTCGGCCTCGCGCCGGAGGAGGTGCACGGTGGCCATGCCGATCAGGTTGAGCGCGTACGACCGCTGGTGCTCGCCGTCCTCGGCGAACAGCCGCACGGCCCGCTCCATCAGGGGCTCGGCCAGCGAGGCGTAGGTCGGGCTGCGGCCGGCGACATAGGCCAGGTCGCGGTACGAGTGCGAGTTCTCGCCGTACAGCTCGGCCTCGGAGAAGAAGCGGATCCAGTCGGGGTCCGGCTCGTCCCACTCGCCGGCGTCGGCGAAGGTGTCCTCGGCCATCCGGACCGCCCGCTTGCACTTGCCGGGCTGCCCCATGTTGGCGTAGGCGCGGGCCTCCATCGCATACAGCATCGACTGGGTGCGCGGGCTCGCGCAGTCGCGGCTGCCGTACTGGGCGAGGTGGATCAGCTCCAGCGCGTCGTCGGGCCGCCCGAGGTGGATCATCTGCCGGCTCATGCTGGACAGCACATAGGAGCCGAGGGGCCGGTCACCGGCCTCCTTCGCGGCGTGCAGCGCGAGGACGAAGTACTTCTGCGCGGTCGGCTGGAGCCCGATGTCGTACGACATCCAGCCGGCCAGCTCGGCGAGTTCGGCGGCGACCTTGAACAGCCGCCGGGTGGTGGCCTCGGGCTGTGGCTCCTGGAGCAGGTCCGTCACCTCGTGCAGCTGGCCGACGACCGCCTTGCGGCGCAGGCCGCCGCCGCACTGGGCGTCCCACTGCCGGAACATCACGGTCGTGGACTCCAGGAGGTCCAGCTCGGGTTTGGAGAGCCGGCCCCGGGCGCGCCCGGAGGAGCCGGGCTCGGACTCCGACCGCTGGGCCGGGGGCGAGGGGACGAGCCAGCGCTGCATGGGCTCGATGAGGGCCGGGCCCGCAGACAGGGCCAGCGAGCTCCCGAGGAAGCCGCGCCGCGCCAGCATCAGGTCGCTGCGCGAGAACTCGCTGAGCAGGGCCACCGTCTGCGGGCCCGTCCAGGGCAGGTCGACGCCGGTCGCGGAGGGTGACTGACGCGCGGTGCGCAGCCCCAGGTCCTCGACGGAGACGACGACGCCGAAACGCTCCGAGAACAGCTCGGACAGGATTCTGGGGATCGGCTCGCGGGGGTTCTCGCCGTCGAGCCAGCGGCGGACGCGCGAGGTGTCCGTGGAGATGTGGTTGGCGCCCAGCTGGCGTGCCCGGCGGTTGACCTGGCGGGCGAGCTCGCCCTTGGACCAGCCGCTGCGCACGAACCAGGAGGTGAGCAGCTCGTTCGGGCGCTTGTCAGCGTGCGTCACGCTCGCAGCGTTCGTTCCGCTTCCGCCGTTGCCGCTCACTGGAACGCCCCCATCCCTGAGACCACTTGTCGCCGAGTGCGCCAAGCCCTATCAGCATGCCGGTTCGTAAGGCCGTCCGTCCGGTCCTTGTCACCCATCGAACGGAATACCGACTTGCCTCCGGCATACCCACGAGTGCATGTGCCCCCAGGACTCGTGCACACAAAGTAATCCTACGATCACCCGTCCAGCCACGGCTCACACGGAAACGCCACCATTCGCCACCCCTTCGAATGAACTCACGTACGCCTCCTCGCGATTCACTTGACACTGCACAACCAAGAGCAGGTGCAGCGATGCACTGAGGGGCGCGTGTCGTCGAGCACACCACCCCGGGCACTTCCGGGCGCTGACTGAACGGACCGCCGCTCGGGAAGGCGGAAACAGAGAGTCACGCAGAGCGATCGCTGCGTAACCACCGGTGCGTCGGACCCGTTGGAGGGGGCATGGGCTTCACGATCGGCATCAGCCGGGGCATGCGCGACATCCGGTCCGGGTCGCGCCGCCGCGGCCGCACGTCGGACGGCATCACCGTGGCCGAGTACACGGGGCTGTGGGGCTGGGACGTGGTGCCGGGGGCCCGGGCCTCGGCGGGCGCCTGCTCCTGCGGCCGCCCCGACTGCCCGGCGCCGGGCGCGCATCCGCTGGACTTCGCGCCGGTGATCCCCGCCGGGGCGACGCTGGGCGACGTGACCGAGTCCTGGGGCGAGTTCCCCGGCGCCTCGGTGATGCTGCCGGTCGGCCGGGTGTTCGACGTCATCGAGGTGGCCGAACCCGCCGGCTGCCGTGCGCTGGCCCGGCTGGAGCGCATGGGCCTGCCCGTCGGCCCGGTCGCGGCGACCCCGGACGGCCGCGCCCACTTCTTCGTCGCCCCCGGCGCCGCCGCCGATCTGCCCGGCCTGCTCTACCGCATGGGCTGGGACGACCCGGCCTCCCTCGACCTGCGCGGCCTCGGCCCCGGTACGCACATCACGGCACCGCCCTCCGACCGCGGCGGCCTCGGCCCGGTGCGCTGGCTGCGCTCCCCCGCCCTGGACTCGGCGTCCAGGGCGCCGGAGGCCCGCCTGGTGCTGGGCACGCTGGCGTATGTGGCGCATCGGTCACGGGCCTAGCCACGGCACAGACGTACACAGCGAAGCGCCCGTCCCGACGGTGTATCGGGGCGGGCGCTTCGTGAGCACATAGGGATGTCCCGAGGTCGCTCCTCGGCTGTGTCCGGAGCTCACTCCCCGATAAGGGCGTCAACGAACGCCTCCGGCTCGAACGGCGCCAGGTCGTCCGCGCCCTCGCCGAGCCCGACGAGCTTGACCGGGACGCCCAGCTCGCGCTGGACCGCGACCACGATGCCGCCCTTGGCCGTGCCGTCCAGCTTGGTGAGCACGATGCCGGTGATGTCGACGACCTCGGCGAAGACGCGGGCCTGGACCAGGCCGTTCTGGCCGGTGGTGGCGTCGAGCACGAGCAGCACCTCGTCCACCGGAGCGTGCTTCTCCACGACCCGCTTGACCTTGCCGAGCTCGTCCATGAGGCCGGTCTTGGTGTGCAGGCGGCCGGCGGTGTCGATGAGCACGACGTTCGCGCCCATCTCCTTGCCCTCCTTGACCGCGTCGAAGGCGACGGAGGCCGGGTCGCCCTCCTCCGGTCCGCGCACGGTGTGGGCGCCGACGCGCTCGCCCCAGGTCTGGAGCTGGTCGGCGGCGGCGGCCCGGAAGGTGTCGGCGGCGCCCAGGACCACGCTCTGGCCGTCCGCGACCAGGACGCGGGCGAGCTTGCCGGTGGTGGTGGTCTTGCCGGTGCCGTTGACCCCGACGACCATCACGATGCCCGGCTTGCGGTCCTCCGGCTCGGTCTTGAGCACGCGGTCCATGTCGCGGCCGACCAGGGTCAGCAGCTCCTCGCGCAGCAGGGTGCGCAGTTCGACGGGGGTACGGGTGCCCAGCACCTTCACGCGCTCGCGCAGGCGCTCGACCAGTTCCTGGGTGGGCTGCACTCCGACGTCGGCGGTGAGCAGCGTGTCCTCGATCTCCTCCCAGGTGTCCTCGTCGAGGTGCTCGCGCGACAGCAGCGTGAGCAGCCCCTGACCGAGGGCGTTCTGCGAGCGGGAGAGACGGGCCCGCAGCCGGACCAGGCGACCCGCGGTCGGCTCCGGGATCTCGATCTCGGGAGCTTCGGCGGGCGGCTCCTCGACGGTGACGGGAGCCGAGCCGTCCGGGAGATCAACCTCCTCTATGGTTCGCCGCGGTTCCTCCCGCGGCGTCTCGGCCTCGTCGCCGACGTGCGGCTCGGCCGGTGGGGCGGTGATGTCGGGCGCTGCGGGCGGGGGCGGGGGCAGCTGCTTCTTGCGCCGGCTGCCGACGATGAGCCCGCCGAGCGCGCCGAGCACGACCACGGCGATGACTACAGCAAGGATGACGATGTCCATAACGCGTCCAGTATCAGCCATGGGCCCCCGGGTCACCCCGCCTGTGCCGTCCCGCGGGGCCGAGGGCCGCCGGATCTCCACACCCCTGGATGTCTGACGCTCCGTCAGCTAACGTCCCCCGGACACCCGCCCGGTGGAGGGAGACGTTCCCATGCCCGTCACGGTCGCACGTTTCAATCTGGTCGCTCCGGGGGCCTCCCCCGCCGAGCTCGGCGCCCGTTACCGGGCGGCCCTGGAGATGGCCTCGTACGCCGACGACCGGGGCGTCACCACCGTGCAGACGGAGGAGCACCACGGGGCCGACAACAACTGGCTGCCGTCGCCGTTCGCCTTCGCGGGGGCCGTCTTCGGTGCGACCCGGCGTGTCGCGGTCACCGTCTCGGCGGTGATCGGCCCGCTGCACGACCCGCTGCGGCTGGCCGAGGAGATCGCCGTGCTGGACCTGCTGAGCGGCGGCCGGCTGGTGACGGTCGCCGGGATCGGGTACCGGCCCGAGGAGTACGACCTGTTCGGCGTGGACTTCGCCCGGCGCGGCCGGCTCCAGGACGAGCTGCTGGAGACGCTGCTGAAGGCGTGGACCGGCGAGCCCTTCGCCTACCGGGGCCGCACGGTCCGCATCACCCCGCGCCCGTACACCGAACCGCACCCGCTGCTCCTGGTCGGCGGCTCCTCCCAGGCCGCCGCCCGCCGGGCCGCCCGGCTCGGCCTGCCCTTCTTCCCCAGCGCGCATCTGCCGGAGCTGGAGACGTACTACAAGGACCGGCTCGCCGAGTACGGCACCGAGGGCTGGGTCATGATGCCCGCCGCCGAGACGCCCCTGCTGCACCTGGCCGAGGACCCGGACCGGGCCTGGGCGGAGCACGGCGAGCACTTCCTGCACGAGGCACGGACGTACGCCTCCTGGCAGTCGGGCGGGGTGCGCTCGGCGGTGAAGTCGGCCGCGACGACCGTCGGGGAACTGCGCGCCGAGGGCGTGTACCGGATCCTCACGCCCGAGGCGTGCGCGGAGCTGGGCCTGGACTCCTATGTGCTGCATCCGCTGGCGGGCGGGATGCCGGTGGAGGAGGGGTGGCGGAGTCTGCAGCTGTTCTGCGAGCGGGTGCTGCCGGGGCTGGGGGGCTGACGCTCGCGGGGTGGTCCGCCACCTTCGCCCTCGGTGATCCACTGACGGTGGGAGGCGGTGCGCGCGCTGGGCGCCCGGTTCCTTCCCGTGCCGGTCGGCGGCGAGCTGGAGGTCGGGGCCGAGAGCGTCGCGGAGTTCCTGGGCGAGATGGCGCTGCTGCGGGACCACCCCGACGCGATCACCGGGAGGACGCAGCGCCGCCAGGGCTCGCGGAGCACCGCGAGGGGCTGGTGAGGCGGCTGCGGAACCTGGAAGTGGCCGCCCGCACACCGCCCGGGTGACCGCGGGCGGCGTCATCTGTGACACGACAGACCGTCGCCCCGGCTCGGGCAGTGGCCGAACCGGGGCGACGGCGGGTTACGGGGAGAGGGGCAGCGGGGACTTTGGCCCTTCTCCCCGAGTGCGGGGCGGGCTCAGCCCATCTCCTCCAGGGCCTTGCCCTTCGTCTCGCTGACGAACTTCAGGATGAAGGGGATGGAGAGCGCCGCGAAGGCCGTGTAGATCACGTACGTCAGGGAGAGGTTCCACTCGGCCAGCGACGGGAAGCTCGCGGTGATCGCCCAGTTGGCGATCCACTGTGCGGCGGCGGCCACACCCAGGGCGGCGGCACGGATCCGGTTGGGGAACATCTCGCCGAGCATGACCCAGACGACCACACCCCAGGACAGGGCGAAGAAGAGGACGAAGACGTGCGCGGCGATCAGGGCGATCCAGCCCTGCGCGGCCGGCAGCGTGCCGTCGACCAGGGGGTGGGAGAACGCCCAGGCCTCCAGCGCCAGGCCGACGACCATGCCGACCGAGCCGATGATCGCGAGCGGCTTGCGGCCGATGCGGTCGACGAAGATCATCGCGATGACGGTGCCGACGATGTTGATGATCGACGTGGTGAAGGAGTAGAAGAACGAGTCCGCCGGGTCGACGCCGACCGACTGCCACAGCGTCGAGGAGTAGTAGAACGCGACGTTGATGCCGACGAACTGCTGGAAGACCGACAGGCCGATACCGATCCAGACGATCGGCTTGAAGAAGAAGCTCCCGCCGAGCAGGTCCTTGAAGCTGGACTTGTGCTCGCTGGTCATCGCGTGCTCGATCTCGGCGACGCGGGCGTCCAGGTCGATGTCCTTGCCCTCGACCTCGGCGAGGATTTCGCGGGCACGCTCGTGCTTGCCGACGGAGATCAGGAAGCGCGGGGACTCGGGGATGGCGAAGGAGAGCAGGCCGTACAGGACGGCCGGAATGACCATGACGCCGAGCATGACCTGCCAGGCCTCCAGGCCCATCAGCTTGCCGCGCTGATCGCCGTCGGCGGCGTTCAGCAGACCCCAGTTGACCAGCTGCGACACGGCGATGCCGATGACGATAGCGGCCTGCTGGAAGGAGCCGAGCCGGCCTCGGTAGGCGGGCGGTGCGACCTCGGCGATGTAGGCCGGGCCGATCACGGAGGCCATGCCGATGGCGAAGCCGCCGACGACGCGCCAGAAGGCGAGGTCCCACAGGGCGAAGGGGAGCGCCGAGCCGACGGCGCTGACGGTGAAGAGGGCCGCGGCGATCTGCATGCACCGGATGCGGCCGATGCGGTCGGCTATCCGGCCGGCGGTCGCGGCGCCGATGGCGCAGCCGATGAGGGCGACGGCGATGACCTGGGCGAGGGCTGCGGAGCCGATGTCGTAGCGGCCTCGGATGGCTTCGACGGCACCGTTGATCACGGAACTGTCGTAGCCGAAGAGGAAACCGCCCATCGCGGCCGCCGCCGCGATGAAGATGACGTGCCCGAGATGCTCGGGGTGAGCCGTCCTGGCTCCGGACTTGGGTGCCTGCGCTGTGCTGGTCACGTGTACTCCTCGGGCCACCGGCAACGCTGCCGGAGGGGATCAGCCCTTCGAGGTGCCACCTGAAGGTACCTGAAGGTAAAAGGAACGTTGCCGAGACTATGCCTTCAAGTTTCGAAGTCAATAGGTCGGGAGACGTGAATCTGCGTCAGGAGTGTGGGGGCGATGTGTTCAAGAATTGAAGCCATCAAGCGTCGCAGGTGAGAAGGATGTATACGGCATCCATCTAGCGCAGACGCTGGCTGATGACCTTCGACACACCGTCGCCCTGCATGGAGACGCCGTACAGCGCGTCGGCGACCTCCATCGTGCGCTTCTGATGGGTGATCACGATCAGCTGCGAGGCCTCCTGCAGCTCCTGCATGATCCGGATGAGCCGCTGCAGGTTGGTGTCGTCGAGGGCGGCCTCGACCTCGTCCATGACGTAGAACGGGCTGGGCCGCGCCTTGAAGATCGACACGAGCAGCGCCACGGCGGTCAGCGACCGCTCCCCGCCCGAGAGCAGTGACAGCCGCTTGACCTTCTTGCCCGGCGGCCGGGCCTCGACGTCCACGCCCGTGGTGAGCATGTTGTCGGGGTCGGTCAGGATCAGCCGTCCGTCCCCACCGGGGAACAGCCGGCTGAAGACGCCCTCGAACTCCCGGGCCGTGTCCCGGTAGGCCTCGGTGAAGACCTGCTCGACGCGCTCGTCGACCTCCTTCACCACCTGGAGGAGGTCCGCCCGCGTCTTCTTCAGGTCCTCGAGCTGCTCGCTGAGGAACTGGTGGCGTTCCTCCAGTGCCGCGAACTCCTCGAGGGCGAGCGGGTTCACCTTGCCGAGCTGCTGGTAGGCACGCTCGGCCGACTTCAGACGCTTCTCCTGCTCGGACCGGACGAACGGCCTGGGCCGGTTGCGCGGGTGCTCCGGGTCCTCCGGCAGCTCCTCGCCCTCGGCGGGGGGCGAGGGCGGCACGAACTGGTGCGGTCCGTACTCCGCCACCAGTCCGGCCGGTTCGACACCCAGCTCCTCCAGCGCCTTCGTCTCCAGCTGCTCGATCCGCAGCCGCTTCTCGGCGCCGAGTACCTCGCCTCGGTGGACCGAATCCGTCAACTTGTCGAGTTCGGCCTTGAGATCGCGTCCCTCGGTGCGGGCGCGGGCGAGTTCCTGTTCGCGGCGGGCCTTGGCGGCCTCGGCGGCGGTGCGCTCCTCGTCGGCGCGGGCCAGGGAGACCTCGACGTGCGCGAGCAGCTGCCGTGCGCCCGAGCCGACGGCCTCGGCGACGGCGGCCTCGTGCCGCAGCCGGGCCCGCCGCTGCTCCGCACGCGCGCGTGCCTCGCGTTCCGCGCGGGCGGCCCGGTCGAGCGACTCGGCCCGTCCGGCCAGACCCTTGACCCGCTCCTCGTGCGTACGGGCCTGGAGACGGGCCTCCATCTCGGTCTGGCGGGCGTTGGCACCGTCGGCGGCGAGCCGGTCCCGTGCCGAGGTGTCGGGCTCCTCCTCGATCGGCATCTCCTCGGCGACGGCGAGTCGCTCGGCGAGTTCCTCCACCTCGGTGAGTGCCTTGTCGAGGGCTTGCTGCGCCCGGGCGGCGGCGGCCGTGGACCGCTCGGCCTCCCCCGCCGCGCCCCGGGCCTGCCCGGCGAGCCGGCCGAGCTGCTGGGCGACGGACGACTTCTCCCGGTCGGCGGCCCGGCGCCGCTCCCCCACGTCCTCGACGAGAGCGGCGCACTCCTTGCGCCGTTCGACGGCCTCCTGCTGGGCATCGGTCAGCTCCTCGCAGCGCACCGCCAGCTCTTCCAGCTCGGCGGCGGCCTCGTCGACGGAGGCCTGTACTTCGAGGAGGCTGGGGGCGCCGGCGGAGCCGCCGTGGGCGAAGTGCGCGCCGAGGAGGTCGCCTTCGGCGGTGACGGCGGTGAGGTCGGGGTGGGTGTAGACGAGGTCTTCGGCGTCTTCGAGGGTGTCGACCACGACGATGCCGTGGAGGAGTCGTCTTACGGCGGGCATGAGGTCGGTGGGGCCGCGGACCAGGTCGGCAGCGAAAGTTCGTCCTGCGTCTGCGGGTACGTCGTGGCTGTTCGCGCCCACGCGGCGGCAGCCGCATGTCGAACACAGCCCCGCGCCCCTATGGGGCGTCTCCAGCGCACCCGCCAAAAGTAGTGCCGCCCGGCCCGCATCCTGCTTGCGCAGCAAACGGATCGCGTCGGCCGCGGCGGACGGGGACGTCACCGCCAGAGCGTCGGCTGCACCGCCGAACGCGGCCGCGAGCGGTACTTCGTACCCCGGCGTCACCGTCAGCAGTTCGGCAGCGGGGCCCAGCAACCCCGTCAGGCGGTCCTTCGCATCCAGCAGCGCTCCGGTGCCGTCCTTGCGGCGCAGGCCCATGGCCAAGGCCTCGTGGCGGGCCTGGGTCGCGGCGCGCTTGCGTTCCGCCGCCGTGGCCGCCTCGCGGGCTGCAGTGAGGGCGGACTCGGCGTCGGCGAGTCGCTGCTTGGCGGCCTCGTGCTGTTCGGCGAGTTCGGCGTCGCCGGCGTCGAGGCCGTCGACCTCGGCCTTGAGCGCCTCGTACTCCTCCTGGGCGGCGACGGCCCGCTCCTGGGCCTCGTCGCGGGCGGCGGCCAGGCGTTCGATCTCGGCCTGGGCGGAGGCCGCGCGCGAGCGGGCCGCATTGACCTGGCCGCTGAGCCGGGCGAGTCCCTCGCGCCGGTCGGCGATGGCGCGGGCGGCGTCCTTCAGGCGCCGCTCCTCCTCGGTCAGCGCGCGCTCCAGTTCGGCGCGGTGGGCGACCGTGTCCTCCAGAGCGCGTTCGGCCGCCTCCAGGGCCGCCTCCAGCTCGGCCTCCTGCTCCCGGATGCGGGCGGCCTCGCGCTCCATGTCCTCGGGGTCGCGGCCGCGCCGCTCCTCGGGGGGCGCGGAGGTGGCGCTCTTCACGCGGGCATCGGCCAGCGAGATCGTGCCGCGCACCCGCTCGGCGAGCTGGGAGAGCTCGTACCAGGTCTGCTGGGCGCGCTGGAGGCGCGGCGTGAGCTGCCGTACCTCGTCCTCCAGGAGTGCCTCGCGCTGGAGCGCCTTGCGCAGTTCCTGCTCGGCGGCCTCCTTGCGTCCCTTCAGCGCGGCCTCGTCGGCGACCTCGGCGTTGAGGGCTTCCTTCAGCCGTACGAGGTCGTCGGCCAGGAGCCGCAGGCGGGCGTCGCGCAGGTCGGCCTGGATGACGGCGGCGCGGCGGGCGACGGCGGCCTGGCGGCCGAGGGGCTTGAGCTGGCGCCGGAGTTCGTCGGTGAGGTCCTGCACGCGCGCGAGGTTGGCCTGCATCGCGTCCAGCTTGCGCAGCGCCTTCTCCTTGCGCTTGCGGTGCTTGAGGACGCCGGCGGCCTCCTCGATGAAGGCGCGGCGGCCCATGGGGTCGGCGTGCAGCACGCCGTCCAGCTGGCCCTGCCCGACGATGACGTGCATCTCGCGGCCGATGCCGGAGTCGGAGAGGAGCTCCTGGATGTCGAGGAGGCGGCAGGTGTCGCCGTTGATCTGGTACTCGCTGCCGCCGTTGCGGAACATGATCCGCGTGATGGTGACCTCGGCGTACTCGATGGGCAGGGCCCCGTCGGAGTTGTCGATGGTCAGCGACACCTCGGCGCGGCCCAGCGGGGGACGGCCGGTGGTGCCGGCGAAGATGACGTCCTCCATCTTGCCGCCGCGCAGCGATTTGGCGCCCTGCTCGCCCATGACCCAGCTCAGCGCGTCCACGACATTGGACTTGCCCGAGCCGTTCGGCCCTACGACGCACGTGATCCCCGGCTCGAACCGGAGGGTGGTCGCCGAGGCGAACGACTTGAACCCGCGGAGGGTCAGGGCCTTGAGGTGCACGCCGCCGGACTCTACCGCCCGGGTTCGTCTCACTCCATGAACCCACGGTTTCGCCGCTGAACGCGCAGGGCACACCACACGTTAAAGACGGTGAAAGGATGCGGGGGAAAGAAAGAAGGGACGCCGACGGCGTCCCTTGCACTTCTGACAACTTAGCGGTTATGACGGGCGGCCCAACCACTGCTGTGCTGTTGTGGAGCGATGCAGTGATCAGGTGAGCGCAGGCTCCGCCTGGTGTGCGTCAACGCTCTCCATGATCCTGTCGTGAGAAGCGGCAGCCGTCAGCGCCTCGTTCTCGGCCTGGATCCGTCCGAGCTCGGATTCCAGGTCCTGGACGCGCTGCTGGAGCCGTCGCATCTCGGCGAGGAGTCGAGGGTCGGAGCCGCCGACGTAACCGAGAAGCGCCTTTGCCATGATGGATGGTCCTCCACAATGCGTGACCGACCGATGCGGTGTGGGTCGTGAGGGATTCGCACCCGCGATGCTTGGTACGGCCTGGAGTTGTTCCGCCGTTCAGCCATGCCAAACAGCTAAGGTGCGCGGGGCTTTCAGCGTCTCACCAAAAAGTTTGACGGTCAACACGATCACGCCCCGTATTGGGGGCCGACCGGGCGCGCGCGGCCTGATACGGCGGCACTGCGGCTTCTGCGGGGCCCTCGGGGCGTGTCGATCATCCTTGCGTGCGGAGCCTGCCAAGGCAAGCGATTCTTGGCAATCACCAGCCACTTTCCGTCCGGGGCGGCCGTCGGCGGCCCGTCGCAGGGCGCCCCTGAAGCTCACCCTCCGGCTCGGGATCAGCGAATGGCGAAGCCGTCGTAGCCGCCGCGAGGTGTGTCCCAGATCTCGGTGACACCGTCCACACGGCCGGGCGTGTCGTCACTCTCGAGCCACTCCAGCAAGCCTTCACAACCCTCTCGCGCGCCCTCCGCGACCACTTGGACCCGGCCGTCGCCCAAATTGAGAGCAAAACCACTCAGGCCGCCGATCTCCAGGGCCTTGGCCCGCGTGAACCAGCGGAAACCCACACCTTGGACGCGTCCACGCACCCAGGCGACCAATCGCACATCCTCGCTCATGACTGCAACCTAACCGCCCAATCTCCCTCGGGGTCACTTCCTCCACTTGCGCCATGCGGTACCGTCCCCACCCAACGAATCTCATATGAAACTCACACCATCGAGTGAGTTTGGTGTTGATCTCGAGGACGAGTCGACCGCCAGGACGAGGAAGGCCAGAACATGGGACGCCACCGTCGCTCCGACGCCGGCCGCGCCGCCGCGGGCAGCGCCACGGGGATCATGCAGGCCGACGGCACCACGGAGGGCCACGATCCGCTGCACGGCACGGACGACGGCCCGACCATGGGCATAGCGCCCTATCTGAACCCGGAGGCCTACGCCGACACCTACGCCCGGAGCGAGGCCTACCTGTTCGAGACGGAGGCCGCAGCGGCGGGTGACGGGTATGCCGCCATCCCGCGCCAGCGGACCGCCGAGACGGCCGTCTTCGCGAGCGATGGCTTCACCCCCGAGGGCGGCTCCCGGCGCGCGGGCTCGCACCGCCGCCGGAAGAAGGCCGCACGGCCGATGCGCACGGGCCTGCTCGGCGTGTCCGCCGCGGTCGCCATCGGTACGGTCGCGGTGGCCACGGGCGCGGTCCCCGGCCTGGAGAACTACAAGCTCGGTGGCGACGGCGGCGCCGACAAGGTGCAGGCCGCGGACACGCCGACCAACACCCCGAGCGAGCAGGGCGGCACCTCCGGCAGCGCCGACGGCCGGGGCGGCACGCCCACGAGCCGGGACGCCGAGCGCTCCCTGTCGCCGTCGCCGTCCGCCTCGACGTCGTCGGCCGCGCCGACCAAGACGCCCGAGAAGCCGGAGAAGACGCAGGAGAAGACGCCGGAGAAGAAGAAGCCGGCCGCGACCCCCAGCAGGAAGCCGGAGAGCTCGCCCTCCCGTACGGCAGCGCAGGAGGCGCCCGAGAAGCCCAGCGCCCCCGCCGCCCTCTCCGAGGAGTCCGCCGCCGCGGCCCAGGTGCTCAAGCTGGTGAACGAGGAGCGGTCCAAGGTGGGCTGCAGCCCGCTCGCCGCGAACAGCGCGCTGACCGACCTGGCGCAGAGCTACAGCGAGGACATGCGCGCCCGGGGCTTCTTCGACCACACCGACCCCGACGGCAAGACGCCGTGGGACCGGGCCGAGGCCGCCGGGATATCCAACCTCGGCGGGGAGAACATAGCCCGCGGCCAGGCGGACGCCGCGGCCGTGATGGACGCCTGGATGAACAGCCCCGGCCACCGCGCCAACATACTGAACTGCGACTTCAAGACGCTGGGCGTCGGTGTCGAGCTCGGGTCGGGCGGCCCGTGGTGGACCCAGAACTTCGGCTACTGAGATAGGCGCAGGTCAGAGGCCTAGGAGACTCCTGGGGCCGTCTCGGGGCCGTCACTCGATGACTCCCCATCTTCGAAGACGCGATCAACGGCGGCCCGGGTCCGTGTTTCGCTCGACGGCATCAGGTGCGTGTACGTGCGCAGGGTGAAACCGGGGTCATGGTGACCCAGGTACTCACTGAGAGCCTTGATGCTCTCCCCCGCGTCCAGGAGCACCGACGCGTAGAAGTGCCGGAGAGCGTGCATGCCGTTGCTGCGGTCAACGTCGACGTGGGCAGTCCGGAGCGCTGGCCGCCACACGCGATCGTTGAAGCGGTTGCGATTCAGCGCCAAGCCCTCAGAACCGGTGAAGATCAGCGAAGCCGTGACAGGCGGGCCGTCGAGGGTCTTCCACGGCAAGGTGATCCTCGTTGCCGGGTGACGCTTCAGGTGACTGGCCAACGCGAAGGCGACGGACTCCGGCAGAGGAACATCACGCTCACGTCCGCTCTTCGGTGGGGCGAACACCGCACGGTGGCGTTGCAGCAGCTTGACCTGTCGCACCACGTGCACGACACCACCGAGGAAGTCCACGTCTTCCACCGCCAGGCCGAAGGTCTCTCCCTGCCGCAGGCCGAGGCCAGCCGCCACGTTCACCAGGGCCTGATAGCGGTCCGGCAAGGCGTCGCGAACTGCCGTGACGTTGCCGACCGACCAGGGCTTGACCTTGCGTGGCTCAAGCCGAGGAGCCTTCACCGACCGCGCGCTGCACGGATTCACGCGGATGATCCGGTCTTCTACTGCGGCGGTGAACACCGTCGAGACGTGGGCGAAGATTCCACGCCGGTAGCCAGCCGAGAGCCCACGGTCTTCCAGAGTCCGCAGCCAGAGGCGCAGATGCGAGGGCGTGAACGAGCTCATCGGCCGGGTGCCCAGGTACGGGATCGCGTGGAGCCGTAGCCGACTCTCGACCGACTCACGCGTCAGCGGGTCCGTGATCTGCGTTGCCATCCACTCAGTGGCGTACTGCTCGAACGTGACCTTGCCCGAGTTCGGGTCAACGTAGTCGCCGCGCGACATGTCCGCCTCGATGTTGGCGAGCCACTGTTCCGCCCTGCGCTTCTGCTTGTCCGGGAAGCTCTTGGACTTCTCGGAGCCGTCGGGGCCGACGTACCGGGCGCGGTAGCGCAGGCCCACGCCGAAGCGGTCGGTCTTGGCCTTGACGGTCTTGCCGTCGGCGTCGGTCTCGACCTTGTACCAGCGGTCCTGGACGTGTCCGGCCATCAGGCCGCCTCTTCCATCTGGGACGCGACCCAGACGCGGACGTCTTCGGGGTCGAAGCGAAGGTGCCGGCCGACCCGGAAGCCGCGCGGTCCGGTGTGCTTGCGGCGCCACTGGTAGACGGTCTCGACGGGGACGCCGAGGAGGTCGGCCAGGTCGACCGGGGTCAGGTAGCGGTCGGGCAGCGAGCGCTTCATGCCCACACCTCCATGTCGTCCATGTCGTGCAGGTCAGCGAGTGCTTCGCGTGCCGTGTCGCGGTTCAGGCGGATGTCCTTTGCGATCGAGGAGGCCAGCCAGGACTCACCCGGGGTGTGGCCTTGTCCGGCGTAGGTCCAGTGGGCGAGCACGAGCGTGGAGCCCTCCGAGTCGTCGAGGTTCTCGGAGAGCCCGCGTTCGCGGCGTTCCTGGCGGGCGCGGTAGTCGGCGCGCACCTGGCGCAGGGCGCTGAGGGTGGTGGAGTACTGGCGGGACTTGGTGGAGAAGTGACCCCGGAAGCCGAGCATGTGAGCCCAGCGCGCCAGCATCCGTTCCGGGTAGGCGTCATCCAGGTCCCAGCACGCATCGATCAAGCGCCGGGTGTGAGCGGGCAGGGACAGCTTGTCGAGTTCGGCCAGCTCCCCGATGCGGCGGTCAACGGTGCCGGTGGTCTCGGCCGCCTTGGTGGCGTACTTGGCCACGTAGGAGGCCACCGCCTGTTCGGTCAGCTCCTCGCGCCCCAGGGCGCCGATCGGCTGCACGTCGACCTGCGAGCCCCACCGCAGCACCCGAGCCGGGAAGTCACCGGAAGCGGGCACCGGCACGGAGACCCGAGCGGAGGCCGCCTTGATCGCATCGTCCAGGAGGCCGACCGTGGCCCACGCGGGCGGGGAGGTGTCCGGCCCGTCGGGGCCGTCGAGGCGCACCACGGCGTGGAAGTGCACGGCGCCGCGCTTCTGGAACTCGGCGACCTTGCCGAAGGAGACCCGGCACACCTCCTTCATGGCCGCCTGGGTCAGGCCCGCACGGGCGGCGATCTCCCTGCGCAGGTAGATCGTGAACCGGCGCCACAGGTCCCCGGCATGGTTGTTCCACAGCACCGCCCCGGCGTAGTCGTACCGGCCCGGAGCCAGTGCCGTACCGAGCGCGGGGTCGTCGTCGGTGTGGGAGCTCCCGCACCGGCAGCGGCCGGACTCCGGCCGGTTGTGCACCGGGCCGAACGAGGGCGCGGTGAGCGTGGCGAAGACCCTCGGGTGATCCCGCACGACCGGGGAGACGCCCTTGTTCGCATCGCCAGTGATCCCTGCACGGATCAGGTGGTACGTGTCGCCTGCGTAGGTCCAGGCGCAGGCCGGGCACTCGGAGGCCCGGCGGTTACCGCAGGCGACCCGGAGCATGCCGCCCGGCTCCTGCTCGGTGCTGTAGGAGTACAGGACGTCACCGGTCTTGGCGTCGCGGGTGACGGTCTGGCCCATGAGGCGGATCGGGTGCGCGCAGCCACCCGTGCGGCGGATCTGCTCTTGCCAGCGGTCGAAGCCCGGCGCGTTCGCCACCCGCAGCAGATCGGCCAGGGTGATCGGGTCGGTACCCATGGAGGCCGCAGCACCAGCCACGGCCTCCGGGGCGACGGGGAAGACCGTCACGCAGCACCCCCGCACAGGAAGCACGGGCCGTAGCCCTCCTCGTACCAGTCCGCGTTCACGTCCACGCACCACGACCGCCACACCTGACGGGTGTCGCCGCACTCGGGGCACGGGCCGTCCATCAGGTACTGAAGACCCCGCTCCCGAGCCTCGTCGCTCACGGGGGCGTACAGGGTGACGAGTGCTGCCAGCTCCCCCGTTCGCCGGTCGCGCCTCACCTTCGGGAAACGCTCCGCATGAGCCCGCGTCTGTTCGGCCGTGACCCGCTTCGCCTGACGAGAGAGATGGAATCCGGCGGCGAGAGCAGCGGTACGGCGGAGCCGGTCCAGGCCCATGCGCTTGGCGCCCTGGATGATCCAGGAGACGAGCTGCGCGTCGTCCCCACGCTTGTAGCGGTAGCCGTCCGGCAGGTCCGAGGCGTACAGCGCCACGGCCCGCTCACCGTTCGACAGGTCTTCGATCGAAACCGCAGGCACAGACGAAGCGATCGGGTTGACGTGCTCGGCAACCAGAGTTGCGGGCATGATGGAACTTCCCTTCGAGGGAGCCAGGGGCGGCGGTTCTTCTTGGCGGTTGAGCGCCGCCCCTGGGCAGGCGTAGTTAGTGCCGGACCTCACTCGTGCACCCTGGCGGGTACATCCCTAAGGTTCCCTAGGGCACCCTAGGGTGTCAAGGGGTATGCTAGGGATGCAGCCAACTGAGACAGGGGAGCCGACCCATGGCAGACCAGGCCGACAATCGCGCGCCCTACGCGCAGATTGCCGCCCACTACACGGAACTGATCACGTCCGGCGAGCTACCGCCGGGCTCGCTTCTCCCGAGCATCAAAAACCTGTCGCAGGAGTGGAGCGTCAGTACCGCGACTGCCGAGAAGGCATTGCGGAAGCTGCGCGACGAGGGCCTTGTTCGGGGGATTCACGGGATCGGGACCGAGGTACTGGATCGGCCCGCGCCCATGTCGTCAGGGGCCCAGCGTCAGGACCGAGGACGCCGGACCGGCTCCAGTTGGGGAACCGGTGAACGGTCTGACTCGCATCAGGCCTCGGTTGTGCCGGCGCCCGCAGACGTAGCGCAGGCACTGGACCTCAAGCCCGGCTCGAACGTGATCCGTCGAAGCCGGGTTTACCGCGACCGGCACGGCATCATCGCGCACTCAACGTCGTGGATCCCTGTCCGATATGGAGAGCTGATTCCTCAGCTCACGAGCAGTAAGCGACTGACCGGCGGAACGTCGTTGCAACTCATCGCACAGGCCACCGGCCGACCGATCACGCATCGGTTCGACACCGCGTCTGCTCGGCTGCTGACTCCGGAGGATGCGAGGCTCTTGGAGCTGGACCCCACGAAGTCACCGTCGAAGCCGGTCGTCGTGATGACGGCGAGGTTCGTAGACAGCGAAGGCACGGTCGTGGAGTACGGCGTTGACCTCGGCGGCCCCGGCCGTACGTGGCAGACGGAATCGGAAGTCACCCAGTGACAGCCGCCAACAGCACCCGCCAACCGTTCTGCGTCCTCATGGCAGGCCTTCCCGGCTCAGGGAAAACAACTCTGGCCCGTGCGCTGACAGCCCGTGGTTTCGTCCGACTGTGCCCGGACGAAGAGATGTTCCGCCGACATGGGGTGTACGGGGTCGATTTCCCGCGAGGGACGTTCCCGACCCTTGAGCGGCCGATCCTCGAAGAGATCTCGGTACAGCTCCGTGAGCAGCTCCAGGCCGGGCGCGATGTGGTGGTGGACCATGGCTTTTGGACGCCGGAAGACCGTGCTCACTGGCGATCGGTTGCTACCGAAGGTGGCGCGATCTCGGTGGTGGTTTACCTAGAGGCCAGCCACGAAGAGCTGTGGTCCCGCGTGAGCAAGCGCAATGCCCGGCACGAGGACGATCCGAACTCGATCTATTTCGCCGAAAGCGACCTGCTCCGCTACCGCACGCGTTTCGTGGCCCCAGAGCCCGGCGAACCTCACATCGTCTATAGCGGCGACCCTGAGTCTGTTCTGAAGACTCTGCAATCTGAGCAGGCCCGCCCGTAGCCCGGAGCCCCAAGGCCATCGAGCCAGCCCCAGGCGCCAGTTACAGGTTTCTCTACCTCATCAAGCCCCGGCTGCGCTCCGCTCCGCCGGGCGCGCTTCCCGGCTCCGCTCCGGGCGCCGCTCCTGCCTTCGGCCCGCTCCGCCCGCGCTGCGCCGACGCGCGCCCACTGGTGGATAGGGCCGGGAGCCATGAGTCGAGCCCCGTCGCGGCATGGGCCAGCGGGGGCCGGTCGGCTCCGAGACTTTAGGCAGCCACCATGGGGCGAGCCTCGAAGATCATGGCCCCAACGTCGTGCTTTAACGGGCAGGTCCACAGACTGCCCGACTCGCCGGAAGCTTACGGGGCCATGATCACTCGCCCCATGGCAGCTCCAGCCCAAAGTCTCGGAGCCGACCTCTCAGCGTTGTTGGCCTTCCGCTGGTGGGGGTGAGGGGAGGAGGGAGTGAGGTGGAGGGGGTGGGAGTGAGGTGGAGGGTGCAGCCACGGCCGGGCCGTCTCTGGGCCGTGCGGGGGCGCTCAACGACGACCAACGCTGACAACCGCCAACAGCTAAATGGCAGGTCGCAGCGTTGATCGAACACATGGGCGCAGGTCAGAGGCCCGGCCCTTCACTTCTTCGGCTACTAGACCGCCTGGACACTAACCAGCAGTTAGCGCAATCTGTTGGCCAGCGCTGTGCTGGCGTACGCTGGGGGGATGACCACCACCCAGGAGTTCACGGAGGCGCTGGACGACCTTCCGTACAACGTGTTCGCCAGGGCCTGTCCTTCGCGTGGCACGCTCGAGCACGTCACGGGCCGCTGGGGCGGGCTCGCGCTGACCGCTCTGTACGAGGGGTCGCTGCGCTTCAACGAGCTGCGCCGCCGGGTCGACGGTGTGAGCGAGAAGATGCTGTCCCAGACGCTGCACGCGCTGGAGCGCGACGGCCTGGTCCACCGCGAGGCCCAGCCGACCAATCCGCCCCGGGTGGACTACGAACTGACGCCCCTGGGACGCGGAGTGGCCGAGCGCCTGCTCGCCCTGATCCACTTCGTGGAGGGCAGCATGGACGACGTCCTGGCCGCGCGCGAGCGGTACGACTCCGCTAGGGCGTGATCCGCGGCGGTCGCTGGCACTTCGGGCAGTAGTAGCTCGACCGGTTCATCCAGGGCCGCCGGCGCATCGGCGTGCCGCAGCGCCGGCAGGGCAGGCCCTCGCGGCCGTACGCGTCGAGGGACCGGTCGAAGTAGCCCGACTCGCCGTTGACGTTGACGTAAAGGCTGTCGAAGCTGGTGCCGCCCACCGCGAGGGCGGAGTTCATCACGTCCCGCACATGGCCCAGGAGCGACAGCGTGCGCGGACGGGTGAAGGTCGCGGTCGGGCGCTCATAGTGGACGCGGGCGCGCCACAGGGCCTCGTCGGCGTAGATGTTGCCGACGCCGCTGATCAGCGACTGGTCGAGCAGGGCCCGTTTGATCGTGGACCGCTTGCGGCGCAGCGCGCCGTGGAAGGCCTCTTCGTCGAAGAGCGGGTCGAGCGGGTCGCGGGCGATGTGCGCGATGACGTCGGGCAGGCCCTCGGGGGTGTTGTCGTGCAGCGACAGACCGCCGAAGGTGCGCTGGTCGACGAAGCGGAGTTCGGTGTCCAGGGCGTCGGTGAAGCGGGCGCGGATGCGCAGGTGCTTCTCGTCGGGAGCCGTGTGCGGCTGCACCAGCAGCTGGCCGCTCATACCGAGGTGGGCCAGGATCGACTGGTCCGTGTCCTCCAGGGGCAGCCACAGGTATTTGCCCCGGCGGCTGGGCGTGCCGATGCGATGGCCCTTCAGACGGTCCGCGAAGTCGTCGCCGCCCGCGAGGTGGCGGCGCACCGCGCGCGGGTGCAGCACCTCGACCTCGGCGACGGTCCGGTGGGCGACCCACCGCTCCAGGCCGCGCCGTACGACCTCGACCTCGGGCAACTCGGGCATGGGCTCCCCCGGTGTACGAGCCGAGCGCCCGCCCCGGGCAGGGGCGGGCGCTCGGGTGCGCTTGTTTCTGTTCGGTCAGGCGGACGCCGGCTCGGGGCCGGTGCTCTCGTCGGTGGCGGCCTGTCGGGCCGCCGCCTCCTTGGCGCGCTCGTCCGCTGCGGCCTTGATGGCCCGCCACGCGGATTCCGCGGCCTGCTGTTCCGCCTCCTTCTTGCTGCGGCCGGTGCCGGTGCCGTACGAGACGCCTCCGACGCGGGCGGCAGCAGTGAAGGTCTTCTCGTGGTCCGGGCCGGTCTCCGTGACCAGGTACTCGGGTACGCCGAGCCCCTCGGTCGCGGTGAGCTCCTGGAGACTGGTCTTCCAGTCCAGGCCGGCTCCGAGGTTCGAGGACTTCTCGATCAGGGGGTCGAACAGACGGTGCACGAGCTCCGCCGCGGACTCCAGTCCCTGGTCGAGATAGACCGCACCGATCACCGCTTCAAGGGTGTCGGCGAGGATGGACGCCTTGTCCCGGCCGCCCGTGCCCTCTTCACCCCGGCCGAGCCGGATGAAGGAGCCCAGGTCGAGCCCACGGCCCACCTCCGCCAGCGCACGCGAGTTGACCACCGCGGCCCGCAGCTTGGCCAGCTGGCCTTCGGGCAGGTCGGGGTGGGTTCGGTACAGCGTGTCCGTGACCACGAGGCCGAGGACGGAGTCCCCGAGGAACTCCAGGCGCTCGTTGGTCGGCAGACCGCCGTTCTCGTACGCGTAGGAACGGTGGGTCAGCGCACGCACCAGAAGGGCGGACTCGAGTTTGTACCCGAGCCGCCCTTCCAACAGCGTGTGGGACGAGGCCTGGTTGTCCGCAGAGTTTTTCTTCGGCGTGGACACAGTGCCTCTCACCAGCCGCTCAGACCTCGAGGACCTGGCGCTTGTTGTAGGTGCCGCAAGACGGGCACGCGATGTGCTGCTGCTTGGGCTCGTGGCAGCGCTCGCACGCAACCAGGGTGGGGACCGCAGCCTTCCACTGCGACCGGCGGTGGCGCGTGTTGCTGCGCGACATCTTCCGCTTCGGAACAGCCACGGCTACTTCTCCTGCTTCTCGTCGACGCCCGGTTCGGCGCCGCTCATCTCGTCCTTCTCGCCGTCCTTCATGGTGCCGGCGAGTCCCTGCAAAGCCGCCCAACGGATGTCGACGGCGTCGTGGTGGTGGTCCGGGTCGTCCGCCAGTCGCGCACCGCACTCGGCGCACAGACCAGGGCAGTCTTCCTGGCACACCGGCTGCATCGGCAGTGCGAGCACCACCGCATCACGCAGCACGGACTCGAGGTCGAACAAGCCGTCCTCGAGGAAGAGCCTGTCCTCGTCGTCCTCGGCGTCGTCGCCCGGTTCCGCGATCACGCGGCCCCGGTCGTCGGCGTCAGGGTACGAGAACATCTCCTGGAATTCCGCTTCGACGTCGAGCTGAAGCGGCTCCAGACACCTTACGCACTCCCCCTCGGCCCCGGCACGGGCGGTGCCTGTGACAAGCACCCCTTCCATGACCGACTCCAGGCGGAGTTCGAGCTCCACCGGGGCGCCTTCCGGCACTCCGATGACTCCCTTGATACCGAAGTCCTTGGGAGCGTCGACCGTGCGGGTCAGGCGCTGCAGCGCACCGGGCCGCCGGCCCAGCTCGTGCGTATCGAACACGAGGGGGTTGCGGTGGTCGAGGCGGGCGTTCAGAGCCATTCCTGCTTTCGATCTTGCGAGCTGAGAGGGTTGCCGCCCATCGGTGTTCCGGGCAGCGTGGATCGCGGACGTACTCGCGACCGAAGAGCCAGGATACTGGACCTTTCGCTGTCGGCCCAATCCGGTGCTCAGCCGTTGCCGCGACCCTGCTCGTAGGCCCGGATCTGCTCGGCGGTGATCATGCCGGTGTCGAAGAGGCTGGTCTCGTCGAGGGCGTATCCCTGCCGGCCCTGCTGGGCTTGTTGCGCCTGCTGGGCCTGCTGGACCTGGTTCGGGTCGTACGCGGCCTGCTGGGGGTCGTAGCCCTGGTAGGCGTAGGGATCGGCGTGCTGGTAGCCGTACGGGTCCTGCTGGGCGGCGTAGGGCTGCTGCGGGTAGCCGCCGTAGGGGTCGGGCTGCTGCTGGACGGGGGCACCGGTCGCCGGATCGTAGGCGACGGCGGGGGTGTAGGCCGGCTGCGGCGGTCCGTAGTCGGGCTGCTGGGCGGGCTGCCCGGCCGGGGGCTTCTGCTCCCCGAGGGCGGCCAGGTCGGCGAGGTAGTCGGCGTCGCTGGAGTGCTGGACCGTGCTGAGGTCGTCGGCGAGGGCGCCCAGGTCGTCGCTGGCGATACGGCCGTGCAGCTTCTGCCGGCCGCGGCCGACGGCCTCCAGGGTCTTGGCGAGGACCGCCTCGAAGGAGCCCAGCTTGGCGTGGACGTACTCGTCGGCGGTACGGCGCAGGGTCTCCGGGTCCTGGCTGCGCTCGGGGGCGTCCTCGTCCTCGTAGCCCTGCTCGTCGACGCCGGGGCCGGTACCGAGCAGCTTCTCGCGGCCGCGGCCGACGGAGCCGAGGGTCTTGGTGAGGACGACCTCGAAGTTGGCGAGCTTGGAGTCGACGTAGTCGTCGGCCTCGGCGCGGACCTCCTCGGCCTCCTGGCGGGCCTCGGCGAGGATCCGGTCGGCCTCGGCCTGGGAACGGCGGGCGACCTCGGTGTCGGAGATCAGGGAGCCGCGCTCGGCGTGCGCCTGCCCGATGATGCGCTCGGCCTCCTGGCGGGCGTGCTCGACCATCTGCTCGCGGCCGCCGATCAGCTCCTGGGCCTGGGCGAGCGAGTCGGGCAGCGCCGCGCGCACCTCTTCCAGCAGCGAGAGCAGTTCGGCGCGGTTGACCACGCACGAGGCCGACATGGGCATGGACCGGGCGCCGGAGACCGCGGAGACGATCTCGTCGAGCTTCTTCTGCACGTCCACCGTGTGCTCGCCACTCTCTACAGATGCGTTGGAGACGGACGGGTCGACTGTAGTGCCATCAGCCGCCCCATCAGTCCTTGCGCAGACGCTCGTTGAGGACGTCGAGAACGATCGGCGGCACCAGGTGGGAGACGTCGCCGCCCCACGTCGCGACCTCCTTGACCAGGGAGGACGACAGGAAGCTGTAGGTGGGGTTGGTGGGGATGAAGAGGGTCTCCACTCCCGAGAGGCCGTTGTTCATCTGGGCCATCTGCAGCTCGTAGTCGAAGTCGCTGACCGCGCGCAGGCCCTTGACGATGGCGGGGATGTCGCGCTGCTTGCAGAAGTCGACGAGCAGGCCGTGGAAGGCCTCCACGCGGACGTTCCCGTACTCGGCGGTGACCCGGCGGATCAGGTCGATCCGCTCCTCGATCTCGAACAGGCCCTTCTTGGCCTGGTTGATCATCACCGCGACATAGACCTCGTCGTACAGCCTGGAGGCGCGGGAGATGATGTCGAGGTGTCCGTTGGTGATCGGGTCGAACGACCCGGGACAGACGGCGCGGCGCACTTGTGTTCCCTCGCTCTCCGGTCCGGTCATCGTGCGTCTTCGCACGTAGAGGCGGCGCGACCGTACCAAAACGTTCCCTCGCCGTAGCGACGGGCCCGGAGGGGTTCGAAACCCTCGGGCCACCGGAATTCACCGCCTCTGGTGCTGCGCTCCACGGTGACGAGGGCTTCTTCCGCGAGCCAGCCCTCGGTGCGGAGTGTGAGCAGGATCTCGCGAAGATCGTCGTCCGTGACGGCGTACGGGGGGTCGAGGAAGACGAGGTCGTAGGGATCGCCGGGGTTCGGCGTACGGATGATCTGTTCCGCTTTACCTGATCTGACCTCGGCGCCGGGGAGACCCAGGGACTTCACGTTCTCGCGGACCGTGCGGGTCGCTCGGGCGTCGGCTTCGACGAGGAGGGTGTGGCCCGCGCCACGGGAGAGGGCTTCCAGGCCCACGGCTCCTGATCCCGCGTAGAGGTCGAGGACGCGTTCGCCTTCCAGGTGGCCGCCGAGGAGGGACTGCCAGGTGGAGAAGAGGCCTTCGCGTGCGCGGTCGGAGGTGGGGCGGGTGCCGGTGCCTGGGGGTACGGCCAGGCGACGTCCGCCGGCTGCGCCGGCGATCACGCGGGTCATCTTCGGTCCTTGGTTGTGGGCGGGTTCAGGTTCATTGTGGCTGGTCGCGCCCGCGCGGCGGTAGCCGCAAATGGATACAGCCCCGCGCCCTAGGTGCAACACCCGTCACCCCTTTTCCAAGTACTGCTCCCTCTCCTCGTCCAAGAGGGCGTCCAGCGCCGTCCGTAGTGCCGGGAGGTGCGTCAGCTCGGGGTCCCTGGCCACGACAGTCGTCGCCTCCTCCCGGGCCTCCGCGATGATCTCCTCGTCCTCGATGACCGCGAGCATCCGCAGGCTGGTCCGGGCGCCCGACTGGGCCTGGCCGAGGACGTCGCCCTCGCGGCGTTGTTCCAGGTCGATGCGGGAGAGTTCGAAGCCGTCGAGGGTGGCGGCGACGGCGTTCAGGCGCTGGCGGGCCGCGCTCGCCTCGGGCATCTCGCTGACCAGGAGGCACAGACCGGGCGCCGAGCCACGGCCGACGCGGCCGCGCAACTGGTGGAGCTGGGAGACGCCGAAACGGTCGGCGTCCATGATCACCATCACGGTGGCGTTGGGGACATTGACGCCGACCTCGATGACCGTCGTGGCGACCAGGACGTCGGTCTCCCCCGCGGCGAAGCGGCGCATGACCGCGTCCTTGTCGTCGGGCTGCATACGGCCGTGCAGGACCTCGACCCGGAGGCCTTGGAGGGGGCCCTTCGCCAGTTGGTCGGCGACCTCCAGGACGGCGAGGGGCGGGCGCTTCTCGGCGGCGTCCTCCGGGGACTCGGAGGACTTCTTCTTCCCGGACTTCTTGGGGTCGTCCTCCTCGTCGCCGATGCGCGGGCAGACGACGTACGCCTGATGGCCTTTGCCCACTTCCTCGCGGACCCGTTCCCAGGCGCGGGCCAGGAAGTGGGGCTTGTCGGCGGCCGGGACGACATGGCTGGCGATCGGTGAGCGGCCGGCCGGGAGCTGGTCGAGGACGGAGGTCTCCAGGTCGCCGAAGACCGTCATGGCCACCGTGCGGGGGATGGGCGTGGCGGTCATGACCAGGAGATGCGGGGGCTGTTTGCCCTTGCCGCGCAGGGCGTCGCGCTGCTCGACGCCGAAGCGGTGCTGTTCGTCGACCACGACCAGGCCCAGGTCGTGGAACCGCACCTTGTCCTCGATCAGCGCGTGCGTGCCGATGACGACACCGGCCTCGCCGGTGGTGAGGTCGAGCAGGGCGTGGCGGCGGGCGGCGGCCCCCATGGACCCGGTGAGCAGCACCACCTTGGTGGCCCGCTCGGCCCCGCCCAGCATGCCGCCCTCGGCCAGCTCGCCCATCATCTCGACGATCGACCTGTGGTGCTGCTGGGCCAGCACTTCGGTGGGCGCGAGCATGGCGGCCTGCCCGCCTGCGTCGACCACGGCGAGCATGGCGCGCAGGGCCACCATCGTCTTGCCCGAACCGACCTCCCCCTGGAGCAGCCGGTGCATCGGATGGTCGGTGGCCAGGTCGTCGAAGATCTCCCGGGAGACCCGCTGCTGGCCGTCGGTGAGGGTGAAGGGGAGGCGGTCGTCGAAGGAGGCGAGGAGGCCGTCGGGGGTGGGCTTGCGGGGCACCGCCGGGAGTTGGGCGTCCGCGTGGCGGCGGCGGGCGAGGGCGACCTGGAGGACGAAGGCCTCGTCCCACTTGAGGCGGGCGCGGGCGTCCTCGATGTCCGCCTTGGTGTGCGGGCGGTGGATCTTCAGCAGGGCCTCGGGGAGGGGGACCAGGCCGCGGCCCTGGCGCAGGGAGTCCGGCAGCGGGTCGAGAGCCTCCTGGGCCGTGGGCAGGACCGTCTGGAGCGCCTTGCCGATCTTCCAGGACTCCAGCTTGGCGGTGGCGGGGTAGATCGGGATCAGGGCGCCGGCCCAGGTCTCGACGGACTCATCCGGGTCGCCGCGCAGCAACTCGTAGGCCGGGTGGGCGAGTTGGAGGCGCCGGTTGAAGACGGAGACCTTGCCCGCGAACATCGCGCGCGTGCCCGGCAGGAGCTCCTTGTGGGGCTTGTGAACACCGGCGCCGAAGAAGACCAGTTGGAGGCGGCCGCTGCCGTCCGTGATGGTGACTTCGAGGCGCTGGCCCTTGCCGCGCGGGGCCTTGGCGGAGGCGAAGCTGTGCAGGCGGGCGTCGGCCACCTGGGCGACCACCGTGACGTGCTCGTCCATGGGGAGGTCGGCGAGGTGGGTGAGCTGGCCGCGCTCCTCGTATCTGCGCGGGTAATGGTGGAGCAGGTCGCCGACGGTGAGCAGGCCGAGGTGCTCGGCCATCACCTTCGCGGTGGCGGGGCCGAGCACCGACTTCAGCGGTTGTCGCAGGGGTTCTTCCAGTGCGGGCACGAGATCCATTGCACACCACGCCACTGACAATGCCGTAGAGGCCGCGGCGATCCTTGCCGGATACGTCCGGGAAATCCCTGGTCAGACGGCTGGTTCGGGCCTTAGGATGGCGCGCTCCCGGCCCTTCTTCGCGGTCACCGCCCCACCGGGACCGCCCGACCCCGCGCCGTCGCGAGTCCTCCCACCGGCGCCGTGATGATGGATTCCGAGACCTCACAGGCTTCCCAGGCACCCCGTTCGCCCCAGTCACCTCATACGTTCCAGGTCGACCTGCGTGGTCTGGTGGACCTGCTCTCCCACCACCTCTACTCCAGTCCCAAGGTGTATCTGCGCGAGCTGCTGCAGAACGCGGTGGACGCCATCACCGCCAGACGCGCGGCGGAGCCCGACGCCCCGGCCCGGGTGCGGCTGTCCGCGCAGGGCGGCACGCTGCGGGTCGAGGACACCGGCGTGGGGCTCACCGAGGAGGACGTGCACAGTCTGCTCGCCACCATCGGGCGCAGCTCCAAGCGTGCCGAGGGCCTTCAGGAGGCCCGCTCCGACTTCCTCGGGCAGTTCGGCATCGGGCTGCTGGCCTGTTTCGTCGTGGCCGAGCGGATCCGGGTGGTCAGCCGCAGCGCCCGTACGCCCGGGGCGCCGCCCGTGGAGTGGACGGCCCGGGACGACGGTTCGTACACCGTGCGGACGCTGCCGGACGCCGAGCGGCCCGAACCGGGCACCACCGTGCATCTGGTGGCCCGGGCGGGGGCGGCGGAGTGGCTCACGCCCGAGCGGGTCGCGGCCCTGGCACGGGACTTCGGGTCGCTGCTGCCGTACGACGTCCGGGTGGGCGACGAGGCGGTCACCGACCTGCCGGCGCCCTGGGACCGTTCGTATCCGAGCCCGGCATCCCGCCGCGTCGCCCTCGCCCGGCACTGCCACGACCTGTTCGGCTTCACCCCGTTGGACTCGATCGACCTGGCCGTGCCGCTGGCCGGCATCCGCGGGGTGGCGTATGTGCTGCCGTCGGCGGTCAGCCCGGCCCAGCGCGCGGGTCATCGTGTGCATCTCAAGGGCATGCTGCTGACCGAGCGGGCCGAGCAGCTGCTGCCCGACTGGGCTTTCTTCGTGCGCTGCGTGCTCGACACGGACAGCCTGCGGCCGACGGCGTCACGCGAGTCGCTGTACGAGGACGAGACCCTGGCCGCCGTACGGGAGGCGCTGGGCGAGCGCATCCGCGCGTGGCTGACGGGCCTGGCGGCCGGTGATCCGGAACGGCTGGCCGCGTTCCTGTCGGTGCACCACCTGGGTGTGAAGTCGCTGGCCCGGCACGACCGCGAGATGCTGCGCACGATGCTGCCGTGGCTGCCCTTCGAGACGAGCGACGGGCGGCTGTCCCTGGAGGAGTTCGCGCAGCGGCACCCGGTGGTGCACTTCACACGGACCGTCGAGGAGTACCGGCAGGTCGCGCCGATCGCGTCCGCGCAGGGCATCGGCGTGATCAACGGCGGTTACACGTACGACAGCGAGCTGGTGGAGGCGTTGCCCTCGGTACGGCCGGGGACCGTGGTCGCGGAGCTGGACGCGGAGACGGTGACCGCCCATCTGGACGCGGTCGACCCGGCCGAGGAGCTGGCCCTTTCGGGCTTCCTGGCGGCGGCGCGGGCCCGGCTCGACCAGCTGGGCTGCGATGTGGTGCTGCGGGCCTTCCACCCGCTCTCGGTGCCCGCGCTGCACCTCGACGACCGGGACGCCCGGCACGAACAGGCCCGGGCCGACGCCGAGGCGCAGGCCGACGACCTGTGGGCGGGCATCCTCGGCTCGCTGCGCGGCAGTGCTCCCCGCGCGCGTCTGGTGCTGAACCACCTCAACCCGCTGGTCCGCCGGATCAGCGCGCTGCGCGACCCGGAGCTGATCGGCACGGCGGCGGAGTCGCTGTACGGGCAGGCCCTGCTGATGGCGCAGCGGCCGCTGAGGCCCGCCGATTCGGCGCTGCTCAACCGCGCGTTCATCGGTCTCCTGGAGTGGGCCACGCACAGCGAGGACGGTCAGGCATGAGTGAGATCACCGACTTCGACGCCCTGCGCCGGGCGATGGCGGAGAACTCCGAGGAGCCGGAGGGTCCGGCCCGCAACGCGCGTGCGGAGGAGCTGCTGACGGCGGCCGAGAAGCTGACCGTCCCGCTCGCCGTGATCGAGGCGCTCGGGCACCAGCTGAAGGTCTACAACTACAGCTCCGAGAAGGGGAAGATGTTCGTCCCCTTCGCGCGGCTGCTGCGCCTGTGGGACGAACACCCCGAGGACTTCGACGAGTACGAGACCCACTCGCTGCACTGGGTCTTCAAGTGGGTGTCGTCCGGCATGCTCGACCAGCCGCACATCCCGCTCGCGTCGATCGAGAAGTGGCTCGGCGAGATGGAGCACCGCTACCGGCTCGCGGGGCACTCCGAGCGGGCCGTGCGCGGCGCCGAGCACAGCGTGGCCGCCCATGTCGGGGACGTCGCGCGGGCCGAGCGGGCGTACGCCGCGTGGCTGGCCGCCGACCGGGACGCCATGGCCGACTGCCACGCGTGCGAGCTGCACGGGCAGGGCTGGTGGCAGGCGGAGCTGGGCCGGGACGCGGAGGCCGTGGAGCTGTGGCGGCCGGTGCTGGAGGGCGAGTACAGCTGCGCCCACGAGCCGCACACGGTCCTCGCCTCCTCCCTGGTGCCGCTGCTGCGGCTGGGCCGCCTCGACGAGGCCCGCGCGCACCATCTGCGGGGCGTCCGGCTGGTCCGGGCCATGGAGAGCATGCGCGGCGCATACGCGGAGCACGTGGAGTTCTGCGCGCTGACCGGCAACGAGGCACGCGGTCTCGAGCTGCTCGCGGAGCGGCCCGCGTACTTCACGGACGACGGGCAGCCGCAGAGCAAGCTGGACTTCATGAGCGTGGTGGCCCTGCTCATGGACCGCCTGACCGGCCTCGGTCTCGGCGACCGGCAGGTGCCGGGCCCGGCCGGCCGGGAGTGGACCGCCCGGGAACTGGCCACGCACGCGCGTGCGGAGGCCCTGGCCCTGGCGTCGCGCTTCGACGAGCGCAACGGCACGGCCCACGTCAGCGAGCGGGCCCGCGCGCGTATGGCGCGACAACCCCTGGTGGAGCGGCTGCCGCTGGGGGTGCGGTCGGTGCGGCCGGTCCCTCCGCCCGCTCCCCCGGCCGTGACGACCGCTGTCGCCGCGCAGCCGGATCTGCCCGCTCTGCTGGCCGAGGCACGGCGGCTGTCGGACACCCTGCGGCCGGGCGCCGTGGAGGCGTGGGCGGCGGTCGCCGGGGCGGCGGAGGGCGTCGAGCTGGACCCGCGCGACCGGGCCGAGATCGCGGACCACGAGGCGATGGGCCTCGGCCCCGAGGGTGCCGTGCTCTTCGAGCGGGCCGCCGGGCTGTACGCGGAGGCGGGCGACCCGGGCGAGGCCCTGGCGGCACGCGCGCGTGCGGCGTACGTACGCGCTCTCGGGGGTGACGTGGCCGAGGCGTTCGTGGCCGTGGCCGGCCCGTACGACGAGATCCTCGCGCTGTACGCCGCCGGCGGCACGGGCCTGAGCCAGACGGCGTCCGTCGTGATGGGACGGGCCCGGATCCTGATGCGCCGGGCGCACGAGGCCGAGGGCCCCGGGACGGAGGCGGTGCTCGCCGAGGCCGAAGCCGCCGTCCGGGAGGTCCTGGCGCTCGTCGACGGGCGGACCGGGGCGGACGTACGGCTGGCCGCGCGGGCCGCCGAGGCGCAGGCGATGCTCGCCGAGCTGGCCGGACTGGCCGGGGACCTGAAGTCGGCGGCGGAGCTGTTCGCGCGCGGCGCGGCGGCGTTCGTCGCGGCCGGGCTGCCCTGGTACGCGGTGGAGTACGAGGCCCGGCTGGCCTCCCTGGCCCACCACCTCGACGACATGGCGGAGGCGGAACGGGCACTGCGGGCGGCCCTGGAGCACGGCGGGCCGCATCTGGAGGCACCCGGCCGGGCCCAGCTGCACCTCCAGCTCGCCGAGGTGACCGGCGGCCGGGGCGAGGCCGTGGAGGCCGCGGAGCACGCCCTGCAGGCCGCGCACTGGGCCGACGAGGCGGGCGAGAGCGCGACGCTGGGTGCCTGGGCACGGCAGCAGCTCGGCGGGTTCCTGCTGCGGCAGGGCCGGTGGGCCGAGGCCGCCGAGGTGCTGGAGTCGGCGCTGCCCGACCTGACCACCGAGACGCACGGCGACGGGGCGGTCGTGCAGACCCAGTGGTGGCTCGGCGACTGCCTGAGCGAACTCGGCGAACACCGCGCCGCCGCCGAACGACGTCTGCAGGCGGCCGAGATCGCCCGGCACTGGCCCGAGCAGCACGACCACGCCACCCTCGCCCACCTGGCGGGTGAGTCCCTCGGGCAGGCCGGGCTGGCCGCCGAGGCGGACCGGGCCTACACGCGCGCGGGCGACCTGTGGCGCGAACTCGGCAACACCCATGGGCTGGTCCGCTCCCTGCGCGCCCGCGCCTGGCTGGCATCGCAGGCGCCGGACGGGCTGGACGAGGCGCGCGGTCTGATGGCGAGCGCGGTCCGGGAGTGCGAGGCGGCGCGGGACACGGCCGCCGACGAGGAATCCCGGCTCCGGCTCGAAGCGGAACTAGGCCACACCCACCGGCAGTTCGGCGACCTGCTGGCCCGCTCCGCCTCCGAAGGAGTGGAAAACGCCTCGGACCGGGCCGTGTTCGAGGAGGCCCTGTCCCAAGTGGTCCGGTCGGTGGAGGTGTTCAGGGCCCTCGGGGACGGCGCCCTGCACAGCCGCACCGGCGCCGAGCTGGCCGCGGGCTGGCTGGAGGCCGACCTGGGCCGCCCCGCCGAGGCCGTGGCACGCGCGGGTGCGGTGCTGGCGGCTTACGAGGGACACGACGGCTTCGACGACACGGACGCCGACGAGGACCAGGAGGTACGGGCCAGGCGGGCGGAGGCCGGGCACATGCTCCAGTCCGTGGCGGAACGGCAGGGGTGAGTCCCGGGCCTGCTCCACGCAGACCCCGGCCTACCCCTACTCCACTCCGATGAGGAGCAGGGCTCCTTGCCGTCCGCCCCGGTACACGACCGTGTCGACGGCGAGGTACCCCTCGCGGACCCGGCCCTCCAGGTGCTCGGCGATCGCCTCGGGGACGTCGTCGCCGAGCACCAGGGTGACCATCTCGCCCCCGGCCGCGAGCATCCGGTCCAGGACGGTCTCGGCGGTGGCCGCGACGTCCGCGCCGATCACGGCCACGTCGCCGTCGATCAGGCCCAGGACGTCGCCGGCCTGGCAGATGCCGGCCATCGTCCAGGACTGGCGTTCGGCGACGGTGACCTCGGCGTAGCGGGTCGCGCCGGCCGCCGAGGTCATCGACACCACGTCCTCGTCGAAGCGGCGCTCCGGCTCGTGCACGGCCAGCGCGGCGATGCCCTGGACCGCCGAGCGGGTCGGGATGAGGGCCACGCGGATGCCCTCCGTACGCGCCTGCTCGGCCGCCGCGGCGGCGGTGTGACGCAGTTCGGCGTCGTTGGGCAGCAGCACGACCTCGCGCGCGTGGGCCCGCCGTACGGCCTGTACGAGCTCGCCGCTCGCGGGCGGCTCCCCGGGGCGTGCGAGCACGGTGGTCGCGCCGGCCTCGGCGTACAGCCCGGCCAGGCCCTCACCGGGCACGACGGCCACGACGGCGCGCTGGGCGCGCTCCCGGGGCGGCCGTTCGGCGCCGGTGGTGTGCACGTCGCCTGCGCCGAAGTGCGTGATGCGGATCCGGTAGGGCCGCCCGGCCTCGATGCCGGCCTCGACGGCGGCGCCCGCGTCGTCGACATGGACATGGACGTTCCACAGCCCGTCGCCGCCGACCACGACGAGGGAGTCCCCGAGGGCGTCGAGCCGCTCCCGCAGCCGTGCCACGGCCGGGTCCTCGGCCTCCAGGAGGTAGATCACCTCGAAGGCGGGCCCGTCCCGGTCCGCCGCGGCGGTGCTGTCGGCGCACTCGCCCGGGGTGCCGCCGACCGGGGCGGGGCCGTCGTCGGGTTCTCCGGACGCCCTGGCCCCCGGCACGCTCACCGCACCCGCCACCACCGCCCGGGGCATCTCCCCCGTGAACGTCTCCACCAGCGCCCCGAGCACCGCCACCAGCCCTCGCCCACCGGCGTCGACCACCCCGGCGCGTTCCAGGACGGGCAGCTGGCCCGGGGTCGCGGCGAGGGCCGCGCGCGCTCCCTCGTAGGCAGCCCGGGCCACCTTCCCGCAGTCGCCCTCGGCACCGTCGGCGGCGTCGGCGGCGGCCGAGGCGACCGTGAGGACGGTGCCCTCGACGGGGTGGGCCACGGCCTGGCGGGCGGAGTCGGCCGCGTGCCGCAGGGCGAGCCGCAGGCCCTGGCCATCGGCGTCGGCGGCCTCGTCGTCGGCCAGCACCTGGGCCATGCCGCGCAGCAGCTGGGCGAGGATCGTCCCGGAGTTCCCGCGGGCACCGATGAGCGCCCCGTGCGCCATCGCGCGGGCGGCGTCGGCGAGCGTCGGCCCCTCGGGGCCCGACCCCGCGGCATGGCCCGCGAACACCGCCTCGACCGCCGCGACCGCGGACTCCACGGTCAGGTAGAGGTTCGTGCCGGTGTCCCCGTCCGCCACGGGGTAGACATTGATCGCGTCGATCTCCTCACGCGCCCGCCCCAGGGTCTCGAGAGCGAGACCGCACCAGGTGCGCACCGCGAGAGCATCGAAGAATGTCTGCGGCACCTGCGCCACCGCGCCTCCCTTAGCTGCTGGACGTGGCACGCAGCGTAGTCTCCGGGGCGGTCCGGACCGGAAGTGGGCCGGGGCCGACCCCTGAGCCGCCATGGTAGTTTCGCTCTACGGGTGCAGCCGTTGTATGCTGCTCCGGTTGCCCGATCCCGATCGGGCCTTCCCCCTGGCAGCGCCACTCAGACCGGACGGCTCATTGCGAGCCCCACGATCTCGATCCCGGCATGCCGGGATTAACCGTAAGTGCATCTGAAGTCTTTGGAGTGACCCGTGGCTGCCAACTGCGACGTCTGCGGCAAGGGGCCGGGCTTCGGCAACAACATCTCGCACTCGCACCGCCGTACGCCCCGCCGCTGGAACCCGAACATCCAGCGTGTGCGTACCGTGGTGGGCGGGACGCCGAAGCGCGTGAACGCTTGCACCTCGTGCATCAAGGCCGGCAAGGTCTCGCGCTGACGCTCAGCTAGCGCGCAACCACTGCTGGTTCGCTTACAGAGCCGGTCCACCTCAGGTGGACCGGCTCTTTGGCGTGTCCGGATATCCAGGAAAGGCCGGACGGGCAAAGGCCGGACGCTCAGGACCCGGCCCGGAACCGCCAGCCGTGGTCCACCGGCCCGATGCCCCCGCCGAGCGCGAAGCCGGCCGCGACGGCCCCCGTGACGTACTCCTTGGCCGCCGTCACCGCCTCCGGCACCGACCGCCCCTTCGCGAGCCCTGAGGCGATCGCGGACGCCAGGGTGCAGCCCGTACCGTGCGTGTGCCGGTTGTCATGACGCGGCGCCCGCAGCCAGTGCTCCTCGGAGCCGTCGGTGAGCAGATCCACCGCGTCCCCGGGCAGATGCCCGCCCTTGATCAGCACCCAGCGCGGCCCGTACGCCAGCACGGCCGCCGCGGCCCGCCGCAGCTCCTCCTCCGACTCGACCCGCACCCCCGTCAGCTGGGCCACCTCGTCGAGGTTCGGCGTGGCGACCGTGGCCACCGGCAGCAGCTTCGTACGGACGGAGTCCAGCGCCGAGGCGGCGAGCAGGGAGTCGCCGTGCTTGGAGACGCCCACCGGGTCGACGACCGCCGGGGCGTCCGTCCCCGCGAGCAACTCGGCCACCGCCTCCACGAGTTCCGCGGAGGCCAGCATGCCGGTCTTGACCGCCTGGACGCCGATGTCGTCGACGACACTGCGGTACTGGGCCCGCACGGCCTCCACGGGCAGTTCCCAAGCGCCCTGCACGCCGAGGGAGTTCTGCGCGGTCACCGCCGTGACGACGCTCATGCCGTGCACGCCGAGCGCGAGCATCGTCTTCAGGTCGGCCTGGATGCCCGCGCCTCCGCCGGAGTCGGAGCCCGCCACCGTAAGGACGTTGGGGATCATGACTCTATGTCTCCGAAGTGGTCCCAGCCGCCCTTGCTGGTCCACGGCGCTCCGTCGACCGTGACCTGGGGCAGCGCCGAGGGGTTGAGGACCTCGCCGATGACCTTCCAGCGGGCGGGCAGCTTCACGTCCGACGGGAACGTGGCCACGATCGCGTGGTCCTCTCCCCCGGTCAGCACCCACTGCATGGGGTCGACGCCGACGGCCTGCCCGATGTCGTTCATCTGGGTCGGGATGTCGATCGCCCCGGAGCGGATGTCGATCCGCACCTTGCTGGCCTCGGCGATGTGCCCGAGGTCGGCGATCAGCCCGTCGCTCACATCGCACATCGCGGTCGCCCCGAGCCCGGCGGCGGCCGGACCCGCGTGATAGGGCGGCTCGGGACGCCGGTGGGCCTCCACGAACGCGCGCGGCGAGCGGAACCCCCGCGACAGCACCGCGTACCCGGCCGCCGACCAGCCCAGCCAGCCGGTCACCGCGACGAGGTCGCCGGGCTGCGCGCCCGCCCGCGTCACCGGCTCCTGGTTGCGCAGATCGCCCAGCGCCGTGATCGACACCATGATCGAGTCGCCGCGTACGACGTCACCGCCGACCACGGCGGCGCCCGCCACCTGGCATTCGTCGCGCAGGCCGTCCATCAGCTCGCTCGGCCAGGTCACCGGCAGCTCGGCCGGGACGACCAGACCGAGCAGCAGCGCGGTCGGCACGGCGCCCATGGCGGCGATGTCGGCGAGGTTCTGCGCGGCCGCCTTGCGGCCCACGTCGTAGGCCGTCGACCAGTCCCGGCGGAAGTGCCGGCCCTCCACCAGGATGTCCGTACTGGCCACGACCCTGCGGTCGGGCGCGGCCACCACGGCGGCGTCGTCGCCGGGGCCGACCCGGACCGCCGGGGTGGTGGTCAGACGGGAGGTGAGCTCCCTGATGAGCCCGAACTCACCGAGCTCACCAACAGTGCCCTTCATCGCCCTCTCTCCCCTTCTGTCCCTGTGCATGCCCGGTCGCGAGGCAACTGGGGCCTCGCTACGGTCGAAGTGACCGTCATGTTCTGCCGGATCCGCGCCCCGGCGCGCAAGACCCGGTCCCCACGGGTCTCCCCGTGGTGAGCGGCGACGCGATACCGTGGCGTTCCTTTTCCCCACATGATCCTCGTGGCCGCCCTGGAGGTTCCGTGGTACAGGCGTACATCCTGATCCAGACGGAGGTCGGCAAGGCGTCGACCGTCGCCGAGACGATCAGCAAGATCCCTGGGGTCGTCCAGGCCGAGGACGTGACGGGACCCTACGACGTCATCGTGCGGGCCCAGGCCGACACCGTCGACGATCTCGGTCGCCTGGTGGTCGCCAGGGTCCAGCAGGTGGACGGCATCACCCGCACCCTGACCTGCCCGGTCGTCCATATCTAGCCCCCGTCTACCCTGTGCCGGTGAACTCTTTCCGTCACCGGCACCCTTCTGTCTTCCGCATGTTCCGCCTGCCCGCTCTCGCGCTGTTGATCACTGTCGCGGGCTGCTCCTCAGCAGACGACAGCGCGTCGGCGGCGGTTCCCAGTCCGGGCGCCAAGGCCACGGAACTGTGCCGGAACCTGGACAAGGTACTGCCCGCGAAGGTGGACGGTGAGCGTCGCGAGGACCCCGAGCCCGCGTCGGCGCTGACGGCGGGCTGGGGCAGCCCGGCGATCATACTTCGCTGCGGTGTGCCGCAGCCGCCGAAGATGATCGACCCGAAGGTGGCGGACGGACGTGATCCGGACGCGGTCGCCGGGGGTGTGAACGGGGTGGACTGGCTGATGGAGGAGCGGGACGACGGGGGGCACGTCTTCACCACGGCCAACCGGGAGGCGTACGTGGAAGTGCGCGTGCCCGAGGGGCCGGACACCTCCGGGGTGCTGATCGATCTGGCCTCCGCAGTGAAGAAGGCGATCCCCGAGGGGATCGCCTCCTGACACCTCCTGACGCTTCCCGCGACGCGCGGTCGATTCAGCGCAGGCCCGTCGAACGGCGAAGTGCCGCCTGCACCAGGCGGTCCACCAGCTCCGGGTAGGACACCCCGCTCGCCTGCCACATCTGCGGATACATCGAGATGGGCGTGAAGCCGGGCATCGTGTTGATCTCGTTGATGACGAACTCGCCGTCCTCGGTGAGGAAGAAGTCCGCCCGGACCAGGCCCTCGCAGGACGCCGCCTCGAAGGCCTCGACCGCCAGGCGCTGGACCTCGGCCGTCTCCTCGGGCGTCAGCGGCGCGGGCACGATCCCCGGCGTCGAGTCGATGTACTTGGCCTCGAAGTCGTAGTACGCGTGCGCCTCGGGCGTGGGGATCTCGGCGGGGGCGGAGGCCCGGGGGCCGTCCTCGAACTCCAGGACGCCGCACTCGATCTCACGGCCGCGCAGCGCGGCCTCCACGAGGATCTTCGGGTCGTGCCGCTGGGCCTCGGCGATCGCCTCGTCGAGTCCGGAGAGGTCGTCGACCTTGGTGATGCCGATCGACGAACCGGCGCGCGCGGGCTTCACGAACAGCGGCCAGCCGTGCTCGCCGGCGAAGTCCACGATCCTCTTGCGGGCGGCGGTCTCGTCCCGCTCCCACTCGCGCGGGCGGACCACCACGTACGGGCCGACGCCGAGCCCGAAGGAGGTGAACACCCGCTTCATGTACTCCTTGTCCTGGCCGACGGCCGAGGAGAGCACGCCCGAACCCACGTACGGGACGCCGGAGAGCTCCAGAAGGCCCTGGAGGGTGCCGTCCTCGCCGTACGGGCCGTGCAGCACCGGGAAGACCACGTCGACCTCGCCGAGCGCCTTGGGAACCGATCCCGGCTCGCTGTAGACGACTTCGCGGTTGGCGGGGTCGACCGGGAGGATCACTCCGCCCTCGTCGGACTCGGCGAGCGCGTCGACGCTCGGCGGGCGCCGGTCGACGATCGCCATCCGCTCCGGTTCGTCCGCCGTGAGCGCCCACCGTCCGTCCTGGGTGATGCCGATCGGCAGGACGTCGTACTTGGTCCGGTCGATGGCCTTGAGGACGGCGCCGGCGGTGACCACGGAGATCCCGTGTTCGGAGCTGCGCCCGCCGAACACGACGGCCACACGCGGCTTGCGAGGCGGCTGCTCGGGGCTCTGGGGGAGGTTCTCGGTGCTCATATCGGGTTGAGAGTACCCGTTGGTAGGACGGGGATACAGCGCCCCCGGCGTCGCGTCGCTCAGCGTCGTTCGGGCTTCGCGCTGCGCGACATCAGCTCCTTGAGGGCCACGACCGGAGGCTTTCCCTCGTGCACGATGTCCACGACCGTCTCGGTGATCGGCATGTCGACTCCGTGCCGGCGGGCCAGATCCAGCACCGACTCGCAGGACTTGACGCCCTCGGCGGTCTGCTTGGTGACCGCGATGGTCTCCTGCAGCGTCATGCCCTTGCCGAGGTTGGTGCCGAAGGTGTGGTTGCGGGACAGCGGCGAGGAGCAGGTGGCCACCAGGTCGCCCAGGCCCGCGAGTCCGGAGAAGGTCAGCGGGTCGGCGCCCAGGGCCATGCCGAGCCGGGTGGTCTCGGCGAGACCGCGGGTGATGAGCGAGCCCTTGGCGTTGTCGCCGAGGCCCATGCCGTCCGCGATGCCGACGGCCAGCCCGATGACGTTCTTCACCGCGCCACCGAGTTCGCAGCCGACGACGTCCGTGTTGGTGTACGGGCGGAAGTACGGCGTGTGGCAGGCGGCCTGGAGCCGCTGGGCGACGGCCTCGTCGGTGCAGGCGACCACGGCGGCGGCCGGCATCCGCGCGGCGATCTCCCGGGCCAGGTTGGGCCCGGTGACCACGGCGATGCGGTCCGGGCCGACCTTGGCGACGTCGTCGATGACCTCGCTCATCCGCATCGCGGAGCCGAGTTCGACGCCCTTCATCAGCGACACGAGGACCGTGTTCGGGGCGAGCAGCGGGCTCCACTCGGCGAGGTTGCCGCGCAGGGTCTGCGAGGGGACCGAGAGGACCGTGAAGTCGGCGTCCGCGGCCGCTTCCGCGGGATCCGTGGTGGCCCGTACGTTCTCCGGCAGCTCGACGCCCGGGAAGTAGTCGGGATTGGTGCGGGTGGAGTTGATCGCCTCCACGAGCTCCGGACGGCGCCCCCACAGGGTGACCTCGCACCCCGCGTCGGCGAGCACCATGCCGAACGCCGTACCCCACGAACCGGCGCTCAGGACCGCCGCCTTGACCGGCTTGCTCACTTGCCCAGCCCCTCTTCCTGCGCCGACTGCACCGACTGCACCGACTGCACCGATTCCTGCCCGCCCCGCTGTGTCTGCGCCTGGGTGCGGCGCCGCTGTTCGACCCGTTCCCGGCGCGGATCGTAGGGCGTGGCGGGCGCCTTCTCCCCGCGGATCTCCTCCAGCTGACCGGTGACGGCGGCCATGATGACCTCGGTGGCTTCCTTCAGGAGGTCCGCGGTCATCTCCTGGTCGTAGAACCGCGTGAGGTCCACGGGCGGTCCGGCGAGCACGCGGTGCGTCTTGCGCGGCAGGAGGTGCGGCTTCTTCGCGTACGGCGGCAGCAGCTCGTTGCAGCCCCACTGGGCGACGGGGATCACCGGGCACTTGGTCTCCAGGGCGACGCGCGCCGCCCCGGTCTTGCCGGTCATGGGCCAGCCTTCCGGATCGCGGGTGAGCGTGCCCTCGGGATAGAAGGCGACGCATTCACCACGGTTCACGGCCTCGATCGCGGCCCGGAATGCGCTGAGCGCGTCCGTGCTCTCGCGATAGACGGGGATCTGCCCGGTGCCTCGCATCGCGGCCCCGACGAATCCGCTCTTGAAAAGCCCGCTCTTCGCGAGGAATCGCGGGACGCGCCCGGTGTTGTACTGAAAGTGCGCGTAGGCGAAAGGATCGATGTGCGAATTGTGGTTCACCGCGGTGATAAATCCACCATCAGCCGGAATGTGCTCGATTCCGCGCCAGTCCCGCCTGAGCAGAACCACCAGCGGCGGTTTGCAGATCACCGCAGCTAGGCGGTACCAGAAGCCGATTCTGCGGCGGGGCACGCGGACACCTTCCTCTAGGGCCTGAAGCGGGGGCCACGGGGGGCCGCACAAGTGTCGCCCCAGGCCGCCGGTCTGTCGAGAACACCGTACGCCCCGACCCACCCGCCGCCCGATGCCCCGGGTGACAATGACCGCGACAAGAGAGGGACGGAACACCTGTGCAGTGGACGTTGGTCGTACCCCTGAAACCCCTGGCCCAGGCCAAGAGCAGGCTTGCGGACACCGCGGACGACGGGCTGCGGCCGGGCCTGGCGCTCGCCTTCGCCCAGGACACCGTGGCGGCCGCGCTGGCCTGCCCCGCGGTCCGGGATGTGGCAGTCGTCACGGACGACGCCCGGGCGGGCCGTGAGCTGGCCGTACTCGGCGCCGCGATCATCCCCGACGAACCGGGCAGCGGCCTCAACGCCGCTCTCGCGCACGGGGCGGGGATCACAAGGTCCACTCGCCCCGGAAGTCCGGTGGCCGCACTCAACGCCGATCTGCCGGCACTGCGCCCGCCGGAATTGACCCGGGTACTCGACGCGGCGGCTGAATTCCCCCGCGCATTTCTCCCGGACGCGGCCGCAATCGGTACGACCCTGCTGGCCGCTACTCCGGGCCGTGAATTGCTCCCCGCCTTCGGTACCGATTCCCGGGCCCGGCACCGCGCCTCCGGGGCCGTGGAACTGTGCCTTGCCGACGTGGATTCCGTACGCCAGGACGTGGACACCGGCGACGACCTGCGCAACGCGCTGGCCCTGGGGGTAGGTCCCCATACGGCCGCGGCCGCCGCGCGGTTGCTGATCCCCGGGCAGTAGGCTGCGGCCATGCAGGCGACCGCGTACACGTACGACCCCGAGAGCCGCAGCGGGCAGGTGCTCCTGGACGACGGCACCCCGGTGCCCTTCGACGCGCCGGCGTTCGACGCGGGGGGTCTCAGGCTGCTGCGCCCGGGGCAGCGCGTGCGCATCGAGGTGGAAGGCGCGAAGGACGACCTCAGGATCACTCTGGTGACGCTGCAGACCCTCTGACCTCTGCTTGAACGACTCTTGAACGACCTCTGCGCGAACACGCCGCGGGCCGGACTCCATGCGGGAGTCCGGCCCGTCGCGTGTGTACCCCGGCGCCCTTACTTCTTGCGGGCGGTGGTCTTCTTGGCGGTGGTCTTGCGCGCCGTCGACTTCTTGGCGGGCGCCTTCTTGGCCGTGGCCTTCTTCGCCGGGGCCTTCTTGGCGGTGGTCTTCTTCGCGGCGGTGCTCTTGGCGGTCGCCGTGGTCTTCTTGGCGGGCGCCTTCTTCGCCGTGGTCTTCTTCGCGGCCGCCGTCTTCGTGGTCGCCTTCTTCGCCGTCGTCTTCTTGGCGGTGGTCTTCTTGGCGGCGGCCTTCTTCGCGGTCGCCTTCTTCGCGGCGGCCTTCTTGACCGTCGCGCCGGCACCGCCGGTCAGGCTGCCCTTCGGCGCCTTCTTGACCGAGACCTCGCCACCACGCGGCAGCTTCTTCGAGCCGCTGACCAGGTCCTTGAAGCCCTGACCCGCGCGGAAGCGCGGAACGGAGGTCTTCTTGACCCGAACCCGCTCGCCCGTCTGGGGGTTACGGGCGTACCGGGCCGGACGGTCGACCTTCTCGAACGAACCGAAGCCGGTGACGGAAACCCGCTCACCCGAGACGACCGCGCGGACGATGGCGTCCAGTACGTGGTCGACAGCATCGGCGGCCTGCTGGCGGCCGCCCATCTTGTCGGCAATCGCTTCTACGAGCTGCGCCTTGTTCACGTCTTCCCCTTCGGAGACATCGCCAGAACGAAAGTGTTCAAGCTTTTTCGCACGTTAGGCAGATATATACCGCAAATCAAACACGAAACGGGCTTCTCACCCTTGTGCCGCAACGAACTCGGCGGTGTCGTCCGGTTCAGCGTTCCTCGTCGGGGAGACGTCCCTCGTCGAGGTCCGCGGTGAACCGTTCCAGCCGCCTTGCCGCGTCGGCGAGATCGTGCTTGGCCGCGGCCGTAATGACCAGCAGCTTCCGGGTCAGCGCCATCCGTACGCCCTCCGGGACTTGCAGTGCGCGCACCCTTGCGTGCGCTTCCTTGAGTTGGTCCGCGACTGCCGCATAGAGCTCGAGTTGGCCGTCGTGTTCCATGCACAGATTGTGCCATCTGGGGCGAGTTGTCGCCTGCGCAGGGGACAACTACCGCCGCAAACGGCCTTCCGGGCACGCGTGGAAGTCGCGGCTTTGTACCTCGCGTACCCCGGCAACCACCTGCTTAACGTGGGAAGTTGAGCGTCGCCCTCCGGCCGGACAGGGCCGTTCGGGTGCAGACACGGCTGTACCCCCGATCGGGCTGATCGGGGGTACAGAGGGGGTGTTGCGGTGGCCGAAAGTCGCCTTGTTCAGAGGCGTCGGATCGTGCTCCGGGTCAGAGCTGGATCGTCTGCGGCTTGAACACGGGACGCGTCGCCTCGTACGCGGCGATGTCCGCCTCGTTCTGGAGGGTGATCGAGATGTCGTCGAGGCCGTTCAGCAGCCGCCAGCGGGAGTTCTCGTCCAGCTCGAACGAGGCGGTGACGCCCTCGGCGCGCACCTCGCGGGCGACCAGGTCGACGGTGATCTCGGCCTGCGGGTCCTTCTCGGCGAGCTCCATCAGCGCGTCCACGATCTTCTGCTCCAGAACCACCGTGAGCAGGCCGTTCTTGAGCGAGTTGCCGCGGAAGATGTCGGCGAAGCGGGAGGAGATCACGGTCTTGAAGCCGTAGTTCTGCAGCGCCCAGACAGCGTGCTCGCGGGAGGAGCCGGTGCCGAAGTCGGGGCCGGCGACCAGGACGGTCGCGCCCTGCCGCTCGGGCTGGTTGAGCACGAACGACGCGTCCTTGCGCCAGGCCTCGAACAGCCCGTCCTCGAACCCGTCGCGCGTGACCTTCTTGAGCCAGTGGGCGGGGATGATCTGGTCGGTGTCGACGTTGCTGCGGCGCAGCGGGACGGCCCGGCCGGTGTGGGTGGTGAAGGCTTCCATGGTTCTCAGACTCCAGCGGGCGTACGGTCGTCGGCGGCGGACAGGTCGGCCGGGGAGGCCAGGTGGCCCAGGACGGCGGTAGCGGCCGCGACCTGCGGCGACACCAGGTGCGTACGGCCGCCCTTGCCCTGCCGGCCCTCGAAGTTGCGGTTGGAGGTGGACGCGGAGCGCTCACCCGGGGCCAGCTGGTCGGGGTTCATGCCCAGACACATCGAGCAGCCCGCGTGCCGCCATTCGGCGCCGGCGTCCTTGAAGACGACGTCCAGACCCTCGGAAACGGCCTGCAGACCGACCCGCGCGGAGCCCGGGACGACCAGCATCCGTACGCCGTCGGCGACTTTGCGGTCCTTGACGATCTCGGCCGCGGCCCGCAGGTCCTCGATGCGGCCGTTGGTGCAGGAACCTACGAAGACGGTGTCCACCTTGATGGAGCGCAGCGGCTGCCCCGCCTCCAACCCCATGTACTCCAGGGCCTTTTCGGCGGCGAAGCGCTCCGATGCGTCTTCGTACGAAGCAGGGTCGGGGACGGACGCCGAAAGGGGTGCGCCCTGGCCGGGGTTGGTGCCCCAGGTGACGAACGGCGCCAGCCCGGCGGCGTCGATGACGACCTCGGCGTCGAACTCGGCGTCCTCGTCCGTCCTGAGCGTCTTCCAGTACGCGACGGCCGCGTCCCAGTCGGCGCCCTCGGGGGCGTGCGGGCGGCCCTGGAGGTAGGCGAACGTGGTCTCGTCCGGGGCGATCATGCCCGCGCGGGCACCGGCCTCGATCGACATGTTGCAGATGGTCATGCGGGCCTCCATCGAGAGCTTCTCGATGGCCTCGCCGCGGTACTCCAGGACGTAGCCCTGGCCGCCGCCGGTGCCGATCTTGGCGATGATCGCCAGGATCAGGTCCTTGGCGGTGACGCCGTCGGGCAGTTCGCCGTTGACCGTGATCGCCATGGTCTTGGGGCGGGACATCGGCAGCGTCTGGGTGGCCAGCACGTGCTCCACCTGGGAGGTGCCGATGCCGAACGCCAGCGCGCCGAAGGCGCCGTGCGTGGAGGTGTGCGAGTCGCCGCAGACGACGGTGGTGCCGGGCTGGGTCAGGCCCAGCTGCGGGCCGACGACGTGCACGACGCCCTGCTCGACGTCGCCCAGCGGGTGCAGGCGCACGCCGAACTCGGCGGCGTTCTTGCGCAGCGTCTCCAGCTGGACCCGGGAGACCGGGTCGGCGATGGGCTTGTCGATGTCGAGGGTGGGGGTGTTGTGGTCCTCGGTGGCGATGGTGAGGTCGAGGCGCCGTACCTTGCGGCCGCTCTTGCGCAGACCGTCGAAGGCCTGCGGGCTGGTCACCTCGTGCAGCAGGTGCAGATCGATGAAGAGAAGGTCGGGCTCGCCCTCGGCGCGCCGGACGACATGGTCGTCCCAGACTTTCTCCGCGAGTGTCCTACCCATCGCTGTTCCCTCCGGCCGACGACGATCCGCCGGCCCAACTAGAGATCTTGAGGAGGCGGGCCCGCGCCCCTGGATTCCGCGCATCCGCCGCCAGGCCCGTACGTCACGGGCCGTTGTGACTTCGTGTCTTCAAGAGTGGCGGGTTCCACGGAAAATTGAACTTGCGTTTCACAGAGTGAGACGCGAGTATCGTTTCATGGACAACAGTAGCGGCGTCGGCGTTCTGGACAAGGCGGCTCTCGTCTTGAGCGCTCTGGAGTCCGGTCCGGCCACCCTCGCGGGCCTGGTCGGTGCCACCGGACTGGCACGACCCACGGCCCACCGCCTGGCCGTGGCCCTGGAACACCACCGCATGGTGGCGCGCGACATGCAGGGCCGTTTCATTCTCGGCCCCCGCCTGGCAGAACTCGCGGCGGCCGCGGGTGAGGACCGTCTCCTCGCCACGGCCGGCCCGGTGCTCACGCATGTCCGTGACATCACGGGCGAGAGCGCGCAGCTCTACCGCCGCCAAGGCGACATGCGTATCTGCGTCGCCGCGGCGGAGCGTCTGTCCGGACTCCGGGACACGGTCCCGGTCGGCTCGACGCTCACGATGAAGGCCGGCTCCTCGGCGCAGATCCTGCTGGCCTGGGAGGAGCCGGAGCGGCTGCACCGGGGGCTGCAGGGCGCCCGCTTCACGGCGACGGCCCTGTCGGGCGTACGGCGCCGGGGCTGGGCCCAGTCGATCGGCGAGCGCGAGCCGGGCGTCGCGTCCGTCTCCGCACCGGTGCGGGGGCCGTCGAACCGCGTGGTGGCGGCCGTCTCCGTCTCCGGGCCGATCGAGCGTCTGACCCGTCACCCGGGGCGGATGCACGCCCAGGCCGTGATCGACGCCGCCGGGCGCCTCTCCGAGGCGCTGCGACGGACTGGCTGAACCTACGGGGTGCTCTCGGGGAAGGTCGGCCTCAACGCCGCGGCAGGCTTTCCCCGACTCAGCGCCATGACAGGGGCGGTTTCATCGTCGAGTGCGGGCCGTCAGTGGTTGTTCGCGCAGTTCCCCGCACCCCTAGGAGATACGCAGAAGGCCCCTCACCGAAGTGAGGGGCCTTCGTAGTGCGTACCCCCGACCGGATTCGAACCGGCGCTACCGCCTTGAGAGGGCGGCGTGCTAGGCCGCTACACAACGGGGGCG